>NZ_JBIQOD010000006.1:0-174752 GCF_044130335.1 Acinetobacter halobius
AAAAAAAAACACGACTCTTCGGAGTCGTTTTTTTATGCCTGAAAATAATGCAATTTATGTTAAGTCATGTTGATAACAATAAACCCATTACTTAATGCAAGAGCCGTTAAGACTTAGGGTCGTCATGGTTAGTTTCGTTATAGGATGATACTGTTAGAAGTTTCGAATTATAGGGATGAGTCTAAGAGGAATGATAAGGGTATTTACATTTATTCCTGCTTCATGACATTGATAATAGCTTTACCTTTAGAGTAAATGGATAATTCTAGTTATTTAGCTTTACAAGGATGTGTTTGCCAACGAAATAATATTTCCAACTTGGAGCCACTTGAAACTACTTTATTTTCTGTCTAAAAAATAGATAGAGATTTGTGCTCAACAAGCTGTCTTCTTGAGTTATGGTAGTGTGAATTTGGAGCTAAACCAAGTACGTTCTTTTTACTGCGTAAGTATGTCAATTGTTCATCTCACAAGTGAGTGGATACTAATTGCAGAATATTAACTAATTTTAGGCTAGATTCGAATTATAGCTATCGGTTTTATGTGACTTTAATAATTGAACTATCTTATTGAAAACTGAATTATTAATTGATGTGTTATGGTTTGAGTTAAACAATAAATGATGATAATAAAAAACAGCCCGAAGACTGTCTTTTATTATGAAAGGATTTTAATCACGATCGGGGTTCATTGGACTGACATCCATCTCTTGATAAGAAACCAGTTTGGTTTTGTATTTCCACTTATAGCCTAACCAAATGATCAAGAACAAGAAAATACCAATATAGGTCGATAAAACAGAGAGCCATTCACCATCAAGTACCGCTTGGTAGTTTTGACCTAAAACAACAATGGTACACAGAATAAAGGCAAACCATGGAGCAAAAGGGAAGAATTTGGCACGATAAGCCAGATCTTCAATTTTATGTCCTTGCGCAACATAACCTTTACGGAAACGATAGTGTGAAACAGCAATCCCTAACCAGACGATAAAACCACACATACCTGACATATTGAGCAGCCAGTTAAATACCTGCTTTTCACCAATAAAGGTAGTTAAGAAGCAAAGTGCGGCAATTGCTGTGGTCGCATAAAGGGCATTCATAGGTACGCCACGACGATCCAATTTTGAAAATGCTTTTGGTGCGCTACCATTTTGGGCCATGTCGAACAACATACGTGTTGACGAATACATTCCTGAGTTACCGGCTGAAAGAATGGCTGTTAAAATTACAGCATTCATTACACTGGCTGCAAAGGCAAAACCTGCTTTTTCATAGAGTAGAGTAAAGGGAGAGAGTGTAATATTCTCAGATGAAGCGGCTTGAAGGAGCAAGGGATCATCATAAGAAATCAGGGTGCCAATAATGAAAATACACACGACATAAAACAGAAGAATACGCCAAAAAATCTGTTTGATGGCGATTGGAATGGTTTTCTGCGGATCTTTTGATTCACCTGCAGCAACGCCAACCATCTCGGTACCTTGAAACGAGAACCCCGCAATCATCGCCACACCAATTAGTGCAGATAAACCACCAACAAATGGGGCTTCACCTTTGGTCCAGTTTGCAAATGTAGATACACCTGGTGTCATCATAATTTTAACAATCATGAAAATACCAATAATGATGAACACGATAATGGCAAGGACTTTGACTAAAGAAAAGAAAAATTCACTTTCACCAAAGCCTTTGACGGTGAGTGCGTTGATCCCAAAGACAACAGCTAGAAATAAGGCACTCCAGTAAAAACCGGGTAGGTCGGGGAACCAGAATTTCATAATGAATTGGACGGCAACCAATTCAAATGCCACCGTAATAGCCCAGTTATACCAATAGTTCCAGCCGAGGGCGAAACCAAAACCACCTTCAACATACTTGGTACCATAGGTGAAAAATGCACCCGATGTTGGGTTGTGTGTTGCCAACTCACCAAGACTGGTCATGAGAAAGTAAATCATCACACCAATTAAGCAGTAGGCCAATAACGCCCCGCCTGGACCAGCATTTGCAATGGTTGCACCTGAGGCAAGGAATAAACCTGTGCCAATTGAACCACCAATGGCGATCATATTCAGATGGCGAGCTCCAAGCTTTCGCTTGAGTTGAGCTGGTTGAGTCGTTTCGCTCATCATTGTTCCTTAAGATTTCTTTTGTGTGCTGGCAAACAGCACTTTAAAGCCTTGTTGATCGGCTTTGGTTGTACATTGGCCAAAACTTTGCTCAATGAGTAATGGATAATTCAGAAAGCGATTGGCAACAATCCACAACTCACCATCTGATTTGAGATGGCGGCGGGATGTTTTGCATAAATTTTCGCTGGCATTGTAATCTGTATGAATGCCCTGATGGAATGGGGGATTACTGACGATTGCGTGTAAAAATAGTGGAGCATCCTCAATCCCGCGAACTGCTTTGATCTCAAGTTGTTCTGGCAAAAGATTATTTTTTTCAAAAGTCATTTTTGTTGAAGCCAGTGCAAAGGCATCGACATCCAGTGCAAAGATACGATTTTTCGGATTTAACTTGGCTAAATAAGCACTAATCACACCAGCACCACAGCCAAAGTCTGCAATTTTGCCAGAGGTGACGTGGGAAAGGTGAGGCAATAACACGGCTGTTCCTACGTCTAGACGGCTTTGACTAAACACCCCCGGCAATGCGCAAATCTGTAATTCACCTTTTGGGGTAGGCACTGTGTAGTGCTGTGCCCAATCGACCAAAGGTTTTGCGGTTACGGTTTTTTCGGTGATCAATTGCCACATTTGGCAATGTCGGGCACTGTCTAATTTGAGTGTTTTACCAAATGGTTGTAGCTGTTTTGAAGCACGTTCTACACCGCCTTTCTTTTCACCGACTAAAAAGATTGATGCGCCTACGGCCAAACGACTGACCAGTTGGTGCAAGACGTAATTGAGAAGCTCTTTTGATTTTGGAACAAATACAATGGCTTGATCAAAAGCGACATCAGGTAAATCTGTACCAAAATGCACATCACTTTGTTGGTTTTGGAAATATTGTAATTCGTTAAAATTCCATGTCCAAAAATGTGGCTCTACAACCCCAGTTAGTTGCATATTTAATTCGTCACACGGTGCATTGACCAGTAAGACTGAACCAGAGAGAAATTCCTGCTGGCGAAGAACAACTTCACTTCGTGGATCCATTTTATATACTCCATAGTAAAAACGATGCCCAGACAGTGCTGGGCTACGTGCATACTGAAATGAAAACTTATTTCTTCGGCTCAGGAAGAATAATGTTTAATAACAATGCTGCAATACCGCCTGTCGCAACACCTGAACTAAAGATGTTACGGAATAATTCTGGCAAATGTTCCAAAATTTGTGGAACTTGTGCAACACCTAAACCGAGCGCCAGCGAAATGGCAATGATCAGTAGTGCTCGGCGGTCAAGGTGAACACCCGAAAGAATATTAATCCCTGATGCAGCAACAGCACCGAACATCACCATCACAGCACCACCTAGAACAGCTTGAGGCACTGCCTGAATCACACCTGCAACCGCAGGCAGTAAACCTAGAATCACCAATAGCGCAGCAATCCAGATGCCGACATAACGACTCGCCACCCCAGTAAGTTGAATCACGCCATTGTTTTGTGCAAAGACCGAGCTAGGGAATGTATTGAAAATACCTGCAAGCAAAGAATTTGCACCATTCACCAAGACACCACCTTTAATACGCTCCATCCATGTTGAACCATCGACAGGTTGGTTGGAGAGTTTAGAGGTCGCTGTAATATCGCCAATCGCCTCTAAAGAGGTCACAAGGTAAATAAACGCCATTGGAATAAACAAGCTCCAAGAGAAGTCTAAACCAAAGTGCATGGGGGTTGGAATTTGAATTAGGGGGGCGTCCTGAACACCCGAAAAGTCAAGATGACCCATAAAGCCAGCCAATATATAACCGACAATCAGTGCGATTAAAATAGCCGAGCTTTTCACCCAAGTAATACGAATACGGTTCAAGATGATGATCAATGCCAGCACTGTACACGACATGATGAGATTGTCTGCATTGGCAAAAGTGTTGTTTGACATGGCTTGATAGCCACCACCCATGCTGATGAGACCTTCTTTGATGAGGGTCAAACCTATCAATAACACCACAATGCCTGTTACCAATGGGGTAATGAGCATTTTCACCCAAGGTAGGATGCGTGACACGCCCATTTCAATAAATGAACCTGCGATTACTACACCAAAAATGGCAGCCATGACGGATTCTACAGGAGTACCAGCAGCAACCATGGCAGAGCCAATTCCAATAATTGGACCGATAAAGTTAAAACTGGTCCCTTGAACAATTAGTAAGCCTGCGCCCAAAGGTCCAACTTTTTTACATTGTAAGAAGGTTGCAACACCTGAGATGACCAATGACATGGATAAAATCATGTTGGTATCTTCTTTCGATACACCAAGCGCTAAACAAATCAGCAAACCTGGCGTAACGATTGGGACGATAATGGCAAGGAGGTGCTGAAAAGCAGCAAGAAAAGCAATAAGTGGACGAGGGCGGTCATTTAAACCATAGACCAAATCAAGCTGATCTGGCTGATTAGGGGGGAGATTCTGATCAGACATAAGTCAAAAGATATTAGCAATGTGGCGCCATTCTAATCGCTTTACACGGCTTTACAAAATTAATTGCACACCACTTATCAAAAAAAACGAGTCTGTCAATAAACTGTCACTACTAAATTCTATTATTTTTCTGTATAATTTGCCCTCAAACTTTAGGCGTATCGAATTTACATGTCAGATATTAAAACTCTCCGCAACATTGCCATCATTGCGCACGTTGACCACGGTAAAACCACTCTAGTAGACAAACTTTTACAGCAATCAGGTGCACTTGGCGATCGTGCAGGTGAGATTGAGCGTGTCATGGATTCAGGCGCGATTGAAAGTGAACGTGGTATTACCATTCTTGCAAAAAACACTGCAATCAAATGGTTAGATGCACGTACCAATACAGAATACCGTATTAACATCGTTGACACCCCAGGACACGCGGACTTCGGTGGTGAAGTTGAACGCGTAATGTCTATGGTTGACTGTGTACTTCTTCTTGTTGACTCTCAAGAAGGTCCAATGCCACAAACTCGTTTCGTAACGCAAAAAGCGTTCGCACGTGGTTTGAAGCCAATCGTAATTATCAACAAAGTCGACAAGCCAAGCGCGCGTCCTGATTGGGTAATTGACCAAGTATTTGATTTGTTTGATAACCTTGGTGGTTCTGACGAACAGTTAGACTTCCCAGTTGTTTACGCTTCAGGTCTTCGTGGTGTTGCTGGTCCATCTCCAGAAGAACTTGCTGAAGATATGACTCCATTGTTCCAAACCATCGTAGACATTGTTGAACCACCAGCAGTTGATGTTGATGGTCCATTCCAAATGCAGATTTCTTCACTTGACTATAACAGCTTCGTAGGTGTTATCGGTGTTGGTCGTATTCAACGTGGTTCAGTTGGTCTGAACACTCAAGTTACTGTAATTGATAAAGAAGGTAAGACTCGTAACGGTCGTATCTTAAAAATCATGGGTTACCACGGTTTAGAACGTGTTGATGTTGATTCTGCTCAAGCAGGCGATATCGTATGTATCACAGGTATTGATGAACTTCATATCTCTGACACTATTTGTGATCCGAAAAATGTTGAAGCTTTACCGCCATTGTCTGTAGATGAGCCTACAGTAACGATGACTTTCCAAGTAAACAACTCACCGTTTGCTGGTAAAGAAGGTAAATTCGTAACCTCACGTAACATCCGTGAGCGCTTAGACCGCGAATTAATTCATAACGTAGCGTTACGTGTTGAAGACACTGACAGTCCAGACCGTTTCAAAGTTTCTGGTCGTGGTGAACTTCACCTTTCAGTTCTTATTGAAAACATGCGTCGTGAAGGCTTCGAGATGGGCGTATCACGTCCACAAGTAATCTTGAAAGAAGTTGATGGCGAAAAGCAAGAGCCATACGAAAACGTAACATTTGACGTTGAAGAACAGCACCAAGGTTCTGTAATGGAACAAATGGGTCACCGTAAAGGCGAAATGACGAATATGGAAGTTGACGGTAAAGGCCGTATCCGTATTGAGGCAACTGTTCCTTCACGTGGCTTGATCGGTTTCCGTTCAGAATTCTTGACCATGACTTCTGGTACAGGAATCATGACTTCAAGCTTCTCGCACTACGGTCCAATGAAACAAGGTACTGTTGCGAAACGTCAAAACGGTGTGTTGATTTCTATGGTTCAAGGTACTTGCCTTGGCTATGCATTGTTCACATTGCAAGACCGTGGTCGTCTATTTGCTAAACCTCAGTTAGAAGTTTACGAAGGTATGATCATTGGTATTAACTCTCGTTCAGATGACATGACAGTTAACCCAACTAAAGCAAAACAGTTAACAAACGTACGTGCTTCTGGTACTGATGATGCGTTGACTCTTGTTCCAGCTGTTGAATATACGCTTGAACAAGCGCTTGAATTCATTGAAGATGATGAATTAGTTGAAGTAACTCCTAAGTCTATTCGTATCCGTAAGCGTTACTTGACTGAAAACGAACGTAAACGTAACCGTTCTGGTAAATAAGTTTTAAAAATGAGGTTGCCTCATGCGGGGCAGCGCCATTTAAAAATGTCATCAATCACTTGATGGCATTTTTTTTGTTTAAAATTAGCAAACCTATGTATAAAAACAGATGATTTCCGAGTAAATTACGTGGAAATGAAGCTATAAAATTAATGTATACTTCGTCACATAAATTAAAGTCAAAAAAAAACTGGAGATTTAAATGAGTATTATGCAAGAGTTCCGCGAATTTGCGGTAAAAGGTAATATGATCGACTTGGCTGTCGGTGTGATTATTGGTGGGGCATTTGGTAAGATTGTTGATTCATTAGTGAAAGATATCATTATGCCATTGATTACTGTGATCACCGGTGGCGGTGTGGATTTCACACAAAAGTTCTTTGTTTTAGGCGATAACCCAAACAATTTACAGTCTTTAGATGAGTTAACCAAAGCAGGTGTAAATGTCCTGACCTATGGTAACTTCCTTACGATTTTAATTAATTTCATCATTTTGGCATGGGTAGTGTTCTTAATGGTGAAAATGATCAATCGTATGCGCCGTAAACAAGAAGAAGCTGCGCCAGAACCAGCGGCAACACCAGAAGATATCGAATTGCTACGTGAGATTCGTGATGAGTTAAAAAAACGTCAATAATGAAAAGACGAAGATAACAAAAATAAAACGGCACATCACGTGCCGTTTTTCTCTTTATGCTTGATGAAAAGACTGGTTTTTGTACAGATTTAATTTTATGATGCGCGCAGTTTGAACCCGTATTGTGATGCTGCATGAATCAATTATTTGTCTATGGGACCTTACGTCCAAATCATGAAAATGCTCACCTTTTAGAGCGCATTGGTGGTATATGGCAAAAAGGCTATGTGCATGGCGTGGTCCATATTTTGGATTGGGGACCTGATAAAGGTTTATTTGCGATTGTGCTTGATTCTAAGGCACCTGCTGTTGAGGGCTATTTTTTCTGTAGCGAAAAGTTGGCTGAACATTGGGATGCGTTGGATGAGTTTGAAGGGATACAGTATCAACGGGTAAAGGTGCAGGGGGTGTTAGCGTCTGGTGAACCTGTTGATGCGTGGACTTATGAGATGAAGGAAGCTTAATCAAGACCATGCTTATGGTGTGTTTGGACTTAAACACACCATATCTCGCTATATTTTAAAAATCCATACGGAATTTAATTTCTAATAAATGAAAACCAAATTGGCTTTTCACTGGGCCATGAAGTACTTTTTCTGCTGCAGTAAAGACCAATTTATCAATCACTGGAACCAACTGACCTTTTTTCACTTCGCCGAGCTCACCACCACGCTTAGCCGAGTTACAGGTGGAATATTGTTTGGCAATTTTAGCGAAATCGGCGCCATCGTGGATTTTCTTTTTCAGTTGTTCAGCGAGGTCTTTGTCTTTGACCAAAATATGACGAACAATGGCAGTTTTCATTTGGTTTTTCCTCGAACTATAGCCGTTGCTTTGGGCTTGGATTGCACTTTTTTCAGCGGTTGGCATTCTGGGCAAAACACCGAAGCGCGTTGTCCGAGTTTGATGTTTTCCAGCGTGGTTTCGCAGTTAACACACATTTCACCTGCTCGGCCATAAGCCAACAAGGTTTGTTGGAAATAGCCATTTTCTCCCATGGCGTTTGAATAGTCTCTTAAGGTCGAGCCTCCCAAGTTAATGGCCTGCTGCAAAATGCGTTTGATTTCGATCACCAATTGTTCAATTTGGCTATGCGTTAAACTCGATGCCACTTGCGCAGGGTGTATGCCCAAATTAAACAAACTTTCTGTGGCATAGATATTTCCAACACCAACCACTACATGATTATCCATGATTGCAACTTTTATGCCGACCTGCTTATTTTTCAGCTTTTGACTCAAATATTCAGTATTAAAATCTGTGTTCAGTGGTTCAGGCCCAAGCGTATCAATTAACTTGGCTTGTGAGTTTTCATCTAACCATAAGATACATCCAAAACGGCGCGGGTCATGGTAGCGTAGCTCGACATCTTCAAAACGAATAATTAAATGATCATGTTTTCTTAGAGGTTCACCAATTTCACAAATCCGAAAACTACCCGACATGCCCAAATGCCAAAGCATGGTGTCCTGTTCAAAGCTTGCCAAAATGTATTTGGATCGCCGACTTAATTGAACTAAGCGCTGTCCGACCAGTTTGTTGAGATCTGCGGGAATTGGCCAACGTAGACTGGATTGACGAACTTCAACGCTGAGTACTTGCTGATCTAATAACGGTAATAAACTGGCTTTGGTGGTTTCAACTTCAGGTAATTCAGGCATGGCAACGTAAGATGATAAAACGTGAGCTTAATATTGCGGTGTACACGCAATATTGCAAGTAGTTTTGGCATCTGTCTTATTTTTCTAAGCATTTAAAACAAAATGAAAAGCAGAATGAGTACTTAGGTAGGAGTAGAGAGCAATTTTTATAGGGACAATCTTTGCACCATTTAAATCAAATCTTATATTTATAATTGTTGACTGCATTGATAACTTTTATGAATTAATAATAAAAAAATGCTGAGATCTTTCTTTGAAAATTATGTAATTTTCATTAAATTTTTTATCTAAATGAAGTGGATCTATATTCATTTTAAATCAGAGCTTAGGATTTCATACAACAGTTCACGCTTTCTTTATGTGCAACGGCAATGTCTGTTTTAGCAACAATGAGTCATGCTGAACAAGTTTTGGATGCTCATGGCCAGTACTTATTCGGTGACTGGCAGGGAAAACGAACTGAATTGGCGCAAAAAGGGATCAAGTTTGAAGCGAATGCGTTAACAGATACCAATTATTTAGCGGATGGTGGACGTAACACT
Organism: Acinetobacter halobius; assembly: GCF_044130335.1. Classification (NCBI taxonomy): domain Bacteria; kingdom Pseudomonadati; phylum Pseudomonadota; class Gammaproteobacteria; order Moraxellales; family Moraxellaceae; genus Acinetobacter; species Acinetobacter halobius. The sequence continues at coordinate 9,458 of NZ_JBIQOD010000006.1, forward strand.
GGTAGAAGTCTGACAACGGCTTCTCAGTTTTGGCTAGACACACAATTTGATTTAGAAAAGTTGGCAGGCTGGGAGGGATTCATCGTTCGCTTTGTTGCGACGTGGTGGATAATGCCTTGGAAGCTGCATTATTTTCTAAATGGATAGCCATAAAAGTGCAAAGGTTTGACAGCAGATTTGCACTTTTAGCGTTGAATGCAAGGCACTTTATTTGTTATAGATCATAGTGAGTACAGGGAGAGCTGTGATGTCATTATTATTTCAACCCATTCAATTTGGGGATTTAAAATTAACAAATAAAATTGTGATTGCGCCCATGTGCCAATACTCTGCCAATGATGCTGGTGAACTCAGCTATTGGCATGAGCAACAATGGGCCAATTATGCGTTGTCTGGTGCAGGCTTATGCATTGTCGAAGCGACAGCCGTACAAGCGATAGGCCGGATTAGTTTTGCAGACTTAGGACTGTGGAATGATTTGCAACGTGCGCAAATGAAGGCCTTACTTCAAAAAGTCAAAACACTCTCCCCAATGCCTTTTGCTATTCAACTGGCACATGCAGGGCGTAAAGCATCGACCGACCGTCCTTGGTCGGGAAAGGGGCAGATCAAACCGAATCAGACGTATGGTTGGCAAACGGTGTCTGCTAGTGATGTGCCTTTTAAGCCCGAAGAGCATGCTCCACATGCTTTGAGTGTGACAGAAATGCAAGACATCATAGATGACTTTGCCAGTGCCGCTGTGCGTGCAGTAGATGCAGGTTTTGAGCTGATCGAACTACATGCAGCCCATGGCTATTTGCTACATCAATTTATGTCGCCCCTGTCGAACCGACGTACTGATGAATATGGTGGAAGCTTTGAAAACCGCATTCGATTTACCTTAGAAGTGTTCCAAGCCATTAAACAAGCCGTTCCTGAAAACTATCCCGTGGGCGTGCGTTTATCTGCAACTGACTGGATGGAGTCGACCGCAACAGAAAGTTGGGACATTGATTCAACGGTAGGTCTATCCAAGGCATTGGAGCAACTCGGTGCAGCTTATATTCATGTCTCAAGTGGTGGCTTGCATGTGGAACAAAACATTCAGATCAAGGCCAAATATCAAGTACCTTTTGCTCATGCGGTGAAGCAAGCAGTGCAAATTCCTGTGATTGCGGTAGGACTGATTACAGAAGCCAAGCAGGCTGAACATATTTTGGAAGCGCAAGAAGCTGATGCAATTGGTCTGGCGCGGGCTATGCTGTATGACCCACGATGGCCGTGGCATGCCGCCGCAGAACTAGGTGGAAAAGTCTCTATCGCACCACAGTATTTACGGTGTCAGCCACATGGAATCAAAGATTTATTTTCTGCGTTCTAAGCCCATAAGTCTTTTTAAATATTTCAACTGAGTAAAGATGTGTTCTAGGATAGGTCTTTACTTACATCATCTGGAAAAGGAATAACTTGAATGATTTTCTCGGTAATTTTTCCAGTCTTTTTTTTGCTCTTTCTTGGCTTTATTTCGGTCAAAATTCAATTGCTTGTTAAAGAACAAATTATAGCAATCAGTGCCTTTGTTATTAAAATTGCATTACCTGCTTTATTGCTGCACGCCTTGGCATCAAAGGACCTGCATGAAATTTGGTATCCGTCCTATTTCTTTGTTTATGCCGTTGTGACTTTCGGTTTATTCATTTCGGCTTTTATTCTCGGTCAAAAGCTTTTTAATAATCACTTTACCCACGCTTCAGTCTTCTCACTGGGTGCATCTATGTCCAATACAGGCTTATTGGGAGCCGCTATTTTGACGTTGCTGATGGGGAGTGAAGCGATGATTTATATTTCATTGGTGGTGATCATTGAAAGTGTATTTTTGGTTCCATTGATGCTCACTTTGGCTGAAATAGGCCGACAAAGGCAAGCCAATGTTGCTTCCATTTTAAAGACTACATTTCTTACGTTATTTAAAAACCCATTGTTCTTGTCGGTGATGATTGGCATGAGCTGTGCGATGTTTGAAATTAAAATTCCGCATTTAATCGACCAAGTGTTTGCAATGTTAGGTCAGACTGCCTCGCCTTTAGCCTTGTTTATTATTGGTGGTGGAATGGTCGGTCTCACTATTCAGTCTTTTAACCTGCAAACGGTTTATCTGGTGGTGTCTAAAAATATTTGTATGCCAATATTGGTTTATTTAGGACTGACCTATTTGACTGCATTGGACCAAAAGATGATTTATGCAGGGACCTTGATTGCAGCCTTACCGATGCCATCTCTATTTGGTATTTTTGGGCAAGTGTATGGTTTGAATGAAAAAGCACTCACCCCATTGATGATCAGCACGTTATTGAGTTTTGTGGTGGTCAGTGTCTTGATTGGTCTTTGGTGGTAAAAAAATACTCTCCTTGGAGAGTATTTTTGAAGAAAATATTTATTTTTTAACCGCTGCTGTTGCAGGGGACTTGGCTTGATTCGCCATCATGGTTTCAACCTGCGCTAATGACTCTTTCGCTTGTGGCACATTTTCTTTGGCTAGAGCAGTAAAAATTTTCTTCGCCTCTGGTAAGTTCTGCGGAATGATATTGCCATTGGCAAACATATTGCCCACGGCCATTAGGGCAGGAATGTAACCTTTTTTGGCTAAGTCTTGAATGCTGTTGAGACCTTTTTGAATCGGCGCTTCTTGTTTGTTTTTAAAGCCTGTGCTGATGTCGTACAAGGCTTGTGCATGAATGGCTTGATAGTTGCCTTTTTTCACCAAAGGATCAAGTTTCTTCAGGGCTAACTTTTCAGACTCTGGTTTATTTTCAGAAAATAACAGCACGGCATATTCAACAGTTGCATCATCAAAGCCTAGTTTAGAGGCAGCTTCAAAGTGTTGTTTGGCTTTGTTGAGGTCTTGTGGCAAGCCTAAAGTGCCAGTGACATAGTTTTTCGCAAGCACATAATGCGCAACAGGGTAGCCTTTGTTTGCAGCATCTTGATAGAGCTGAATGGCTTTTTTCTCATTCTTCGCTGTGCCTTGACCTGTTTGCGTCAAATAAGCCAAGTTGTACATGGCTTGTGGGTTGCCAGACTTTGCCAGTTTTTCTAAAGACTGATATGCCCCCGTCATATTGTTGGCTTTGACCATTTCCTCAATCTTGGCAAATTCAGGGTTGATGGTATCTTGAGTGGTGGCTGCAAGTGCAAGCTGGCTAGTGAGTGCAATTAAGCTTGCAAGTACGAGTTTCTTCATGTTTTATAAACCTTTTTCTTACACATAAGTCCATCTATGTGTGTATTTGTTTTGAGTCATTTCACATCATAAGTTGAATTGTGTGAATGTAAATATCTGAATTGTGTCTTGGTCTTACAAATTTCCGTTGATTGTGTTGATCGGTATATATTTTTCCAATACAAACCTCGTGATGTACGGTGGAAAGGACCGAAACGTGTTATTGGTAGTTGTAGCTGATGAGCTTCGTGTTTTATTAGGATTCTGGCTTAGATTCTGTTTAAATAGCGCTGAAAATGAGAAGCGAGTTCAGCATGTTTATTAAGTCAATTAAGCGAAATTATTTAAAAGTTTTGGCCGATGAGTCGATTCCAGATGGCGAAAAAATTGATGCCTTATTGATGAAATTGGGTGGTGAGTTTTTAGTGAGCAAAGATGACCGCGTGTATATCTTTGAAAAAGACGGTGTGACCGCAAAATTTGATGCTAAACATGCACGAGACTTTTCATTTAAAGACTATCTCTGCAAAGACATGAATAAATTGTTTCATGATTTTTGATATTTAATGTTCATTGAAAATAAGTGAATTGTTAAATAAGGCTCTAAAAATGGTTTAAGTTCTTGGAGGAGCTTTTTATCCAAGTACCGATGCTTGTTATAGATTTCTAAAGCAATACTTTTGTATAGCCATATAACGACAATGAAGGCCTTAATCCACTGTAAAGACGTTTGCAGTGGTTGGGCTAAAAGATAATATAAAATAATAGTTTGTATATGAATAGCCTATACGATTTTCTAGCAAAAGCATTTGACGCTATGCTCATCATTCAAGTTATATCATATAAAAAAGAAGCTTACTTTTCATAAGATGAATCGAGACCGATCTAAAATGATAAAAATATTCTCAATCTTATTTCTATGTTTATGTTGCTCAATGGCAGTTTTAGCAGGGCAGCCCAATCTTGTTCCTCATCAAATCAATTTGAAAAATGGGAAGCGTTTTTCTCTAAATCTCCCCGCAAATTACGAAATCATTCCTGCGGCTGAAGGTTTAAAACGCGTTCGTTTTTTTAGCAAAGCACCTGACGGGAGAATGTTTGTAACGGATATGCACGATTTGACCGACAATAAAAAAGGCACCGTTTATATTTTGGATGAATGGAATACTGAAACAGGAAAATTCGGCAGAATTATTCCTTATATGACGGGGTTAAAAAATCCAAATTCAGTCCAGTTTTATACCGATTCTCAAGGACAGGATTGGTTATATTTGGCTGAAACGCATCAGCTCACCCGACGAAAATTTATCCAAGGCGAAATTAAACCCACGGCTAAAGCTGAAATCTTAGCGACGTTTCCTGATTATGGCTTAAGTTATAAATATGGGGGCTGGCATCTAACGCGAACCATTGCCGTAGGTGGGAACGGCAAAATTTATGTCTCGATCGGCTCAAGTTGCAATGTTTGTGTCGAAAAAGAAAAAGTTAGAGCGACCGTTTTAGAAATGAACTCCGATGGTTCGGAACAAAAGATTTATGCCACAGGCTTGCGTAATGCCGTCGGTTTGAAATGGGTGGGTAAATTTTTATTTGCCACCAATCAAGGTGCAGACCATTTGGGTAAAAATAAACCTGATGAAACTTTTTATGCACTCAAGCGTGATGCAGATTATGGTTGGGCTTCATGCTATTCGTCGAATGGTAAAATTATTGCAGATCCTAAATTCAAACGTCCGACAGGATGTAAAAATGTACCATCTCCTTACGCCTATTTCCCTGCGCACTCGTCGGCACTTGGTTTTGACTATTTTGATCATCCAAATACCGATGACACCATTAAAAATTCTTTTTTAGTGGCGTTGCATGGTTCTACGGATGCCACAATTGGTCATGGCTATAAAATTGTGATTATGCGCAAAGGGAAAAAACTACAGACTTTTATGGATGGTTTTTTAGTGGGTAAAACGGTAAATGGGCGACCCGCAGATATTTACCGTATAGATGCAAATTCATTTTATTTTTCAGATGATAAGGGTGGTGTGGTTTATTATGTGAGACGGAAAGAGTAGTTATAAAAAAGCCAAAGTATTTTTAAACTTTGGCTATGAGAGGATTACTGTTTTAAGTTATTACTTTCGTCAATATGCTGAAAAATACGTTCACAAAGTTTTTTTGCTTTAGGCGTTAATTGCCAATCAGGATTTTCGTCAAAATCTTTGATGATTTCACGGCAAAAGTCTAATTTTTTCTTAATCGTTCCTACTCCAGCGCCGTCAGCAAATGGATTTTTATAAGGATTTTGATCAGCTATCTTAATTGCTTCATCTAATAAACGTCCAATACCGTATTTCGTGTGATCAAAGTAATTTTGACTATTAATATTTGATATTAAATCAAAATTATAACCTTCTTTAGTGTCGTTATTCATTCGTTCAAAACGCTCTTGTGCAACACGAATGATTACTTCAAAAGGGAGGGTATTTTCTGTTTCTTTGCACGGTAGAAGGTAAAATTGTTCACCTAATGATTCAGTCAATTGTTCAACACGATTACCTTTTTCTTGAATATCGCCATCAGCAATAAGAAGCACACTACTTGTTGTGAGTAAAGCATTCATACCTTGATCATTTAAGTGATCAGTAAATTCATTACTAAAGTCCCAATGGACTAAATTACTTCCAGCATATTCAACAAATGTGTAGTGATAATTCGGCATAAAACGTCGATATTTCTTATATTGCTCGGCATCAGTTGTCTCTAATTCAGCTAAATATTTTTCCATATACTTGGTGATATACAGACGGTCAGTAATGCCTTCGACCCAAATGGTACAATTAGCTAAATAAACCGAAGATGGTTTTACACCAAGAGAGGCTAGTAGGTCACGATCTCGGTCACAGCGATAAATTTTAAAATCAAAGCCATCTTTAGGATTTTCTTTTTGTTGTTTTACAAACTTTTGGATGATGACTTGATCTGATTCATCTGCCATATCTAAAAGATGGTTTGAGTGAGTGGTAAAGAAATAATAATGATTGGTTTCATTCAAATAAAAGTTCATTAACTGACGAACCATACCTGCATGCATGTGAAGTTCTGGTTCTTCAATAAAGAAGGCATGAATATTTTTTTTATTTACAAATGCTTCATAAGTCAAGATAATGACTTGTTGTAAACCATCGCCAAGTTGCGAAATAGGAAATTGTGGTTCATTGCCAATTTTGATGTGTGGAATATTGTCATCGTGAATTGGAATAATGACAACTCGTTCATTATTAAAAAAATAACTTGATAAAGCATTTTGATAATCTTCTATGATTTGCCATTGATGTTCTTGCCCATTTCTAAATTTAGTCAAATTTTCATAAAAATTTTCACCAGTTATTAATCGCTCTTTGAATAGCTTTTCTTTTTGTTGTGAATCCATTCCTACCTTTATCACATTGTCAAAATAGTCGATGAATGTTCTGGTGACAAAAGGTGTAGGTATTGGTTGATTATTATGAGAAAGAAGTCTTAAGCCTCTTAATGTAGGTATATACCTGTTTTGAATTCCAGAAAATTTTGTTGATGACCTAAAATTATTAAAACTTTGTATTAATTTGTTGAGAAGATTGTTAAAAGTTTGATTTTCATCAAGTTCATAATTTGTAAGAAAATTTAATTTTTCAGCATGTTTTTTAAAATGTTCAGCTTCTAAATAATTATTTTTTTGAAAAAATGTTATAATTTCAATTAATTTTGAAAATTCATCATCTGGAATTGGTTTTGAATCCAGAATATATTTTCTAATGGAGTTATAGATATCACCTGTATATTTTTTTCTTTTCAATTGGCTCTTGCATTCTTTATCGATAAATGGAATTATTTCTTGAAACTCACTTAAATCCATTAAGTTTATATTATAAGTATAGAAAGTTTTCTTTGATAAAAATAAATTCCTCAAAAACCTACTTTTCCCTGCATTATTTTTACCAATAAAAAAGTTGAGTCGTTTTATTTCTATAATTTGATCATAATCTTTTTCATTATCAGAACGATAACCTTCTAAATTTTCAGCCCAATAGTATAATTTTTCAGTCATTAAAAAGCCCCAAAAACCAAGAATAAGTTTTAGAGGCTAATTTATCATAACATTCTAAAAAATATAAACTTACTGCGGTCTTGCCACATCACCATTTAAGTGTTCTGGTAAGTCTAAAACCGTCACATCCAGTTCGCTCAAAGACTCAGGACGTGCCACCACCAATGCGACATAACCGCCATCAATTGCAGCGCTGTTCACCACTTGAATACCTTTATTCAACTGTTCCGCTTGCGCAGGCGTACTGCTTGTACCCTGGATTAAATGCAACCACGCTTTTGGTTTGGCTTTAAACCATAAACGCGCAATGACTTCCTGACCCAAGTAACAGCCTTTGTCATAGTGCACGCCTTCACGTTGGTGTAAACGAAGCTCTTGAGGTTGAAACACATGCTCAATAGCTTGGTCGATAAACGCTTCACCATGAGTAATGGCTTGCACTTGCCATGCTGCAATATCGGTAGGCTCAGCAGAAAAGGTGGTACGGTCTTGTGTGAAGGTTGGAAAAACTGAACCCATAGGTTCAAGTTTCATTTTAGAGAAAGCACCAAACTTTTTAATGTGTTTGGCAAACTCTTCCGACTGGTCTTGCGTGGTCACAATTTCAAAGTGCTCAGGATTACGTTTTGTCAGCCACAAACCAAAGTGGATACGACCTTTCAAGTCACAAATGGCGGTGTATTGCGTTGTATTTTCAGCTAAAGCTTCAACGTTGACCGTTACTTGCCCTTGTAAAAATTTGAGTGCATCTACACCAATTAAAGTGAAAGAGGAGAAAGCTAGATCGCTCATGAATTGCTCGCCTACCTTAAAATCTAATACTAAAGAATTAGGGCTATTTTCCGCTATTTTTCAGAAAAAATCATATTTAGAGTAAATATTTAAAAGTTAATGTAACTAAATATTTCAAACCCCCCTATTTTTATACCTAAGCTTATGAAATATAAACGATTTGGGAAATGGGTTTTCGACAGTGTAGTATGCCTAGCAGACAAAGAAGAATTGTCTAGTAAAGACAGTGAAGAAAAATGAAACACCAAAGGCAGGAACGCTATGAACAATAATCACCGCAAACCACTGCAAGGCACCCAGCTAGAATACTTTGATGTGCGAGAAGCCGTTGAACAGATTCAGCCAGGCGCTTATGCAAAACTTCCATACACCTCAAAAGTATTGGCTGAACAGTTAGTGCGTCGTTGTGATCCTGCCATTTTGGAGCAGTCACTAAAAGAACTGATTTTCTCAAAACAAGATCACGATTTCCCTTGGTATCCTGCGCGTGTGGTGTGCCATGACATTCTTGGACAAACAGCACTTGTAGACCTTGCAGGTTTACGTGATGCCATTGCTGACCAAGGTGGTGACCCATCGAAAGTGAATCCTGTGGTACCAACTCAGCTCATTGTCGATCACTCTTTAGCTGTGGAATACGGTGGTTTTGACCCAGATGCCTTTGAGAAAAACCGCACCATTGAAGACCGTCGTAACGAAGACCGTTTCCATTTTATTGAGTGGACTAAGACCGCTTTTGAAAATGTCGATGTGATCCCAGCAGGGAACGGTATCATGCACCAAATCAACTTGGAGAAAATGTCTCCAGTGGTGCAAAACCGTGAAGGCGTGGCATTCCCAGATACTTGTGTTGGTACAGACTCACATACGCCACATACCGATGCACTTGGTGTGATTTCGATTGGTGTAGGTGGTTTAGAAGCTGAAAATGTAATGCTCGGTCGTGCTTCTTGGATGCGTCTTCCAGACATTATCGGGGTTGAATTTGTTGGACAACGTCAAGCGGGGATCACTGCAACCGATATCGTTTTAGCATTGACTGAATTCTTACGTAAAGAGCGTGTAGTCGGTGCGTACCTTGAGTTCTTTGGTGAAGGTGCAGATAGCATGTCAGTGGGGGATCGTGCCACGATTTCCAATATGACGCCTGAATATGGCGCAACTGCGGCAATGTTCTACATCGATCAAAACACGATTGATTATTTAACCCTGACAGGTCGAGAAGCTGAGCAAGTTGCGCTGGTTGAAACCTATGCCAAAGAAATTGGTCTTTGGGCATCGGATATGAAACAAGCAGAATATCCACGTGTACTTCGCTTCGATCTTTCAACGGTAACACGTAATATTGCAGGCCCATCAAACCCACATGCTCGTGTTTCTACGGCTGATTTAAAAGAAAAAGGTATTGCAGGTGTAGTTGAGCAACGTACCGATGGCTTAATGCCTGATGGTGCTGTGATTATTGCTGCAATTACGTCATGTACCAATACATCAAACCCACGTAATACGGTTGCTGCGGGTCTATTGGCACGTAAAGCCAATGAATTGGGCTTAACACGTAAACCGTGGGTGAAATCATCATTTGCACCAGGATCTAAAGCTGCTGCTTTATACCTTGAAGAAGCAGGTGTGTTGGACGACTTAGAAAAACTCGGTTTTGGGATCGTGGCTTATGCATGTACCACCTGTAATGGAATGTCGGGTGCTTTAGACCCTAAACTACAACAAGAAATCATTGACCGTGACTTGTATGCAACAGCGGTACTTTCGGGTAACCGTAACTTTGATGGTCGTATCCATCCTTATGCAAAACAAGCATTCTTGGCTTCTCCGCCTTTGGTTGTGGCTTATGCGATTGCAGGAACCATTCGTTTTGACATTGAAAAAGATGCACTAGGAAACGACAAAGACGGTCGTCCAATTTACCTGAAAGACATTTGGCCATCAGATGAAGAAATTGATGCGTTGGTCAAAGAAGCGGTGAAACCTGAACAGTTCCGTAAAGTGTACATTCCAATGTTTGACTTGGGTGTTACTGAAAAAGCAGAAAGTCCATTATATGATTGGCGTCCACAAAGTACTTATATCCGCCGTCCGCCGTACTGGGAAGGGGCTTTGGCTGCACCACGTACATTGGCAAATATGCGTCCGCTTGCCATCTTGCCTGACAACATCACCACAGATCACTTGTCACCATCGAATGCAATTATGATGGATTCGGCAGCGGGTGAATATCTACATAAAATGGGTGTGCCTGAGGAAGACTTTAACTCCTATGCAACGCATCGTGGTGACCATTTGACGGCACAACGTGCAACCTTTGCGAATCCAAAATTGTTTAATGAAATGGTGGTTCGTGCGGACGGTACGATCAAGCAAGGTTCGAAAGCACGTGTTGAGCCTGAAGGCGAAGTGATGCGTATGTGGGAAGCGATTGAAACTTATATGAATCGTAAGCAACCTCTTATCATCATCGCAGGGAAAGATTATGGTCAGGGTTCTAGCCGTGACTGGGCTGCTAAAGGCGTGCGTCTTGCAGGTGTTGAAGCAATTGTAGCGGAAGGTTTTGAGCGTATTCACCGCACTAACTTAGTGGGTATGGGCGTGTTACCACTTGAGTTTAAAGCGGGTGTTGACCGCAAAACGTTGAAGCTAGATGGTACGGAGCTGTATAGCGTGATTGGTAATATCGCGCCACGTTCGACTTTAACTTTAGTCATTGAGCGTGCCACGGATGAAGGTAAGAGTGAAATTGTTGAAGTGCCTGTAACCTGTCGCCTAGATACCGAAGAAGAAGTGTCTGTATATGAAGCGGGTGGGGTATTACAACGCTTTGCGCAGGATTTCTTGGAAGGGAATGTGGCTTGATATTTAGTCTATAATTGATTGAAATTTACTCTAAAAGGCCCTATCTTGGTGATAGGGTTTTTTATTATAAAAATAGGGGGGGATATGCCAGAAAGATTGGAACTAACAAAGAATGTGCAGTTTTATAAGACGAATAATTGCCTAGATGAAAATGTTCTTTCTGATGTTTTGAATGAAGCTACTTCAAACCAAGAGCAAGATTCAGATTTTATACTTAAGACCTTTCGAGATATAAGAACTACAACTGGAAATATTGAATATAAGCTAACAGCTAAGGTTTTTCCAACAACCAAACCAGTCTATTTTCTTAGTGATGATAATATTGAAGATAGAATATTTGCTTTTATCATTTTAGTTGAAATAGATGATTATTTAGTTGTGTTAAGTAAAAGTTGTGCAAACTTCTCACAAATACTAAAAGATAAGTTTGAATTAATTCAAACCCAAGATTTAAGTAAGTTGTTTGGGAGCAATGTTGAATTCCAGAGAATGTCTCTCAGAAATATGACGATATCGGATAAAGCTGTACGTAGCCGTTCATATGAAGCATCAAATCTTAGAGGAACCTTATCAACACACGCAGCAGGACGTTCAATTCCATCGCATATAAAAGTAAGAGATGGAAGCAGAGTAAAATCTATTTCAGGTACAGGACGTGTAGTTGAATCATCTGCTAGACAATCTATTGATGATATTGTTGATTGGGCTAATCTTCAAATACAATTGCTTACAACAGCTAATCAAAATGATTTTTTAAGTTTATTTGCTAAAAAAATTCAATTAAAAGAAGTGCTTGAAAACTCAAAACCTTCTGCATTACTAATTGATATATATCAAATTGTTGATAATATTTTAGATGGTACTTTAAAACTTAAGTACGAGTTAAAAAAAATGGAGGTGATAGGGAGTAAGAAAAAGCGATCAAAAAAATATATAAAAGTATCAGATAGATTTCAGGCTAATTTATTTAGTAACCTTGAAAAGGTTTATGAGATTAATTCTGATTTAGAAGTTGTTGATTTTGAAAATAATTCAGAACTAAGAATTAATAAAAATACATTATCTATTTTAAGTAAAAGTTTATTAAAAAATATTAAAATTGAGGAGAATGGTAAATTAGAAAATTTTCTGACCTATATTAATCGAAAAGGACTATTTAGTGTGACGTTTGAAGATCCTAAATATATGTATTTTATGGATAATTGTTTTGAGGATAGATCTGGTATTTCAGAAGTAGATAGTATTCTTGAAATGCTTCAACCACAGAAAGATATTGAAAAAGTTGTATCAGAAAAAGGAACATTTACGGATACTCACAAAGTTTTTGATGCTAACTCTATGTTTGGTTTTGTAGAAAATATTTGTGTTGATGAGGACTATATTTTTTGCGATGACTTAGGTGATGAATGGGCAGACCACATAACATTAAATTTAACTGACTTAAGTATCAGCTTTATTCACTCTAAACATGGAGATGAATCAACATCCGCAAGCAACTTACATGATGTAGTAGGTCAAGGTATAAAAAATTTAGGAAACATGTTCTTTTCAAAAGATCAAATTGATCAAAAAGTTACAACGTCTTTGCTTAAACAATACAAGAGCGGGAAAGGTACTCAAACTCAAATAGATAGAATTAGAAAAACTACACCGAATTTTAGTACGGATATTGATTCTTTGTTAAAAAATCATAGGTTATATAGGAAATGTATTTTAAGTTGTAGCTTTATCTCAAAACAAGCAATACAGGTAGAGTTTAATAAATTAAAAAACAAACAGCCTGTCCGAGGACACATTGTTCAATTATTATGGATTTTATCGTCTTTTTCACATGCGACGAAAGAAGCTAATGTTATTCCTATAATTTATTGTGCAGCGTAAATGCTAATCAATTTATATAGCCTACGGCTAGCAAGTTAAAATGGAGTACCTGACATCTTGTAAGACGTTTAGATTTTCCATGGAAATCATTTCTTGCCCAAATGCCATCATCATTTGTCGAAATGATCAATAGACATTCATCATAAAAGGCATATACTAGTAAGACCATTTTCTAAACATATGGAGAACAAAAATGGTTACTGCTGGCGAAAAACCTGGAACAGGCTTCTATTTTTGTGTTCAATGCGGACACCGCGTCTACTTAGAAATTGGTACAGATCGTTTACCCCCGTGTACCAAATGCCAAGGCAATCAATTTAACAATAAGAATGCCTAAGCCAAAGATTTAACAGTTACCCACTGTTTTAAAGAAAAGCCCTATCACCCGATAGGGCTTTTTGCTAAGTTATAAAAAAAGATAAAAACATCCCAACTTAGGCCACACAGGAAAAGCACATGGAAACCATATTAGGACTTTGTATCGGCATTGGCTTAAGTGCTGCCTGTGGCTTTCGTGTCTTTGTCCCACTCTTGGTTATGAGCCTTGCTTCAATCATAGGGTGGTTTGAACCCATGCAAGGTTTTGAATGGTTAAACATGCCATCGGTATGCATCGCCTTAGCCATTGCAACCGTCTGTGAAATCGCAGCCTATTACATACCATGGGTCGACAATGCTTTAGACACCATTGCAACGCCAGCCGCGATGGTCGCAGGAACACTCACCACGATGGCAGTCAGCAGTGGGGAAATGTCACAGTTTGCCAGTTGGGCAGCGGCAATCATTGTCGGTGGCGGTACAGCAGGCGCCGTGCAAATGAGTACGGTTGCCGTTCGAGGGGTTTCAACCGCGACGACAGGCGGGGTTGCCAATCCACTGGTGTCTACCGTGGAATGGGTAGGTGCCGTTTTACTGTCCGTGCTGTCACTACTGGTTCCTGTCTTGGTGGTGATTGTGGGTATTATTTTGGCGATCTGGGCCGTACGTTGGTTTAAACGCAAAAAACAACAAAGTATCAGCACACCCTTATAGTCTCGGGCATTTTCTTATAGCGTTGCTGGGTCTCTAAATTTTAAAAATAGAGTGGCTAATTTTTCGGTTATGTGGACGTTAGTCCTTTTAGCTTGATATGACTTAGGGCTCAGTTTCATCTTTAAAATAATGATTGATTTTCATACGCTATCCGTTTAATTTTATAAATACATACTTTTTGTATGGTTTTGTTTGTAGTTGAACTTTATAAAAATTATTTGGGGGAGCTGTAAATGATAAAATTTATTGTAAATGAACAGCCTAGTGAAAAAGGTATCCATCATATTCATAATGCATCCTTAGGCTGCGAAGACTTACCTAGCTCGGAGGATCAAATTCTGATTGGTTATTTTGCCAATTATGAGCTGGCTTATAAACGGGCAAGAATGAATTGGCCCAGAGAAAAAGTCGAAGGTTGTGACAAGTGCTGTTTCGGGTGAGAACCATCACAAAGCTTTGCAAGTTGCAAAGCTTTTTTTGTTTTAGGCGGGATTTGAAATTCAGATAAACCTTATATCCCAGCTTTAGCTTTAAGCCGAAAATTAATGAAAATACATCTCTGAAATGGTTTGTTCATGCTGATCATAGAATATCAACAGTCTGCACGTTCTATTCAAGCTTATAATGCTGATGGATAAAAAGTAAGGTCTGATGTTTGCTCATAATTTTAAGGATATTTATGCCTAAGTCTTTCAAGATGGTTTTGCTTGGTGTGATTGCATTGATGATTTCATCTTCATTGGTTTATGCAGATACCACTTTGAGTACAGCAGAAAAACAGCTAAAAAAAGACAGCCTTCGTTATAAGGCCTATATTCCTGCGAGCTATATTTTATTTGACGCTATTCAAGGAGACTTAAACAAGGATGGCTTGAAAGATGTGGTTTTAATCGTTAAAGCTACGGATCCGAAACAGTGGGTCACCGATGAATATCGTGGAAAACTAGATCGTAACCGCCGTGGTGTGGTTGTGCTGTTGAATGTGAAAGGGCGCTACCAAAAAGTCGTTCAGAACTTGACTCTATTTTCTTCAGAAAATGAAGATGGCGGTGTGTACTTTGCCCCTGAGTTGGTGCCCTCTATCGAAAAAGGCTTGTTAAAACTGCATTATGCACATGGTCGTTATGGATATTGGGCCTACCAATTCCGTATAGAGGGGCGTGATATGCGCCTGATTGGTTATGACAGTTCAGATAATTTCGGCCCCTATGTGAACAGTGAAACCAGTGTTAATTTTCTTACCGCGAAGAAGCTCGTCAGAGAAAACCTCAATAAAGACCCTGATAGCGACCCCAAATTTAAAGAAATATGGAGCAAGGTGAATATTGCTCCGATGTATTTGAACAAAATTCAGGACATCGACGATCTTAGTTTTGAGTAGTATTGGCGTGGTTTTTGCTAAGTTAATTTTAATGAATATGCTTTGAGATATTGTGCGAGCATGATGAAAAGATATAGGGGGGATGATGGAAAATAAAGAACTGACGTTGATTGAAAATGAGAAACCGAAACTGAGTACAGTTGCGCATCTCATGGCAGGTTGGCCTTTATTTTTAGTGATCATTGGGGGTGCAATCGGCGGAGCCTTAGCTGTGGTTGCGTATGTAATTAACCGAAAAATCTATCTGTCTCAGCTTAGTAATTTGCAGAAAGTTTTAGCGAACTTACTCTGTGGTATGTCCGCGATCAGTTTGTGGTGGTTTATTGCAACGTGGCTGCAAGGCTATATGGGGACTTAATGTTTTGAGCAGTTTAATGCCAAGAAACCGAATAAGACTGAACGTATGCAATGAAATAGAATAAAAAACTGCTGATGTGTGTAAATTTCCTTTGTTTTTTTGAATTTTTGGAAATTTTTTTTCATCCTATGACGAAATAAGCAAATCTTAGGAATTTTATTTCGTATCATTTTGCCTAATATAACGTTCAAGGGCACAGGAATCGAAAAGAGTAGTTTGCGACTCGTTATCTATCAGATCAGCGTCGTACTTACCCACAAGGTCTCGATTCAGCTTAGGACGCTATAGATTATCCATTTATAGGCAAAAGTTTAGAACTTACCCAGTTTTAATCGTTGAAGTTATCTCCTGATCCCAAAAAATCATAAAGTTTTATTTCTTAAATATTTTTATCCCCTTTTTTTCAAATTATCTCAAAATATTACACTGAATCAGTAGCGTGTGAGCATTGTAATGTTTCACAAATGCCTATCTAAAAACGTCTAATTCATAACACAGAAAAGCATAAGCTTCTGCTATAACTATTTATGAAAAGTCGGATACGCATGGAATAACAATGAAAATATATGTCACCAGCATCATGGTCGATAGCCAAGAAAAAGCCTGTCAGTTTTATACAGAAAAACTCGGTTTTAAAGTGAAACATGATGTACCTGTGGGGGATTATCGTTGGCTAACCTTGGTTTCACCCGAAAGTCAAGAGGGCGTTGAACTGCTACTGGAACCTGATGCACATCCCGCAGCACAGCCGTTTAAGGCTGCGATCAAAGCAGATCTAATTCCCTATACTTCTTTTCAAGTGGATGACCTTGATATGGAATATGAGCGCCTGAAAAAATTAGGGGTACATTTTACCGTAGCTCCCACGCGAGCAGGCACAGTCAAGGTAGCGGTGTTTGATGATACTTGTGGCAATCTTATTCAATTGATGCAAATGTTCAAAAGTAATGAATGAGTAAGATATCTGCCTTTGAAGAAATAAAATCCTAAGAAAAGTGCTTTTATGTGCGAAAAAAATCATAAATTTGGTTCATTTGGGAAAATATTTTTTATATGAATAATAATCTAGGATTTTTTTCCAAAAACAGCCAAAAAGACTTTATCTTCGGGAAACAATCCCGTCCTTGGATTGTTAAATTATATCTCAAGGGTGTGACGGGATCGAAAAGAGTAGCATGCTACCAGTGGCGCAAAACGCGTGAGTAGTACTTACCCAAAAGGTCTTGATTCGGCTTAGGACGCTATAAATCAAAAGTTTATAGGCTATAAGATCATCACTTACAAAGTTATGATAGTTGAAGTAAACAACATGTTTTCCCAGACACCCTAAAAAATTTCTCCAATGAATAAACAGCAAAACAAAAATAAAATTCTAGATTTCTAACAAAGTTTAAGAAATCCTGTTGTTTCAGTTCCTCATGGATCATTTCATTCTTAAGCCTCTTATTCAGTACTGACCGATCAACTATGATTTACAGGGCGAAAAACCAATAGCCGAGAGAGTTTTCTATATTGGTGAGATGATTGACAGTAGAAACACAGCTTGTTATTTTTCGCGCTCGCTTTTCTATGCTGTTATTTTCATGGCTTTAAATGACAACTTTATTTATGCACCTCCCCAAGAAGACTTGGTGATCGTTTATGAAGACGATGATTTGGTGGTGATTGAAAAGCCTGCGGGTTTGTTGTCGGTGCCGGGGCGTTTACCAGAACACCAAGACAGTGCCTATTTAAGGGTTTTAGCTCAGTACCCACATGCCAAAATTACCCATCGTTTAGATATGGCGACTTCGGGGATTTTAATGTTTGCCAAGCACCGCGATGCCGAAGTTGCCGTCAGTAAAATGTTCCAAGCTCGCACGGTAAATAAACACTATATTGCTTTAGTTCAAGGCCAGTTGGATGCCGAAGGCAGTGTTGACGTACCGTTGATTACCGACTGGGAAAATCGCCCACGGCAGATCGTGCACTTTGAGTTGGGCAAACCTGCAAAAACACTTTATCAAGCTCTTAGCTATGACATTGAGACCGATATTACGCGAGTTTTACTGACCCCGATTACGGGGCGTTCACATCAGCTCCGTGTACATATGCAATATATTGGGCATCCAATTACAGGGGATAAGTTGTATCACCCTGAGCCGACACGAAGTCCATTAAAACGTATGGCTTTACATGCCAGTTTTCTCGCCTTTCAGCAGCCTTTAAGTGGAAAATCGGTTGCGATTCATGGAAATGTGCCATTTTAACTGTGTCACACTTTATCTATGTTTTGAGAAATACTTAAAATTTGGGATATAAAATTGCCCAAAACACAGCTAAGTTAGAGTGTAAAAGAGCCTCCTTAATGTATAGCGAATATGTCTATTTAAAGTGTCAGGTTATGTGCTTCTTCTTTGGATAAGGTATTGCTGAGTAATTTGAGATGGGCTGAGAGTACGTTTGTCTGTTATAAGGCTCGCCGTTCAATTTACAAGCTATTTAATAGATGAGCCTCAAAAAATAAAAATGACTTTCCCTTTGGGAGATAGGCTATGTTTTATCTACTTGCTGTCATGATTGCATTACTCAGTACGATTATTTTTTGGCAATTAAGGCGGAGTCTCGGCCACAAAAAGCAGATTGAAATTTTAGAATGTAATTTAGAGCGCAGTCGAAATACCTTAGAGGCTTACGAACAACAACAGCATGAATTACAACATCGACTGACGAGTTTAAGAATTGAAGTGGGAACACTCAGACAACGTGAACAAGCACTAAGTCATTATCAAGAAATCATTGATGTCGAACATTATGTGATTGAACGGCTGAGCCAAGTGGAGTTGTTTGCAGAAACGGTTAAATTTGACGCCGAACAGATGCTCAATCAATGTCGACAACGGATTGAAAAAGTAAATCACTTCTTATCGGAATACGAGCTCAAAGCCAAAGAAACCATCATGCAACGGGCAAAGGAAAAGTTAGGCGCATTTTTTCACATGGCAGAAGAACGAGAGCAGTTGGCTGAAATTTCTAAAGCATTAAACAATAAAATTGAAACACACAGCCACATTTACCAACTGCCTTCAGAGCAGTTATTAGATGAACTCATCGAAGGCTATGGGAAAACGGATGCGGCCAATCATTTACTCAAAGTCCGTCAGCAGGTGATTCGTGCTGTAGAACATAATCAAGTGGTCACTTGTGCATTTTTGGATGAGCATCGGCATTTATCCGCCATCGCACTGCTTTCTCAGTTATTTAACAGTAAAGCAGACTTTTATTTACAACGCGTTGCTCAAGACAATCTCGGTTTGCTACTTCAAGCATTGCGCGATGACTTTACTTTAATTAATCACTATGGTGCTGTCTTTGGTCATGCTCGTATTATGGACCATTATCTTGCGCTACGGTTAGAAGAGTTGAAATTTACAGCTTTATTGAACAGTTTAAAAACGGGGGATGTGCAAGGACAAAGCCACATTGTGCTTGAACATCGAGTTGTACAATAAAGTTGCAAATAGATAGAAAAAGAAAGTGTAAAAATTGGCAGAAAAAATCAGATCCACCTGCTAAAAAATGAGCAAATTATGCTATGTTGAAGTCACTATTTTGTCACTTGCCAACGTTATATTGGCTCAAAAGATAACAAGGACATTCGCATGACACGTGATTTTGAATTATATCCAGATGATGACAACGGAAATGTACTTTGGCAAATGGCTGAGGATGGTGATGATCTGTCAGAGCCCCATGAAATAGAATATTCGATCGCCTTTCAAGATCAGTCACAAGCTGAAAAATGTGCACTGTATTTATTACAAGAAGAACAAAAAATTACCTTATTTGTCGATGAGGACAATGATGTTTCCGAATGGATCATTACCATTTATGTCTATATGGAACCTGAGTATTCTGACATTGTCGACTTAGAACAGTGGTTTACCAAAATTGCAGAGCAGTTTGGTGGTGAATACGATGGTTGGGGCTGTATGGCGTATGTCTATGATGATGAAGAAGATGACGACGAAAACTATGAGCAAGGCCAAGCTTAGGTCAGCACTAAATTAAAAGCATGTTGAAAAACATGCTTTTTTATTTGCTCTATATTTACGCACAATAACGCTACAGTTTCTAATTTCTAGCGTTTTAAACTAAACATGAATATTTGAAAAGAACGAGAAAAATGATGTCAAATAGTGTTCAGTTACACCGCGTATTTAGTGCACCTGTCGAGCGTGTCTATCGTGCTTTTACCCATGCAGATGCTTTAGTAAAATGGATGGCACCGCATGGTTTCACGGCTCATGTGGAGCAGTTTGATGTACGTGAGGGTGGTCAATATCGCATGTTTTTTACCAACTTTAGTACAGGCATGCAGCATTCATTTCATGGTACCTATCATGAAATCATTGAAAATAGCTTATTACGCTATACCGATGAATTTGATGTACCTGAACTGGCAGGTAAAATTGAAGTCCGTGTAGAGTTTAAAGAGGTCTCTGTAGGAACAGAAGTTCATATCACACAGTCTGGTTTACCAGAAGTGATTCCTGTCGATGGCTGTTATCTGGGGTGGCAAGAGTCATTGCAACTCTTGGCTTTTTTAGTGAATCCAGACATTCCCGATGAATAATACTTCGTCATCGTTGAACAATTGAATAAGTTGCACAAAAGAATAAAAAGGAGTTTTGCATGCCAATACGCATGAAGCGGATTTATGCACCTGTTGAAGCCGAAGATGGTAAGCGTGTTTTGGTTGATCGGCTATGGCCACGAGGAGTCTCAAAGCTTGAAGCCCAAATAGATCTGTGGTCAAAAAACTTAACCCCGTCCAATGAGCTGCGGAAATGGTATCACCAAGACATGGTGGCACACTGGGATGAGTTTAAGGTCCGTTATATGAAAGAACTGGAAGCACATCCCAGCGAGTTGAATGACTTACGGCAACTGGCATTGCAAGAGCAGATCACGTTACTTACCGCAGCTAAAGAAGAACAGCATAACCATGTGGTGATTTTGAAGCAGTGCTTGGAGCAAAAATAAGCTTAGGATGAGTGTTCTACGGGTAAAATTTACTTTAATCATGCATCAACGTTGTTTCTACAGAAGCAAAACCAAAGCCATAAAATAAATACGTGATTCACATTGTTTCGCCTGAATAATGCTATATTGGCGCTTTGAGCAATGCGAATTGCTTATTTTTTATTTTTGAGGTTTTTATGTCTTTACCCAACTGCCCAAAGTGCCAGTCCGAATATACGTATGAAGATGGTGACTTGCTGATCTGCCCTGAATGTTCAAACGAATGGAAAGAGGGGGAATCTACCGAAGACGTGGTGGCAATTAAAGATGCCAATGGCAACTTACTCGCTGATGGTGATACAGTAACGGTAATTAAAGATTTAAAAATTAAAGGTTCGTCGTCTGTGGTAAAAGTCGGAACTAAAGTGAAAAATATTCGTTTGCTACCTGATGCTGCAGATGGTCATGACATTGATTGTAAGATTGACGGTGTTGGCGCGATGAAACTCAAGTCTGAGTATGTGAAAAAAGCCTAATGCGCTGAGTTTACAGTTAGCAATTAAAATGGAGTCAATAGGACTCCATTTTTTGTTTTAAACGATTTTGAAAGTAGATGAATTGTTTAAACAAGTGCACAGCATGCTATAAAGATAAAAAACTGTTGAAGAATACGTTATGCCTCATATCCACCTTGAGTACTCAGATAATATAGACACTCTCGAAGTTAAACCGATGTTGTTGGCTTTAAACCAAGCTTTGCTTGATGGTGAGTTTGTACAATCGGGCAATG
Organism: Acinetobacter halobius; assembly: GCF_044130335.1. NCBI lineage: Bacteria > Pseudomonadati > Pseudomonadota > Gammaproteobacteria > Moraxellales > Moraxellaceae > Acinetobacter > Acinetobacter halobius. The sequence goes on from NZ_JBIQOD010000006.1 coordinate 30,850, forward strand.
AAGTGAAAAGTCGTGCCATCAAACAATCCGATTTTGTGATTGGGGTAGATGGAGATGCAGAAGCTTATTTACATGCCAAAGTCTCTTTACTTAGCGGTCGAGATGAAGTCACGCAATCTGCTATTTCCAAGCTCTTACTCAAAACATTGCAGCAAAATTTTAAAGTCCCGACCGATTTAGCTGTACAAATATGCGTAGAAATTATTGAAATGCCAAGAAATAGCTATAGTAAATTGGTGCTAAAAGCCTAAAGTAGTTTAAGGATAATCAACCGTTTCAGCAGAATTGAGAAAATGCAGTGTTGGCATTTTGATGTTGTCATGCATTATTCATATAGCGCTGTTATTTTAAAAAAAATAAAGATGGGTAAGGCAATAAATGGCTTTTTTTTATAAAAGAAGTCATTTATATTTTATAAAATTGGATGGTTTTTTATTCAAATCTGATTTATTTATTATTGCTTTAAAATAACAAGAGGTGAGCTTATGTCAGGATGGTACGAACTCAGTCAGGCAAATGACGGTCAATATCGCTTTGTTTTGAAAGCGGGAAATGGAGAAGTCATTTTAACCAGTGAACTGTATAAAGCAAAAGCGTCAGCCCATAATGGAATTGAGTCAGTTCAGAAAAATAGTCCAGATGATGCGCGTTATGATCGCTTAGAAGCCAAAAATGGTAAGCCTTATTTTAACTTAAAGGCTGCCAACCATCAGATTATTGGAACCAGTCAGTTTTATGCTACGGAGCAGTCACGCGATAAAGGCATTGAGTCTGTGAAAAACAATGGTGCAAGCGCCACAATTAAAGATTTAACAGCTTAATTTGCTATTAAATTATTGATGGGTTTAAGAATTTAAAAAACTCGCGTGTTAGCTAAGGAAGGCACACGCGTTTTTTTATGGGTATTTTATACGCATTGTTGGAGCACTATGTGGATGTACGATTAATTGGGGATGAGCATGCGGGGCATGAGATTATCTTCAAACTCAAGCAGTGGGATGATGCCATTTGTAAAATGGATGTACAAAATATTATTCGTCTTTGCCAGAGTGATGTCAGTTTGTTTGATATTGGATTTGAGTTACAAGGCGTACAAGCCTATCAGGAACTATGGCGACGCTATGCACCATTTTTTCAGGGTGAAGTGAAGGTTTTTAGGCGTAGCCTGAATATTTTTAGTCGTGATGGTTTGGCCTTTGTTCATTGTTATTCCAAACTTGATCATGCCAGTGGTGTGGCTACACCTGAGATCCCTTGGTGCCGAACGACACTGTGTTTTCAAAAAACGGCTGGAGAGTGGTTGGTTGCCCATCAACATATTTCAGTGCCTGTCGATTTTGAGACACAAATGTCGAAGCCGATCTACTTTCCTGATTGATGAAAAACTGAAAGGCAGAGGCTTTACAGGGGGAATCAATTCATGTTCAGACTGTGTTTTAATGAATGAATGTAGCTTTGACCAAAGGAAAGTGTATGGCATTCCAAGACTTTTACCGACTAAGCTCTCATGCGGTCATCATCAATGCTGTAGGGCAGGTTTTATTACTGAAAGCCAATTATGCTGATCAGGCTTGGGGTTTACCAGGTGGTGCATTAGACATGGGTGAAACCATTCATCAAGCGTTACTGCGAGAGTGCCAAGAAGAGCTCAGTTGTGAGGTCCAAATTGATTATTTATCGGGTGTGTATTTTCATGCGGCAGTGACTTCACATGCGTTTATTTTTAGATGTCATTTGGCTGCATCGACCGAGATTAAGCTGAGCGATGAACATACGGCCTATGCATGGTTTGATTTAGATCAACTGTCTAAAGTGCAACGGATTCGTGTTGAAGACTGTTTAAATTATACAGGTACGGTACAGAGCCGAAGTTTTTAAGCACAGGGTTAATATTCCACGCAAGCGGAGTGAAGTCATATGTTGAATAAAACGTTAGGAACGCTAAGCCATTCACTCTTGGGCGCTGTTTTGATCAGCACCTTATGTCAACTGGCTTATGCAGATACGGGGAGTTACTTTATACATAAGGACTGGGAACTTGCCTGTGATAATACGGGTATGTGCCGTGCGGCAGGCTATCAGAGTGATGCTCAGTTTGGTCAACCAGTATCTTTACTGATTTCTCGTCCCGCAGGTGCAGGCGGTGCAGTGCTTACCCAACTTCAGATAGAAGAAGACTTAATGCAAAATATGGAGGCAAATCTGAGTGTTGGCGCTACTTCGTTGGGGAGAGTCACCTTTGATGCCCACAAAAGTACCGCAAAACTGTCCAGTGCTCAAAGTACGCAGTTGCTAAAGGCCTTGGTGGGTGCAGAAGATATTCGTCTCACGACCCAAGCACAGCAATGGAAAATTTCAACCGCAGGGGCAAATGCTGTTTTGCTCAAAATGGATGATATACAAAAGCGGGTAAATACACCGAATGCCATCTATCAAAAAGGCAATCAGTCTGAGCAAAATGTTTTACAACCCAAAGCCATCCCTAAAATTGGCATTACAGGATACCGACCTGCGGTTGCCAGCCACTTTGCCGTGGACAGTAAAAATGCCCATCAACTCTTTAAAAAGTTAAAAGCAAAAACAGATGAACAAGACTGTCCAAATCTCTATGAGGCGCGGTTTTTTGAGGATGATCGGGTTTCAGTCTATCCGCTGAATGCGGAACAAGTGGTGGTTCAAGTACCATGTTGGCGTGGAGCATACAATGAAGGTCTAGGCTACTGGGTCATGGACAAAGCCTTACAAAAAATTCAGCAGCAAGTTACCACATCAGGCTCAAGTTTTAGTGAGGCGCAAATTTTCTCAGAGCAAAAAGGGCGGGGCATTGCTGACTGTGGTATTCGTTCTGAGTGGGCTTGGAATGGAAAGGCTTTTGTTCTCAGCTATCAGGCACAATCGCAGCAATGTAAAGGCTTTGCGGGTGGGGCATGGAACTTACCGACTTATGTCGCGATCGTTGCGCGAACGGATTAGGTCGCGCTTGTATTTAGTTTGAGAATAATGTCATCCAGCGGCTTGATACGTTTGACTTCATCCCAGAGGGCTTTGGCTTCAGGATAATGTTTAGACATCATGCCCAACCATTGCTTATAACGTCCGACCATATTCATTTCTTTTTTATACCCGCCGTTTAAGAAACGGATTTGTAAGCTCAGTAGCTCATTCCATGTCAGTAGAGGTGTATCAGTATTTTGACGAATACACTGGGTTAAATCGGGAGTGGTCACGGCACCACGTCCAATCATCAAATCTTCACAGCCAGACTCTAAGCGACACTGTTTCGCGTCTGCATTATTCCAAATTTCACCATTGGCAATCACATTGATCTTTAAGGCTTCACGAATCGGGCGGAGTTGATCCCAAAAAGCGGGTGGGGTATAACCATCGGCTTTGGTCCGTGCATGCACGGTAACCCAAGCCGCACCTGCGTCTTCAATGGCATGAGCATTATCCAACATAAAATGTCGGTCCATATAGCCTAAGCGCATTTTCGCAGAAACAGGAATGTGCGCAGGAACTGCATCTCGTACTGCTTTGACCAGTTCATGCACCACTTCTGGCTCATCTAAAAGCACCGAGCCACCACGGTGACGGTTCACGGTTTTGGCTGGACAACCAAAGTTCATATCAATGGCGGGTGCACCGAGTTTCACAGCACGGATGGCATTGGCAGCCAGCATTTCAGGGTCATTACCTAAAAATTGAACATGCACGGGTGTTCCCGCTGCCGTTTTTCCGTCATGCAGTAATTCAGGGCAATACTGATGAAAAATATGATCAGGTAAAACCGAATTGGTCACACGGATAAACTCGGTCACACACCAGTCGAAGCTACCTACAGACGTGAGCACATCACGCATGATTGGGTCGGTTAAGCCTTCCATCGGTGCAAGGATGAGTTTCACAGCGGTGTCACCAGTCAAATAGAAAAACGGTGTTATACGCAAATCCGATCACGCTGTCCAGTCTAATGCGTTTGGGTTAAATCGAAATAGTTTTGAATCTGTGTCTCCTCGACAAAGGCATCATCATGTGAAACTAAAATAACCGCCCCTGTAAAATCGCGAATAGCCTGTGCCAACAGTTGTCTTGAGTCGATGTCGAGATGATTTTCGGGTTCATCCAGTAAAAGTAAGTCCACAGGCTGTGCTGCGAGACTGATACACAGTAAGGCAACTTTGAGTTGTTCACCGCCACTAAGTAGTGAGATGGGGAGCAGAGCCTTATCTCGTCGAATTCGAAGTTGCCCCAATTCATTCCGACACGCCTCATCAGACAAAGACGGATTTAATAATTGTAAATTGTGTACCGCATTCAGTTTTGGATTCAGCAGACTAAAGTTTTGATCTAAATATAACGATGCTCCTCGCTTGAAAATCTCTCCCGATTGAACATGACTATGATTTTGGATGGCACGAAGTAAGGTCGACTTACCTGAACCATTTTGGCCCCGCAGTTGGATTTTTTCTCCACTATATAAGGCAAAAGAAATAGGCGAGATAGAGGGTGTGGTTAAAACCACCTCTTTTAAACGAAGAATTTCACCAGTTTGTTGAGGTTGAAAATGGAAATCAAACTTTTGTGACTTCATCTGTTCTAGCTGTTGCTGTTTGTTTTTGAGTTCGTCTTGCGCTTGTTCCTTTTGGCGCAGTTGTTGCTGCGCGACTCCCGATAAGGTTTGACTCGCACGTTCTTTTTTAAAGTCGAGTAGGATTTTGGCTTGAGAACCAGAGCTTCGTAATTTCTGCCCAGACTTTTGCCTTTTCTGGGCTTTCATGCGTTGTTCATGCTGTTGGACTTGTAATTGTTTAAGTTCGCGTTTCTCTTGCGAGATGTTGTGTAGTAACGCCTGCTGTTGTTGCTCTGCTTGTGACTGATACTCGGCATAGTTGCAACGGAAATGTTGCAAGCCAAAATCATTTAAAACATAGGTATTGGAGATTTGATTTAACAATGTGCGGTCGTGGCTAATGACTAAACAGCCCGCAGGATGCTGAAGGATTTTTTGACTTAACCACGCACGACTTTCATGATCTAAGTGATTACTGGGCTCATCAAGAAGTAAATAATGCTCAGTTTGTAAAAAAAGGCGACACAGTGCCAGTTTAGTTTTCTGACCTTCACTTAGTTGAGAAACCGAGCTGGATAGATCTGTAGGTAAGTTTGCACTTTTCAGTAATTTTAACCATTCAGAGGGTTGATGCCATGCATGTTCGACGCGGTCATAGTCTTCAAAGCTTGCGGTAGATTGTTCAATACGTTGAAAACTTGCATGCAGGTCAACAATATTAAGGGCTTCGGCAAGCGTACAGTTGCTTAAACGTTCGAGCTGGCTTAAGTGGGAAAATGGCATATGCCAAATCACTTCGCCACTCGCATAATTGGGTCTGTGCGCTTGAGCGAGTAGGGACATTAATATTGATTTGCCTTGACCATTACGTCCGATCAGGGTTGAACATTGGGCAGCGGGCAATTCAAAGTTTAAATGCTGAAAAAGTGCTTCATGAGTAAATTGAATGCTTAGGTTTTTTACGGTACAGGCCTGTTGGGTCATTAAAGACTCCTTTATACAGGACATACAAAATAAATTTTTATATAGAAATATAGAGTAGTAAATAAGTTTATTTTGCACGTCAGAAAACAAATAAATTAGATTTGACGGAAAATAAGACTTACTTCATTGGCATTACTCTAAGTAGAAGGTAGAAGAAGGGAGGCGTAATAGTTTTGTCAGTATAACAGGTGGATGAAAAATAATCTATTTGCATTATTCTAATTATAAATTTAAGGATGATTTATCAATACTATTGGCTACAGGAGCTTCGTCATAGACGTATAAATCTTTCACAGACCGTGATTGATTGGGGGGGAATTAGTCAATTATGGAGGGGATGAGTTTATCTACATTGTCATTGTTCAAAAGCATTGTGTTCTGTTTTAGTGTTATTTCGTATAGGCTCTATAATGTTAAATGGAATAAAATTTTGATCAAGTTTCTTTTATAATAAATGAAAATTTAGGATATTAAAAATAATGAAATTACTAAGCTTTATACTGTTATTTATTAGTAGCAGTTGTTTTGCTTTATCTGGTGACGAATTCGATCAACAGTATCGACATTTGAATGGTGAACTCAATAAAGCTGTAATTAATAATATGATCTATTCTAGAGATTATGATGATAAAGAGGTTCCACTTTCAGAAAAATTGGAATCTAAAAGTAAGTGGTGTGATTTAACCAAAGCTAGAGTAAATTTATTGGATTTTGTGATTCAGAATTTCTCTGCTTATAAAGCATGGGTGAAGCAAAACAATCTTGATGATGATTCTAATTTGGATGATTTTAATAAGTTTCATAACAATCAGCAGAAATCATATATTGGCTGTCAGCTAAATCTGGAAGAATACCGATTAAAAATGTAATTAAATTATAAATACTAAGATGAGAGCTAGATGTTAATTTTAGAAAAACTAGAATTAACATCATCACTGCATACAGAATTTATTGCATAGGTTTTTATAAATCAATTAATTAGATTTTGATGTAAGCTCAGTTTGCCTAAGCTGGGCTTTTCTGCTGGGCCATTATGTTATACATCTACTTTTTGAGTAAAGTACTGTATCTTTAATAAAGCGAACTCAACAAAAAGACGTTATCGACCTAAAATCATTTCCAATACAAACTTAGATCCGATAAAACCGACAGCCAATAAAAAGAATCCAATTAAGGTAAAGCGAATCGCTTTTTGACCTCGCCAACCGAAACGGTAATGTCCGATGAGCAAAGCCCCATACACAAACCAAGAAATAATACTAAAAGCGGTCTTATGTGCCAGATGTTGGGCAAAAAAGTTGTCAATGGTAAAGAAACCAAACACCAACGCCACAGTCAGTAAAATAAAACCCGTTTTAATCAAGTCAAACAATAAAGATTCCATCGCTTGAAAAGAGGGCAGTAAGTTGACCCAAAAGCGTTTCTTTTGTTTGTTTTTTAACTCACGATCTTGGAACCATAAAATCACGGCTTGTATGGTCGCCATGAGGAGTACTGCATAGGCCGACAGCGATAAAATAATATGAATATCTAGGCCCAATGAGCGCTGTTCAATAAATTGAGTGGACTGACTAAAAGCAAAACCTAAAATGAGTCCTGTCGCGGCCACAGGGATGCCAATCAGGTTCAAAGCTAAAATTGGACGATAAGTACTATAAAGTAGACTGAGTAACAGCATGAGCCCCGATGTAAATGACATTAAGACGAAAACGTCATAATTCACTCCCATTGGCGTGAGCATGTCATGGTACAAAACGGTTGCATGTAACAATAGGCCTAAGCCTAAAATAATACCAATAAACCAATGGTTTGGATCACGTTTAGCCATTAATTTGATAAACAAATACCAAAAAGAGGTGGTATAGGCAACTAATGCTAAGATGGTATAAACCAAGGGCAGGCTAATCATGTCAAACCTTTTTCAGGATGATGAATATTCATTTATATAAATTCGGTGCGAACTACAGTATCCTATAGCATTCTATGCATAAATTTTCTATTTTAAGAAAGATTTTTTTGCAACTAGCAATTTTAAGCGGATTTTGCAATGTTTGATACCTTAACGGAACGACTCACGCAGAGTTTAAGAAATGTTACTGGCTCTGGGCAGCTAACCGAAGACAATATTAAAGATACCCTACGTGAAGTACGTATGGCACTTCTTGAAGCCGATGTTGCACTTCCTGTAACTCGTGAATTTATCGCGAAAGTTAAGGAAGAGGCGTTGGGTCAGGAAGTGATGACTCAATTATCGCCGGGCCAAGCATTTGTTAAAATCGTGCATGACGAATTAACAAAAATGATGGGCGAGGCCAATGAAAGCCTTGATCTTGCAGCAAAACCTCCTGTTGTGGTCCTACTTGCGGGCTTACAAGGTGCAGGTAAAACAACAACGGCTGCAAAACTAGCTCGCTTCTTACAAGAACGCCAAAAGAAAAAAGTAGCGATGGTGTCTGCCGACGTTTACCGTCCAGCAGCAATTAAACAGCTACAAACCGTTGCAGGTGAGGTCGGTGCGATTTTCTTTGAATCGAGCGCTGACGAAAAACCGATTACTATTGCAACGCGTGCAATTGAACAGGCCAAAATTCAGTTTGCGGATGTCTTGATTGTCGATACCGCAGGTCGTCTACACGTAGATGACGAAATGATGGACGAGATCAAAGAACTTCACGCGGCGATTAAGCCAACTGAAACTTTGTTCGTGGTCGATGCAATGACCGGTCAGGATGCGGCAAATACAGCCAAAGCCTTTAATGATGCACTGCCATTAACGGGCGTGATTCTGACCAAAACTGATGGTGATGCACGTGGTGGTGCAGCGCTTTCAGTACGTGCCATCACAGGTAAGCCAATCAAATTCTTAGGTATGGGTGAAAAGCTGGATGCCTTAGAGCCATTCCATCCTGAACGTGTTGCACAGCGTATCTTAGGTATGGGTGACGTCCTTTCTTTGGTCGAAGAGCTTGAACGTAAAGTCGACAAAGAAAAAGCCGAAAAAATGGCGAAAAAACTGCAAAAAGGTGGCAGCTTCAACTTTGAAGATATGCTAATGCAGTTTGAGCAAATGAATAAAATGGGCGGCATGATGGGCTTCTTGGATAAGCTACCTGGCATGAGTAATGCAGGGATCCAAGATGCGTTGGCACAAGCGAACCCTGAAAAGCAAGTGAAAAAGATGGAAGCGATTATCCAGTCGATGACCATCAAAGAACGTCGTAACCCAGACCTGATGAACCCAAGCCGTAAAAAGCGCATTGCATCGGGCTGCGGTATGGATGTCGTTGAAGTCAATAAGTTGATTAAACAACATGCGCAAATGGCGAAAATGATGAAGAAATTTGCCAATCCATCAGGCATGGCAAAAATGATGAAATCATTAGGTGGCTTGCAAAAGCAATTTGGTGGCGGTGGTGCGGGACCATTGTTCGGTGGAAATGACAAGAAAAAATAAGTCAGCTTTCACAATGAGATGAGTAAAAAAGGCGCGTATGCGCCTTTTTTACGTCTGTAATCTATGCAACAAGAGGATAGAGCTAGTTTCTTCAGTAACAAGGGGAATAACAAAAACGCACTGTTTATGGACTGAAAGTTGCGTAAAATTTATTCGTTTAAAACATTATAATAAGAAGCTAGAAAAATGAGTAAATCTAAACAACATATTTACATCGTGCATGGTTATCAGGGATCTCCCAATGATCATTGGTTTCCATGGCTAAGCCAAAAACTTACCCAGATAGATGCTCACTTGGCCGTTAAGCGTTTGGTATTGCCACATAGTAATACACCGAATTTTGAAGAGTGGCAGCAGGCTTTAGCTTTGCAAATGTCAACTTTGGATGAAAACACCATTATTGTTGCGCATAGTTTGGGGTGTTTGGCAACTTTACATTACTTGAGTATTCAACTGCGGGAACGTCGAATTAAAGCCATTTACTGTATTGCAGGATTTAAAGCCCCTTTGAAGGCTGTTCCTGAGCTAGATAGCTTTATTGCTCAAGCGAAGTTAGACAGTGGGGTGTTACATTCACATATTGCTTCGCGTGTGGTGATGTTTTCAAATAACGATCCTTTTGTTCCACCCCCTTTCGTTTTGACTTTTGGACACTTTTTAAGTGCTGAAGTTCAGGAGGTAAAACGTGCAGGACATTTTATGGGAGAGGATGGTTATATTGAGTTTGAGTTGTTACTTAATAATTTAAAGCCTTTATTACTGTCTCAGACTGCGATTTCGACTCAAAATTGATACTGAATATAATATTGCAAGCCTTTGAGTAATAAATCATTTTCAATGCAAGGTGCATAATGTTCCAAATAACGTGCAAATATAGGAGCATCGCCACCAGTTAAAATCAGTTGACGTGGGGACTGCTGTAAAACCTTTTCAATGGTACTGACGAGACCAAGTAAAATTCCATGATGCACGGCGTCGATGGTATTACGACCAGGCCCAAGTTGATCAAAAGCTGCATCTGGAATTTTAATACCTTTGGTGTTTTGAATGAGTGAATCACGTTGTAGGTAAAGATTTGGTAAAATATATCCACCTAAGTGTTGTAACCCATCAGCCAAGTCAATGGTCAGCGCTGTACCACAGCTAATGACACAATAGTTCTGCCTAGCATCGCGTGCTACAGCCAGTACTTGTAGCCAACGGTCAATTCCGAGCTGTTCAGGTTTTTCATAGCCACACTGTAGACCCGCATAGCTCGCCTGTACTTGGGCAAAGGTGATGGGTACATTTAAGCTTTTTAGAAGCTTGTTGATTCGGTCGTTATTTTTTTTGTCCTGAACCGAAGATACCCCAATCTGCTGAATATTTAAGTTTTTAAAATGTTGAATCAGTCCTAAAAGTAAGTCAGCAGGGGATTGTAAATGTAACTCAGCACCTTGTTCTATGATGCGATCTTCCTGCGTAATCCAATATTTCAGCCGCGTATTGCCAATATCTAACCATAGATTTTTCATGATAATCCTCGGTCTATTTAAATGACGGATGTTGGGCGCAAGCGGCCTTGGTAAAAGCATTCAACACCATTCGCGGTCTGAATTTGTACTGCACCATCATCTTGAATGCCTAAGAATATACCTTGAGATAGACCTTTCATATGCTCAAATTCAACCTGTTGCTGCATGAAGGCTGCATAATGGTTAAAACGTGAAGCTAAATTGGCACTATTATGAGAAAACCATAAGCCTGCTTGTTGAATGGCCAGATACAGTTCTGCCATTAAGTGAATTCGATTTGGTTGGGCTAAACCAAGCTGTTCAAGTGAACTGGTGGCTTGATCGAGCTGGGTATCTTCGACTTGATTGATATTGATGCCCACCCCAATGATCGCTTGGTGGCTCGATAGCGGTTCAACTAAAATTCCGCCCCATTTGCCTTGTGCACTATATAGGTCATTTGGCCATTTCACTTGCAAAGCTAAACCTTGTAAGCTCGGCATTTGTAAAATATTGAGCGCAACTTCTAAAGCCAAGCGCCCATCTATAGGTGCTTTGCTTTGTAACAATGTGCTTAAATAGATGTTTCCTTCTGGGGACACCCATTGTCGTTGGCGTTGTCCACGGCCGTGTGTTTGCCGTGTGCTACACACTAAAACACTCTGAATCCCTTTTTGTGCAATCTCTCGCACATCGTCATTGGTGGATGTGGTAACTGGTTTTAGCAATAAAACTTCAGGGAGTTGCTGTGCTTCAGCGAGAAGTTGTTGTAATTGGCGTGTCTCTAAATCCATATGAATCTGAGAAAAGTGGAAATGATCATGGAGTTAATCATATATTTGCTGATTGGTGCAATCGCTGGTTTTACTGCGGGGCTGTTTGGCGTTGGTGGCGGGCTGATTATTGTACCAATTTTATATGTGGTGTTTACTCATCTGAACTATGATCCCAGTGTCATTATGCATATGGCAGTGGGAACTTCGTTGGCCACAATTATTGTCACTTCAATGAGCTCCGTGAGTGCGCACCATAAACGGGGAGCAGTGTTGTGGTCGGTATTTCGTAATTTAGCTCCTGGGTTGGTTGTGGGGGCATTTTTAGGTGCAGGCATTGCTGACTATATGTCGGGACATGGCTTACAACTGCTGATTGGTTTCTTTGCTGTTTGGGTGGCCTACAAAATGTTTAGTGGCGCACATGTCGAGGTCGATCCATCGCGTCAGTTACCTTCAACAGGACGACAGTTATTTGCTGGAGCAGGTATTGGTGTGGCTTCCGCGATTTTTGGTATTGGTGGTGGAAGTTTGACAGTGCCGTACTTAAACCGGCACGGGGTCGTTATGCAAAAAGCAGTCGCGACATCTGCAGCTTGTGGCTTACCTATTGCAGTAGCTGGTGCTTTGGGTTTTATGTGGTTTGGTCATCGAGCTGAGGTCAATGTACCGAATACCATTGGTTATATTCATGTCTACGCCTTTTTCGGGATTGCGATGATGAGCTTCATTACTGCCAAGTTTGGGGCAAAAGTAGCGCACCATTTGTCGCCAGCGATGTTGAAAAAGTGTTTTGCGGGGTTATTAATTGTTGTTGGGCTATATTTTATTTATCAAGGTTTTAGCTCTTAAATAAGCGCGAAAATCTTGTCTAGCTTGATTTTCATTGGCATTATAGACGGTAAAATTGTCTGACAATGACATGGTGTTTACCGTTTAATCTCAGGTAAAACTTAAAAATAGGTCACTAAAGACCATGGATTGCATCTTATAAAAACAAGTTAGGAACAGTATGCAAGCACATGATACAGAGAGTTTGTCCGAACAAATTGCCAAGCACATCAGTGAACAAATTATTCGCGGTGAGTTGGTTGAAGGTGAGCGAATACAAGAATTACGTATTGCCGCAGAACTTGATGTGAGTCGCGGTTCTGTGCGTGAAGCTTTGTTATTGCTTGAACGTACCCATCTGATTGAAATTTATCCGCGCCGTGGCGCGATTGTCTCAGAAATGTCAGCCCAACAAGTGCGCGCATTGTTTGATACCAGTAGCCTGCTTTTGGGGCAAATTGTGCAACGTATTGCGGAGACATGGCGTAGCTATGAAGCGGAACGTTTGCAATTGTTATTGGATGAATTGAGCAATCAGTTGAAACAAGGCAGTATCGAAAAATTTTATGATTTAATTTTTGAAGGATTGGCACGTCAGCATGAAATGGTGGGCAATCCTTATCTGATGAAGTTCTATCAAGAGCTATTACCCTCGATACGTCGAAGCTATTTTTTAACCTTAAATACTTCACGTAGAGAGTTACAAGAATCTTATGATTTATTTAAACTAGTGACTGATGCGGTTTTAATCAGAAAATCACAACAAGCTACTTTATTTATGGAAGATTTTTGTCGACACTTACGTAACTTGGTGTTGGAATCTCTGACCCGAATGAAACAAATTGAACTTGCGTGGGCGAGACGCTCACGACGTTAGTCAGGACATTATGCGTTTAAGCAGTTTAAAACTTTCCGGCTTCAAATCTTTTGCCGACAGTACTACATTACACTTTAAAGATAGCCGTACCGCTGTGGTTGGGCCGAATGGTTGTGGTAAATCCAATGTAATCGACGCGATCCGTTGGGTCATGGGCGAATCCAGTGCTCGCCAACTGCGTGGCGGTAGTATGCAGGATGTCATTTTTACAGGCACGGCAAAGCGCAAGCCGGTTAGTGTCGCAAGTGTAGAACTGCGTTTTGACAACACCTATGGCAAGTTAGGTGGCAGTTATAATGCCTATACTGAACTGGCAGTTAAGCGTCAGGTCAACCGAGATGGTAAGTCTGAATACTTTTTAAATGGCACCAAATGTCGTCGTCGGGATATTACCGATATATTCTTAGGCACAGGTTTAGGGCCACGTTCTTATTCGATTATTGAACAGGGCATGATCAACCGTTTGGTTGATGCAAAACCTGAAGAAATGCGGGTTTTTATTGAGGAAGCCGCAGGAGTTTCACGTTATCAAGCACGTCGCCGTGAAACTTTATTGCATTTGGATCACACCACGCAAAACTTATCGCGTTTAGAAGATATTGCCTCTGAGTTAAGATCACAGTTAAAAACTTTAAAACGGCAGGCCGAAACCGCGATTCAGTACAAAACACTGGAAAGTCAAATTCGCACCATTAAAGTCGAAGTTTTATCTTTTCAATGCGAACAAAGCAGTCGTTTACAGCAAGAATATACGCTACACATGAATGATTTGGGCGATCAGTTCAAGTTAGTCCGTTCAGAGTTAACCACTTTAGAGCATGATTTGACTTCAACCAGTGAGCTATTTCAACGCCTGATTCAGCAGTCCACGCCCCTACAGAGTGAGTGGCAACAGGCAGAGAAAAAGCTGGCTGAGTTGAAAATGACTTTGGAACAAAAGCAGAGCCTGTTCCAGCAAAATACGACGACTTTGGCACAGCTTGAACAGCAGAAGACGCAAACCAAAGAACGTATGCAGTTGATCGAGTTGCAACTGGAAAGTTTGCACGAACAAAATGAGCTTCATACCGAACAGTTACAACAGCAAGAAAGTCAAAACCAACAGCAAAGCCAAGGCTTAACGGATTTAAAAACACAGCAGCAACAATTGCTTCAACAGTTTGAACAAGTCAAAAGTTTGGTTGAAAAACAACAGCAACAAAAAACGCAAATGTTGGCGCAAAGTGAACAGTTGGCCAAAAACATTTTACGTTTTGAACAACAAAAGCAAATTTTAGAGCAACAAGTGGCGCAAATTCAAAACCAAAGCCAGTTGGATGCGATAGACCAATTGTTGCATGCCAAGCAAGACGCCGAGGCACAGCAGTTACAACGTGAGCAAAGTATCATTGAGGTGCAGTTACAGCTGGATGATTTGCGTATTCAGCACCAAGCTGCTCAAACTGAGTTGAATCAGCACAAAGCAGATATACAGGTCTTAAGTGCAGAACAGAAACATCTAAAGCAACTATTGGTCAAAGTCAGCGCCTTAAAAAATAGTGATCATCCACAGTTGATGCACGTGCTGAAGCTTAAAGATGCTGCTAAAACCCATGCCGCGCTGGTCGAGAAATTCTTAGCCAAATGGCTTTCAGCGCATTGTTTGGAAAACAGCGATGCATTCACCGATGCGGTTGCACGTCAGTTAACGCCTCAGCCACATGTTGAACTAATCGAAATTGCAGGTTGCGATAGCCTAGCCAGTTGGATTGAATCACCGCAGTCCTCTTTGTGGCAACAGGTGGGAGTGACCACGAACTTAAAACAAGCCCTCGCTTTGCAAAAGCAATTGAAAGATGGTCAGTCTCTTCTAAGTTTAGACGGTTATCATGTTGGCGTGGACTGGGTGATTGGTCTGGATTATGACGAAGCGAGCCAAGCTGGACAGGGGGCACTCAGTCATCGAATTCGTTTAGATGAAATTGAACAGAGTCTTGCTGAAAAAACAGGACTTCTGACTCAGCTTGAAACGAAAACCACAGAACTTCGTACTCAAGTTCAAGCAGTAGATGAGCAGTTAAAAGCGGATCAACAGCTATTGAAAAAAGAAGTTCAGGCAACCCAGCAGATTGACTTGAATATCGCCAAAGTACAAAGTACCAACCAAGCCTTTGAAGTGCAAAAACAACAATTGGCCAATCAACTGGCACAGTTAGACAGTCAACTCGAAGAAGATGCCATGCAAAAAGATGATTTGGAGATTGATCTGCATGCATTGAATATTAAGCTTGAGCAAAACTTGCCTAACTACAAAACCATGCAGTTCCAAGTGGAGTCTTTGACTGAGCAACTGGATGACAGCCAGCAGCAGGCACAGCAGGTTTGGCAAGCACTTGAAATGGTACGTCGTCAGGCAGTGCAAACCACACAGCAGATTGAACTGTTAGAAAAAGACCGTACTTTTTTAAAAGCACAGTATCAGCAAATTTTGTCGCAGATGGAACAGGCCAAAAAGTTTATTGACCCTGTACAACTGGAGCTACCTGCCTTAGAAAGCCAGTTTAGTGAACAAGCACAGATCACTGAAAAGTTACAAAAAACATGGTCTGAATGGCAAGTTGAGCTGAATGCGGTGCAAGAGCGTCAGCAGAGTTTGACCGAACAACGTCATCAGCATCAGCAACAAGATGAAAAGCTGAGAACTCAGTTAGAAGAAAAACGTTTGGCGTGGCAAGCTGCAAAGTCAGACTTACAACATTATTCTGAACAGCTGAAAGAGATGAATGTTGAAGCTATTGAGGGTTTGAACATTGAGATCAGTAGCCATCAACAAGTTCTAGAAAAAGCACAGCAGCAGTTTGAGAAATTGGGTGCAGTGAATTTGGCAGCTTCAGAAGAATATGAAGAAGTGTCTAAACGTTTTGAAGAATTGAGTCATCAAATTCAAGATTTGGAAAATACCGTTGAACAGTTGCGTGCTGCAATGAAAAGTATTGACCAAGAAACCCGCAAACTGTTTATGACTACTTTTGATCGGGTCAATGCTGAACTACAAGATTTGTTCCCGAAAGTGTTTAATGGTGGGGAGGCGAGTCTAACTTTAGAAGATGACTGGCAGTCTGGGGTAAAACTGATGGCCCGTCCACCGGGCAAACGCAACAGCTCATTGGCACTACTTTCAGGCGGAGAAAAAGCCCTGACAGCATTGGCCTTGGTGTTTGCGATTTTCCGTCTTAATCCATCGCCATTTTGTGTTTTGGATGAAGTTGATGCGCCTCTGGATGATGCAAACGTGGGAAGATTTTGTAATCTTGTAAAAGAGCTTTCTGAACAGGTGCAATTCATTTACATTACCCATAATAAACTCGCAATGACGATGGCGACCGACTTGTTAGGTGTTACGATGCCTGAACCGGGAACATCAAAATTAGTGACTGTAAATTTAGAACAGGCAAAAGAATACGGTTTAGTCGCGGAGGCCTAATAAGATGGAATACACAACAATTATTGGTATCGTCATAGCAGTGATTATTATGCTGCTTGGCATCAGAATGATTTTCCGAAAGCCGACAGATGCCGCACCATCGCTAGATTCGACTTTGCATATTGATGAAGATAGTCAAAAACCGATTATTCCACGTCATGTCCGTGACCAACTGCAAACGGTGGTCGTGGAACCTGCAGAGCGTAAAGAGCCGATTTTAAGTGATGCTCCAGTCGATGCAACAATAGCGGGAAAAGCTGAACCAAAGGCTTTAGATGCAGATAGTGTAGTAGAGAATACTGATGCTGAACCAAGTTTAGTGGCATCAGCTGACA
Source organism: Acinetobacter halobius (assembly GCF_044130335.1). NCBI lineage: Bacteria > Pseudomonadati > Pseudomonadota > Gammaproteobacteria > Moraxellales > Moraxellaceae > Acinetobacter > Acinetobacter halobius. The sequence goes on from NZ_JBIQOD010000006.1 coordinate 47,630, forward strand.
TAGAAAATAAAGCAGTAGACTCAGCCACTCCTGAAAACACTGCAACAGAATCAACGACTGAAAGTACAAACTCAGCGCTTGTCGATGACCAAGCGAAGGCCGATAAAGCTGAATTTAGTTTAAATGCCAACGTCGAAAAAGCCGAAATTTCAGAGTTTGACGATGAAAGTAGCATTTTAGATGCACATTTGTATGAGCAAAAAATTGTCGATGATGAAAGTGCCTTAGCCACAGCAGAGTCGTTTATTGCCCTGAATGTTTATCCTGAACGTCGTGCGTTGTCTGGTGAGAAAACCTTAAAAGTTTTAATGAAGTATGGCTTGCGTTTTGGCGAAATGTCTTGTTTCCATCGTTATAACGAAGATGGAACCAAGTTGCTGTTCTCTGTTTTGCAAATTACCGATACAGGTATGGATGGTTTTGACTTGGAAAATCTGTCAACCGATCCAATTAAAGGCTTGGCCTTTTTCTTGGCCTTACCACACCGTGATGTCCAAAATGCCTTTGACACCATGGACAGTATTTCACGTTTGATTGCCCGTGAAATAGATGGAACGGTTTATGACCAAAATAATCAAGAGTTCACGCCTCAACTGCGTGAGCATTGGCGCCACTTGGCGATTGATTACCGTGCTGGACAGGCAATCGACGCTTAATCTGATTGAAAGCAACGGTAACGATTTCTATAATACACAGCAGAAATACAATTTTTAGGGCGGAACAAAGACCGCCCTTTTTTATGGTGAAATTATGACTCAAACTTCAACTGTCGTTGCGCAAATGCGTCAACTGATCCAAATTTTGGCACAGCATAATCATGCTTATTATGTGATGGATCAGCCGACCATTTTAGACAGTGAATATGATCAGCTTTTTCATCAATTGAAAGCTTTAGAAGAACAATACCCCGAGTGTATTCAGCCAGATAGCCCGATCAATAAAGTCGGTGCTAAACCTTTGGCGAAGTTTACGAGCGTGACGCATGTGGTACCGATGCTGTCTTTAGGCAATGTGTTTAATCAAGAAGAACTGTTTGCCTTTGCACGCCGTGCAGAAGAACGTTTGCCGAATCAAACGATTCAATACGATGTCGAACTGAAGTTTGATGGTCTTGCCATTTCACTGTGGTATGAACAGGGTGTGTTGGTGCGTGGGGTGACGCGTGGTGATGGTGAGACAGGGGAAGACATTACCCAAAACGTCAAAACCATTCGTAACTTGCCCAAGGTGTTGAGCACAGATCAGGGTGAAGTGCCTACGCTACTGGAAGTTCGTGGCGAAGTTTTGATGCCTAAAGCTGGCTTTGAAAAGCTCAATGCAGAAAATGAAGCCAAAGGTGAAAAGACTTTTGCCAATCCACGGAATGCCGCAGCGGGAAGTCTACGTCAGTTAGACCCGAACATTGCGGCTGCACGTCCACTTGCATTTTATGCTTATGGTATTGCGCAGTGTGAACCCAATCATGGTCAAAGCACCATGTCGGAAAGTCTAGAGTGGTTGCAACAGTTTGGTTTTGCAGTCGGTGAGCGTCATTTTGTCTGCGATAGCATTCAAGAAGTTCAAGCTGTTTATGAGCAAATCAATGCGGAACGACCACAATTGAGTGTGGAAATTGATGGCATGGTGATTAAGGTCAACAGCCTTAAACAACAGCAACAGCTAGGCTTTTTAAGTCGAGAACCGCGTTGGGCAACGGCATATAAATTCCCTGCGGTGGCTGCGCTTACCACGGTTGAACATATTGACTGGCAAGTAGGCCGTACAGGTACATTGACCCCTGTGGCGCGGTTGAATCCTGTTGCTGTGGGTGGTGTGACCGTTTCAAATGTCACCTTGCATAATATTGGGGAAATTCACCGCCTAGATGTGCGAATTGGCGATACTGTCAGTGTTTACCGTAGTGGTGATGTGATTCCCAAAGTGGAAAAAGTGTGGCCTGAGTTCCGCCCTGTTGATGCCACTGAAGTTGAACTCCCGAGCCAATGTCCCGTGTGTGAATCGCCTGTGGTAATGCCCGAAGGTGAAGCTTTAGCACGTTGCTCTGGTGGTTTGTATTGTGCTGCACAGCGTATCGAGGCAATTCGCCACTTCGTATCCCGTAAAGCGCTTGATATTGAAGGTTTGGGAGATCGTTGGGTCGAATCACTGTTACATCTTGATTTGCTTAAAGATGTGGCCGATATTTATCACCTACATGAGCACCGAGAAAAGCTATTAACCATTGAAAAAATGGGTGAGAAGTCCGTTCAGAACTTGATTGATTCGATTGAAAATAGCAAGAAAACGACTTTGGCTGCATTTATTTATGCGCTGGGGATTCGTGGGGTAGGTGAAACCACAGCGCGTATGTTGGCTAATACTTTCCAAACTTTAGATGCGTTACGTGTCGCAGACATTGAAGCTTTAAAGAAAACTCCAGATGTGGGGGATATCACGGCGGAGTGGATTGTCGACTTTTTTCAAGCACCGCATAACCTTGAAGTTTTGGACCGATTATTGGCGGCAGGTATTCACTGGGACGCGCCTGTGGCACCAAGTCGCCAACCTTTAAATGGTGAAAGTTGGGTCGTGACAGGGACACTCAGTACGATGGGGCGTGATGAAGCAACACAGCTCTTGCAAGCACTAGGTGCACGTGTCAGTGGTAGTGTGTCGAGTAAAACCAAGTGTGTCGTTGCAGGTGAAAAAGCTGGTTCAAAGCTGGATAAAGCGGAGAAGCTTGGGATTGCTGTGATTAATGAAGCTGAGTTTATTCAACTAATGAAAGATTATGGTCAGTTAGAGGCTTAGATTTTTGATTTGGATCAAAAATATACTGTCTAGATAACTCCGTTCAGTTAAAGCATGACTAAAATGACTTTTAATGATGAGGGATTCATGGCGGAGTCTTACATATTCGCATCAAATGCTTGAAGTTCGTATGTTACTTTGGATTAGCCCAAAGTAACCAAAGGCATGAGTCATCAGCAAAACTCGTTCATTGCTATCAATGAGTAAAATTGTCGCAGAAACATTTTTTTCTCATGTAGTGTTGTCTCGAACAGTTGCTGATGACATTTCGTGTATCCCATACCTTCATTAATTTAGAAAAAGCATAGTGCTTGTCAGCTATGACGTTGACGAGCACTATGCTTTTTATTTATTTTCAAGGAATATATTGCTTGATTACACCGTCATCGAGCAATTGTTGAAAGTGCTCAACGAGACTCTCTTTGACATCTCGGTACTTTAAGCCCAATTCTTTTTGGCTCTTGTTCGCATCAAAATAAATTGGATAACCCATATTCAACTCAACAAACTCGCGGCTAAAGCCAATGAATGGACCAATCACCTTAAAGGCTGCTTTGGGCAGTTCATTTCGTGGAAATGGAAATTTCCAACCAAAATGAGCTTTAAGCAATTGACCGATTTCAAGCAGACTTAAAGTTCCACCACTGACGATGTAACGACCTGTTGCTTCTGGGTTGAATGCTGCTTGTAAGTGCGCTTCAGCAACATCTTGAACATCGACCACACCATTCCACATGGGTGGGACACCTGCTAAAGTCAAGCCATTGGTAAACTGTTGTAAGACCTCAATCGAACCGGACTGTGTATTTGGTGTCAATGAACGACCAAAGACCAACGCAGGGTTAATGCAGACCAACTGCCAACGATCTTGTGCCTCAGCCATTGCCCAAGCTTTACGCTCAGCCATCACTTTAGAATATGGATAAGGCTGATGGGTCTCAGAACTACTGGTGTTCCAGTGACTTTCATCAAAAGTATTATGGTCCGTTTTTAAAATATCAATCGCATCACCATAGGTCGATGCAATACTCGAAGTAACAATGACACGTTTAACGGACTCGGTTTCATTGACGGTGTTTAAGACATTTTCTGTACCCAAAACAGCAGGTTCAATGATGTCTTTCACTGCATCTTTATAGTTGGTGACGACGAAAGGAGAGGCCATATGAAAGACAATTTCACAACCTTGCATCGCTTCTTTAAAGGAATTGGGTTCGAGTAAATTGGCTTTAAATAGTTTCAGTGTTCCTGCACTGCTTTCTGCAATTTGAGATAAATGTGCGAAGCTTTGGGTTTTGTTCAGGTCACGTACAGTGGCATGAACGGTATAACCTTGGGCTAATAATTTTTGAATCACCCAACTGGCAATATAACCCGATGCACCTGTGACCAGTACAGGCGCTTGTGTTGCTAAATTTGTCATAGATCAACCGTTGTTGTTTTAAGTATAGGCTTAGTGTAAACGTGAATGCAGGGAAAGTCTTTGCTTCAGTACCGAACTGATGACTGACTTATTCGTTATTTTACGATAGTTCATTCAATTTAATTCAATATATATAGGGTTTATTGAAAAAGTCCTAAATTTATATTTTAGATCAAATAAATAAGTCAAACGAGAAAATTCAATTAATAATTATTTACATTGTGTATATAATAATCATTATCATTTAGTTTAAGCGTTATTTCAAATGAAAACCTTTTCAAAAAAAATTCTTGCAAGTTCTGTTGGTATTTTAATGATGGGAGGTGGCTGTTTTCAGCTTGCCTTTGCTGAGGAAGAGGTTTCGATTTTACCTGCCTTAAAATCAGAAGCGCAGGTACAACAACAAAACTATGCAGATGGTAAGTTAGCCAAAGAAGCTAAATTAGGCGCCTTGGGTAATAAGTCTGTCATTGATACCCCTTTTAGTGTCACGACATATACTGCAAAAACAATTTCTGATAATCAAGCTGCGACGGTTTCTGAAGTTCTTAAAAATGATCCAAGTATTCGTGAAACGACCAATTCAGGTCATTTAAATGAAAACATTCAGATCCGTGGTTTTTCTGTAGGTTTTGAAGACTACAACATTAATGGTCTATATGGCATGGCGCCAACTGGACGTATTCCAACAGATATTATTGATTCAGTCACTGTACTTAAAGGTCCTAATGCTTTAGTGGCGGGCATGGCACCAGCTGGGAGTGTTGGTGGTGTGGTCATGGCGCAAACAAAGCGCGCTAATCAAGATCTGACACGTGTAAGTGCAAGCTATGAAGACGATGGTTACTATAAATCAGGCTTTGATGTTGCAAGACGTTTAGGTAATAACAAGGAATTTGGTGTACGTGTTGGTGGCTCTTATGGGCAAGGTGAACATATCATTGATGGGATGGATGATACAAATTCAACAGGGGTCGTGGCACTTGACTATACAACGGATAAGTTAAAACTAAACTTTGACGCTTATGCGGTACGAGATAAGCGTGATAATGGTTCACCTGTTATGGTAAGTATGGGTACAATCAAACAGGTTATTGCGGCTCCGAGTGGGGATAGTAATTTCTTCCCAAACATTCACGGTGAGCAAAGTAGTCAATACTTAGGAGTATCAGGCGAATATAAATTTAGCCCTGATTTAAAAGTATTTGCGGGTGTAGGTTATAACGAAAAAGAATATTCAGGACATATCTTTGGTACACGTTTAATCGTTAATAACACAAATACAGGTGCTGCCAGTTCACAATATTATCGGGTGGGTTATCAAGAACATGCTGTCGCGGCTAATCTTGGGCTAGAAGGTAAGTTTGATACTGGTGCCATCCAACATACACTTGGCTTACGCGCCGATTATCTGACACGCAATTATTGGCAGCATTCGGCAGCAACATCAAATGCGTTTGATACTAACCTATATAACCCAATTGTAGATGCATCTGAACAAATGCCTACGTCATATCCAACTATCGTACCTTATGTCGATAACCGCTATGTCAGCTATACATTAACTGATCAAATGTCGATGTTAGACGATAAATTACAAGTCATTTTAGGTGCTCGGTACCAAGATATTGACACGAAAAATTTATATAAAAAGACGAAATATTCATCAGATAAACTTTCCCCAAGCTTAGGTCTCGTCGTTAAACCATTTGGTGAGGACCTATCTTTCTATGCAAGTTATGTCGAAGGGCTATCTGAAGGGGTAACAGTTTCAGATATTACCTATCCAACTGCAACAAATAAGGGGGAGACATTAGCCCCTTATCAAACCAAGCAATATGAACTAGGGACTAAATACCAAGTGGGTTCTTGGCTCAATACTTTGGCGCTTTACCAAATTGAAAAGCCTGAGGTTTATCAGGACACAGTAACTAAGGCTGTTAAAGATGATGCTGAGACACGGTCTCGTGGTATCGAGTTTTCAACAGCGGGACAGCTAACAGAAGATTTAAGTTTGATGGCGAACTTAGCTTATATTGATGCTGAATATGTTAAATCGGGGACAGCATCTCAAGTAGGTAATACTGTAATTGGTACACCTGATTTTACTGCTGGTTTGGGTATGGACTATAAAATTCCTGTCGTTGACGGTTTGAGTGTAAATGCTCGTGCATCTTATGTGAGTGAACAATACTTAAATACGGATAATAGTTTAGAGTTGCCTGATTACACGATTTTGGATTTGGGGGCTAAATATGCGACAAAAATTGGTGGTGTAAATACAACATTTAGAGCCAATGTAAATAACTTAACCGATGAAAAATATTGGTCCGGAGTCTTTGGTAGTAACTATGCCATTTTAGGTGCTGGTCGTACCTATAAACTTGGTGTCACTTTCGATTTCTAATTTTTGAGATTAGCCCATTGCGATGCAGTGGGCTTTTTTATGTCTGAATGCTGCCTCATTTAAGTTGAAAGCAATGATTAAATTTCTCGGTTTACTCCTGTGCTGTAGTGGTTGTGTCCTGCTGTATTTGACCCATGCTAATCAAACTGTACTCAAGCAGGCTGTGGCGAAAAAGTACCGCTGGGTCGGGCTTACAGGTCTTGTTTTGGCATTGGTTCTTTTACTGTCGGTATTACCAAAACTGGTAGCAGTGTTGATGTGGTTACTGATTCCATTGGTGTTGTGGTCAGCACTACCATTTCTTCCTTTATTACATGGGGCTTTGACGCATGACGTTGCTACGCGATCAAAAGATACAACCTGACTGGTGGACGAAAAGCTTTGCGGGTGCAGTTCTTGGACTTAGTCTAGCTTTCGCTTTAGCTGCATTAATCACGATGTGGGGACTTCAATCTGAGCATCGTGGCCTTGCGCCGCAGTTAGGGATGTGGTCGATTCCGTGGATTTGGTTACCACTCTTTTTCGTGGCCTATTTTATTCCACGTGGTTGGCAGTCTATTGTAATTTATATGTTTTTCAATGTCGTGGCTTACGCACTCGTGTTTTGGCTTAGAGGAGAATAGGGTATGAAGGTACGTACAGATATTCTCCGACTTGCCAAAGAGTTACATACATGGGTCGGGATTTGCGCGGGTATTCTCTTGTTCATCTGCTTTTTTGCAGGTGGGCTAAGTATGTTCCAGCATGATTTGAGTAAGTGGGCAACACCACCACAACAAAGTTTACATACGGTTGAATTGCATCAGTATAATGACTTGGTATTCCAGGTGCAGCAGCGCTATCCTGAAGCGCAAAAAAGCTTTCAGATCAATTTAAACTCTAAAGAGTTTCATCATGCCCCGATCCAGTGGCAACCTGCGCAAAGTCAAGTGCATGATGATCATGACTTTGATACCGATCAAAGTGCAATGTTGGCGACACTGAAACCAGATGGCAGTTTACAGGTTGAACAGGAAAACCTATCCAAACTGGGTTGGTTGATTGAACAACTACATGAAACAGCAGGCATTCCGGGCATGCTTGGGCACCATACGCTCGGTGTTTATGTCATGGGTGTGGTATCTGTCTTATATTTTTTAGCGCTGATGACTGGCCTGATCGTCCTCTTGCCAACGTTGGTCAAAGACTATTTTGCGATACGGCAAGGCAAGAACAAAAAACGCTTTTGGCTTGATGCACACAATGTGATTGGCATTACCAGTTTACCATTTCATATTTTGATTAGTGTAACGGTGATTGTTTTTGCATTTCATGATCTCTTTTATGATGGTTTAGGGCAACTGGTCGCAAAAGGCAAACCATTGTTTGAGCGTCCTGCTGCGGTGCAGATTGTAGAACCAGTCCCTCCATTGGATGTTGAAAAAATACTCTTGCAGGTACAGCAACAAGCACAGGGCTATGAGGTTTCGTCTGTAAGTTTTAATAATCTCGACCAGCCCGCGAAGGCATCCGCCCGTGTGAGTTTATACAGCCCTGACCAGATGTTACGCGGTGACAACTTCGATGTGATGTTTTTCAATCCTTATCAGCCCGCACCTTATAGTACGGTCAATTTAAATACCCAGAGTTCAGCTCTAGATCAACTGATTCGATCTATGTTCAGTTTGCACTTTGGCAACTATGGCGGAGATTTTACTCGGTGGTTGTATTTGGCCTTGGGGATGGGCGGGGCATTTTTATTTTATTCAGGCAATATTCTATGGATTGAATCGCGTGTAAAGCGACAAAAAAATCCGAATTTAGCACCACCTGCACAGCGCAAGGATGTGCAATTCATTGCAAACTTAACCATAGGGTCATGTTTAGGAACAGTCCTTGGCATTTTTATGAGTATGTTGATTGGGCGTTGGGCTTATGTCCTCAGTCCTGAACTACACAGCATCAATGCATGGTTTATGTATATCTATTATGCAATTTTTATCTTTAGCCTCATTCTTAGTTTTGTACTTGGTGCTGCAAGGGCTTTGCCTACATTGTTACTCTTTATTGCAGTGACTTTATTGCTGTTGCCTTTAACCTCAATGCTTGCTTTGCTGTTGCCCGAGATTGGTTTATGGTCATCTTTTTCCTATTTATGGTGGATTGATGTATTTTCCATTCTTTTTGCGGGGCTATTTTTACGGTTTTATCGTCAAGCACAAGCGCGTGTACAGTCCGCAGAAGTAGGTTCAATTTGGTCTGTTGCTTCATCCAAGTGAGTCTTTTTCAATGTGTTTGGTGGTTGAAATAAGAAGCATTTTTAATGGTTACAAAATAAAGCAGAGGGCTATTTAAGCTGAAAAAGCCTTTGCAAAAGGGATGAAGTTTTGCAAAGGCTTATTTTATAACTATTATTTTGATAATTCATACTGCAAATGCGTATGTTTCTCATTTTAATTTTATAAAAATCATAAACTTACATAATTTAGGTTTTGCAAAGTGAATTAAATGTGTCCATAATGGTTGCATTAAAGATTGGAGATTTTGAAATGCGTGGCAATCCTGAAGTCGTAGACTACTTAAATATGTTGATCGGTGGAGAATTGGCTGCACGCGATCAATATCTGATTCATTCACGTATGTATGAAGATTGGGGCTTAAGCAAAATCTTTGAACGTATTGATCATGAAATGCAAGAAGAAGCACAACATGCGGATGCGATTATTCGCCGGGTTTTGTTTTTGGAAGGCACACCGAATATGCAACGCGATGACGTTGAAATTGGTGAAGATGTGGTTTCATGCTTAAAAGCCGATTTAAAGCTCGAATATCATGTACGTGAAAAATTAGCGCAAGGCGTAAAATTGTGTGAAGAAAAGGGTGATTACATTACCCGTGACATGTTACGTCAACAAATGTCAGATACCGAAGAAGACCATACTTATTGGTTAGAAAAACAATTACGTTTAATTGAATTGATTGGTCTGCAAAATTATATTCAGTCGCAAATGTAAGAGATGCTAGCTACTTTATGTAAAGGTGGCTTTTGCATTTACATATTGAGTAATAAAAAAGCCTTTGAATCAATGTTCGAGGGCTTTTTTATAGGGGTTATTTTTTAGAGAACTTTTGAATATCTGCCAATACTTGTCCCGCATGGGTTTGGGTGTTCACACTGCTGTAGTGATAGACCACCGTACCTTGTGGGTCGATCAGAAAGGTTTCACGTTTCGCAATTTTAGCGATACCTAAGTTCCGTACAATGCCGAGCTGATTGGCCAGTTGATGATTGTTATCAGCCAAAATAGGGAAATTCAGCCCTAACTTTTTCGAAAATTTTTGATGTGACTGTACATCATCCAGACTTACGCCTAAAACCACGGCATTATTTTTGCTAAATTGTGGGTAGAGTGCTTTGAACTGATTGGTTTCTTGTGTACAACCTGGTGAGTCATCCTTCGGATAAAAATAGAGAACGACCCACTTGCCTTGATATTGTTTGAGCTCATGCCATTTGGCATTTTGATCTTGTAACTTAAAACTCGGAGCTGGCTTACCCACCCACTGCTTTTGCTCTGATGAAGCGCTTGAAAAAGCCGGTGCTGCATAAGTGGCACTACTGATGGCACAGAAACTACCCAGCGAAATTAAGCTAATCGTTGCCATTTGCATTATTTTCATGATGTAGGCTGTCCTGAAAAGTATTGACTTGATCTTAGCAAATTTTAAGGCGCTAAAGTGCTGATATTCTCAGATCCAACTCTGAACTTCTTCAGCTCGATTTAGTGCTTATTCAAAAGGCTTGCTTTGCAATGGAGTCTGAGGTTTCATACTGTTTGAAATTTACAGTTTTAGAGTCTGCATTGAATCAACGTATTTTACTCATCACGGGCTGGGGTGGTGGAACCAAATTATTGCAGTCTTTGGCTCATGCTTTGCAGCACAAAGGCCATTTGGTTGAGCTGATCAATATTTTTAATGGATTGGATGCACAGGTGTTGCAGCAATATGCGGAACAAGCCAAAGACTTTGATGTCATTATCGGCTGGTCCTTGGGGGGGCAACTGGCGACTTTATTGGTTGACGCGGTTGAACAACAGTATCAACAGCAAAAAGTGTTAATTACTTTGGCTTCAAATCCGTGCTTTGTAGCGCATGAAAATTGGCAAACTGCAATGAGTCCAGTGACATTTCAAAGCTTTAAACAATCATTCGAAGCAGATGCGATTGCAACATTAAAGAAATTTGGATTTATGGTGTGCCAAGGGACGTCAACCACCAAGCAAGATTTTTTGCAGTTGCAAAGTTTGATTCAGCCTCAGTCTTTAGATCTGTTAAAACAGGGACTCAATTGTTTAGAGTATTTAAATACGGTTGAGATCTTACAAAATTATACGGGAAATCAACTCCATCTATTAGCCAAGCAAGATTTTTTAGTTAGCTACAAAGTCTTGGATAATTTAAAAGCTTTAGGTGCAAATTTTTTAGATGTGATGCTTTTAAGTGGTTCACATGGGCTTCCAGTTTTTCATGCAGATGAGGTAACTGACCAAATCTGCCAATATTTACAAAAAATGGATTAAACAATTCGCTGAGTGGCGAATATCGCAATTTCTTTTTGATGCGTGCAGGTTTAAGATCAGTCAAACTGAAATTTTGCTGTAACTGTCGTAGATATGGAGTTAAGGATGACTGAGATCAATGCCAAATTGGATGCTGAGTTGGATGACTTAGCATTTGATCGAGAACATATTTGGCATCCTTATACTTCGATGACCAATCCGCTTCCCACCTTTAAAGTCAAAAAAGCCTTTGGTTCAACCATTGAACTCGAAGATGGTCGTCAGTTGATTGATGGGATGTCTTCGTGGTGGTGCACCATACATGGCTATAATCATCCTGAACTGAATCAGGCTGTGACGGATCAACTGCAAAACATGTCGCATATTATGTTTGGTGGTTTTAGTCATGATCCCGCCATTCAACTGGGCAAATTACTGTTGCAAATCACCCCGCCAAGTTTAGATAAAATTTTCTATGCAGACTCGGGTTCTGTTGCAGTTGAAGTGGCGTTAAAGATGGCAGTTCAGTATTGGACTTCGCTTGGGAAACAAAACAAAACCAATTTTGTCACCCCGCGTTCGGGCTATCACGGTGATACATGGAATGCGATGTCGGTCTGTGACCCTGTCACAGGGATGCATCAAATTTTTGGCTCAAGCTTACCCAACCGTATTTTTGTTCCTGCACCGCAAATTGCCTTTGATGCAGCGTGGGATCAAGAGGACATTCGGGAACTTGAAAATACCTTAGCTACACAGCATGAAAGTATCGCCGCGCTGATTATTGAGCCGATTGTTCAGGGTGCAGGCGGGATGCGTTTTTATCATCCTGAGTATTTACGACAGGCCAAATTACTCTGCGAAAAATACGGCGTTTTACTGATTTTTGATGAAATTGCGACGGGCTTTGGACGAACGGGGAAACTCTTTGCTTGGGAGCATGCACAGGTCGAACCTGACATTATGTGTATGGGTAAAGGTTTGACAGGAGGCTATATGACTTTGTCTGCAACCTTAACCACAAAGCATATTGCTGAGACTATCAGTCGAGGCGAAGCGGGTGTGTTTATGCACGGCCCAACGTTTATGGCCAATCCCTTGGCGTGTGCGGTAGCGGCGAAAAGTACAGAACTCCTCATCTCACAAGATTGGCAAAGCAATATTCAACGCATCGAAACACAACTTCGTATCGCTTTGACACCTTTGCAGTCACTTGAATATGTCCATGACGTTCGTGTACTGGGGGCCATCGGTGTAGTTGAGCTGACGTTTATTGTGGATATGAAGACCTTACAACAGGAGTTTGTCCGCCGGGGTATTTGGGTACGGCCGTTTGGAAAACTGGTTTACGTGATGCCCCCTTATGTAATTACCCCACAGGAACTCAAGACTTTGCTTGAGCAACTGGTTGAAGTGGTCACGCAGATGCAGGAGTCTTTTGTATGAAGCATATAGAGCATTTTGCAGCACAACTGGATGTGCTTAAACAGCAAGGTAATTTGCGTCAGTTTACATCCAATGTGCAGCAGGGGCGGATGATTCGAATCCATGATCATGAGATGTTAAATTTGGCATCGAATGATTATCTAGGATTGGCTGCAAATATCGAATTACGAGAGCAGTTTTTCGATGAAACACCGAATGCTCAGCGCTGGATGAGTTCTGCTTCTTCACGTTTATTGACGGGTAATTTTCCTGAATATGAACAGTTCGAGGCTAGCCTAAGTCAGGCTTTTCATGGTCGAGCGGCTTTGGTATTCAACAGCGGCTATCACATGAATATTGGTATTTTACCTGCATTAGCAGATAGTAAAACCCTAATTCTGGCTGATAAATTAATCCATGCCAGCATGATTGATGGCATTCGTTTATCGACAGCGAAGTTGGTACGTTATCGTCATAATGACTTGGCGCATTTAACCCAACTTTTGCAGAAGTATCATGCCGATGATGCTTTTGAGCGAATCATTGTGGTGACCGAGTCCATTTTTAGTATGGATGGTGATGAAACCGATTTGGCTGAACTGGTCCGCATCAAAAAACAGTTTGAAAAAGTCATGCTCTATGTCGACGAAGCACATGGTATTGGTGTGCGTGGTGAGCAAGGTTTGGGTTGTGCCGAGCAATACCAAGTGATTGATGAGATCGACTTTTTGGTTGGTGCTTTGGGTAAGGCTATGGCTTCAATTGGTGGTTATCTGATTTGTCACCCTGTGATTCGAGACTATCTCATCAATACTATGCGCCCACTGATTTTTAGTACGGCACAACCGCCGATCTGCATGGCGTGGAGTAACTTTATCTTGCAACAAGTCTTGCAGTTAAATAATCCACGTCAGCATTTACACAGTATCAGTCAGCGTTTACAGCAAGCAGTTCAGACCAAAGGTTTTGCTTGTCCTTCAACGTCTCAAATTGTCCCTGTGATCATCGGTGATTCGAGCAAAACAGTGGAGAAGGCGAAAGCTTTGCAACAAGCAGGCTTTTATATTATGCCCGTACGACCACCGACAGTGCCGCAGCATAGTTCTAGGCTGCGTATATCCTTGACCGCTCAAGTTCGCCATACTGATTTAGATCAGTTGATTCAGTTGTTGTGAGTGAGTCGTGAAAAATTCAGAGATTGATAAATCCCAAGTCGCATTGCGCTTTGCTCAGGCAGGGCAAAGTTACACTGAGCATGCGATTGTGCAAAAGCAAATTGCACGACGGCTTTTTGATTTAATTCAACATTATGCTGCTAAAACGCAATTTGAGCGGGTGTTTGAAATTGGTTGTGGTTCAGGTAATTTAAGCCATTTATTGCTGAAAGATTTCCAAATTTCACACTATCTACTGAATGATTTATATCCAGAGGTACAACAACACTTTCAGGGCTATTCAAATATAGACTGGTTGTTGGGTGACATTGAACGGCTTAATTTTCCTGATGCTTTAGAGTTGATTGTATCGACTTCAGCGCTACAGTGGATGACGGATCTTGATGCTGTTTTCCAGAAAGCGAATGACAGTCTGCTTGCACAAGGTCTATTTTGTTTTTCCACCTTTGGTGAACGGAATTTACAAGAAATTAAGATTTTAACGGGACAAGGCTTAGCTTATTTAAAGCTCGATCAACTACGAGAAAAATTGCAAAACCAAGGCTTTGACGTTCTACATTTGTCTGAACAAATTGAATACTTAGACTTTGCGACACCGAAACAGGTATTGCAACATTTAAAAGCCACAGGTGTCACGGCAACGGCATCTAACTTTCGTTGGACCAAGCACTCGCTCGAACGTTTTTATCAAGATTATCAACAATTTTCACAACAGGATGCATCAGGGCTGATTCATTATCGCCTGAGCTATCATCCTATTTATTGTATAGCACGGAGAATGCCATGACTGGATCAGTTTACTTCATCAGTGGAATAGATACAGGCATTGGGAAAACCTATACCACAGGCTATTTAGCCAAACTTTGGAATGAACAAGGCAAGAAAACCATTACTCAAAAGTTAGTACAAACGGGCAATGTCGATGTTTCTGAAGACATTGAACAGCACCGTGAAATTATGGGAATGGGTTGGTTTCCAGAGGATGAAAGCAAGCTGACCATGCCTGAAATTTTCACTTATCCAGCATCGCCACACTTGGCCACGAAGCTAGATGGGCGCGAAATTGATTTTGAAAAAATTGAGCGCGCTACACAGCAACTGGCTGAAAAATATGAAGCGGTGTTATTAGAAGGTGCGGGTGGCTTGATGGTGCCCTTAACCACAGATTTACTCAGTATCGACTATATTGTAGCCCAGCAACTGCCTGTGATTTTGGTAAGTTCGGGGCGTTTGGGCAGTATTAATCATACTCTTTTAAGTTTAGAAGCATTGAAAAACCGTGGTTTAGAGCTCTATGCTTTGGCCTATAACCTAAATGATGAATCTCAGGATGAACTCATTTCTAAAGATACGGCATCTTATTTAAAGGGCTATTTGGCGAAGCATTTTCCACAGGCGTTGTGGATGGATATCCCTGTGTTAAAGTCATCTATATAGTCATAAAAAATAAAAAACCGCTGACCTTAAACGCGGTCAGCGGTTTTTTATGATGCTTTTATTTATTGATTACTTACAACTCCAATTTTTTTCACATCAAGGCGTTGAGCTGCCGCCATAACCATCGCAATGTATTTGTATTCCGTTGCGCGATCAGCTTTTAGCTTAATTTGGTCTTGATCTGTTTTTTGTGCGACCGTTTGTAGTAGTGTTTCTAAGGCTTGCTTCGAATCAACAGGTTGTTCATTCCAAAACATTTTGCCTTGAGCATCTAGACGTAATTCTACAATCTCAGGCGGTTTTTCCTGAGTCGGTGGTGGCGTACCATTGGGTAGATTGATATTAATGGCATTGTTCGGTAGTGGGATTGTGATAATGAACATAATCAACAACACCAACATGACATCAATCAGGGGGGTCATGTTGACATCGAGCATCACATCTTCATCATCTTGATTGGAACCAACATTCATACCCATAGCTGAATCCTTCTTTGATTAAGGTGAAGAGGGCGGTGTGGTGACAAAGGCGATTTTGCCAATACCCGCTTGTTGTGTGGTTGTAATGACTTGGTCAATCGCATCGTATGGCGTCAGTTGATCACCACGAATGTGAACATCAGGTTGCGGTCTTTTTTGTGCCTCCGCCTGTAACCGAGAGAGTAGAGTTGCTTTATCTGCTATGTAGTTTTCATTCCAAAAAATATCCCCATTTTTGTTTACAGCAAGTTGAATATTTTCAGGTTTGGTTTCATAGGGTACATTCTTTTCTTCAGGCAAATTGACTGGTACGGTATGAATCGAAACAGGCACTGTGATGAGGAAAATAATCAGTAAAACCAACATAATATCAACCAATGGTGTGGTATTAATGGTTCCGATTACATCATCATCGCTGTCATTTGAATTAACCGTCATTCCCATGGTTGATTCCTCATTTTTTATTTCATATCACGGTTAATCGGGTTATTAGTACTGATTTCACCACTTAATAGCACCGCATGTAAGTCTGAACCAAAGGTACGAACTTCTTCCATTACAGCTTTATTACGACGGGTTAACCAGTTGTAACCAAGCACAGCGGGAACCGCTACAGCTAAACCAATTGCAGTCATAATTAAAGCTTCACCTACAGGACCTGCAACTTTATCAATAGAGGCTTGACCCGATACTCCAATTGCCGTTAACGCATGATAAATGCCCCAAACCGTACCAAATAAACCTACGAAAGGTGCGGTTGAGCCTACGGTTGCAAGAAATGCCAGTCCGCCACTTAAATGGCTTTGAATTTTGTCGATAGCGCGTTGAATTGAGATGGTGACCCATGTATTAAAGTCGATCCGTTCTAATAACGTGCCTCCGTGGTTTTTTGTCGACTTAATACCTTTCTCTGCAATAAAGCGATACACGCTTGCATCGTCTAAACCTTCAGTTGCACTGTCTAAAGACGTGGCTTCCCAGAAGTTTTTTTCAGCATGCTGGCCTTGTTTACGAATTTTTCCTTGTTGTAAGCATTTGGTGATGATGATGTACCATGTACCAATCGACATAATCACCAAAATAAAAAGGGTCACTTTTGCAACGAGATCCCCTTCTTTCCACATGGCCTCTAAGCCATAAGGGTTATGTGTTTTTTCTACAGTTGAAGATGCTTGTTCAGGTAGTGGTGGGGGAACATGAACAGCAGCTTTATCAATGTTGGCAATTTCTGTTGTAACTGCTGTTGCTTGTGCTTTAGTTTCTTCGGCAAATGTTGTTTGTAACGGAAGTAATGCACTCATTCCAAGCAAGCTTGCTGCGGTAAAATTCTTTAAATTTTTCATTGTGTAACTCCTTATTTCATCTAGATTTTCTTTCAATTATTCGAGGACAAACTCGTATGGAATGTCGAACCAAGCATTTTGTGGTACGCCATCTTTCATTGCAGGTTTAAATGTGCACAAGCTATACGCTTTCGTTGCCGCACGGTCTAAAGTACGGTCACCTGTTGAACGCTTCACTTTGACTTCTTGCACCTTACCATTGGTATCGACAAAGACCGAAATCAGCACGGTGCCAGAAATGCCACTCATCTCTGCTTCGCGTGGATAGCTTGGAGCTTTGCATCCAGCTTCTCCTTCCGATACTCCACGTGTAACTCCTGCAGGTTTCGGTGTTGGAGTAGGTGCAACGGCTACTGGTGCGGGTGCGGATTCTGGGCTAGGAGACGGGGATACAGCAGTTGGAGTGGGTGTGCTTACAGTCGGTTTAGACACTGGTGTAGAAACTGTTTTTTGTACAGGCACGACTTTTTCAACTGGTTTTGGATCAGGCTGCTGCGCTACTTTTTCCACCATTTTAGGGGGCTCTGGTGGAATTTCTTTAGGTGGCTCTGGCTCAGGTGGCTTGATGTCTTGCAGAATGACTAATTCAACAGGTTCGGTTGAGGGTTTGATGATGTCTTTTGCTAAGCCTGCCATTAGCACTAAGCCAACAAGGATATGTAAGAAAATTACGACGCCAATACCAGTCAGTTTCTTGGCGGAGTTTTTTTCTAAATCTTCAAACTTTGTGCCCATAGTTACTCCTGAAATTCGAGCTAAATTTGCTGTTTAAATCGTGAACATCACGTTGAAAAGAGCAGTCTGTGTTTAGCCAAAATTGAGAATGAGAAAACATCACCACAGATTGAGTGTTTCAACCTGTGGTGTATGTCTGATTAGAACTTGTACGTACCTCTTAAGTAGAAAGTACGTCCTGTCGGATCGCTGTAACGAGGGTCATAGCCGTATTGGAAGTTATCTAGAACGTTAGATGCTGCAGGCTCTTCATCAAATAAGTTTTTAATTCCACCTGTAAGCTCTAAGTTTTTGAAACCTTTATAGGTGCCTGCAATGTTGTAGAGGGTATAGTCTGAAACTTTGTGGTTATCATAGCCTTCTTCGCCTGTTGCATTCTGGTCGTGGTAACCGCGGAAGAATTGTTGTTCAAAGACCAGTTTCCAGTCTTCATAGCTCCAGTTAATGTTTGCTGTGTGTTTCCAACGCAGTACAGCAGGGTCATCATATGTTCCGACTTTGCCTTCCCATGCACCACCTTTTTCTTCTTGTTTGTCGTATTTGATGATATATGTACCATCAATCCCGAAACCAAACCGTCCTGTAGCTGTCATAGGTGCAAGGTAGTTTAAGGAAAGATCGACACCTTCTGTTTTGATCCCCCCCATATTTACCAGTGTTGTATTAACATATTGGATACGACCTTCTGAATCACGAACAAAACGATCTGCGTACTTTGTTGGATTTTGGAAAATCATGGCATCACTAATGGTGTCAATTAAGCCATCAATTTCGATATTGTAATAGTCAGCTGTAAAGACAAGGTTTTTGATTGGTTCAAAAACGAAACCTGCTGTTATTGTGGTTGATTCTTCGGGTTGTAAGTCTGCTGATCCGCCTTGCATGCGCTTAAATTGAGTATTACATTCTGTTTTGTATTGCGTTGGCGTTGAGTCGATACCATTTGGGCAAAGTACAGGGTCATTGTATTTAGCACCTGTGTAGGTTTGGCTTTGTGGTGCATTAATTTCATATAAGCTTGGCGCGCGGAAGCCTGTACTGTAGGTGCTTCGGAACATTAATTGTTTTAATGGTTCCCAACGTAAACCTACTTTTGGATTGAAGGTGTCGCCAAAGTCGCTGTAGTCATCGTAACGGGCAGCAAGTTGCGCTTCTAAGGTGGAAGTAATGGGAATTTGTAGTTCAGAGAAAACAGCTGTAATGTCACGATCACCTTTACTGACGGGTTTATCTGGGTCAATACCACTGCCTGGGACTAGTCGTACAAGATCTGAGTTTACAGTCGCTTCCCAATCTTGAGTGGTAAAGCTCCCTCCAAAGGCAAAGCCGACATCACCTGCTGGAAGGGTGAAAATAGGACGGCTGATCGTAAAGTCAAATGTAGTTGAATCTAAAGTTGCCTCATTGGTCGTACCGCTGACTTCTAATGAACTCCAAGCATTTGCATCTGCCGAAGCACCAAAGGGATTAATGGTGCCGTTGTCCAAACCCTCTTGAAGTTTGTTTCTATTTAAGTAGCCACTTACAAAACTATCACTTGCTTTACCGTGAGCATAGGTCACACCGCTGTCGATGTTCCAGCCATAAGCTTCGCCTTCAATACCCGCAAAAATACGATGCGATTCATTGGTTGACTTAGAAACACGATTACCTGCTTGTGAGCGGAGGTAGAGTTGTAACGGGTCACCACTTAAGCCATTAACTGCAGGAGTAATACCTTCTCCTGGGTAGTATTGGCTACTTTTCGGAATAGTTACAGATCGGCTATACACATCGGGTGCAATCGAAGTTGTGACTTCATTTTTTGCATATACATATTCTGCAATCGCGTTGAATTGATCACTTAACTTAAATGTCGCTCGTCCAAGCGCAGATAGGTCTTCTGTTTCTGGTTGAATTGCAATCAGGGCTTGGGTGTTTAAAAAGCATAAGCCACCATCTGCAACGACATTGGGTGTGTTATTACAGTTGGCATTGCCATAAGGATTGGCTTGTATGCTACTGGTTGGGTCATAAAAGTTGGCTGGAAAGCCGTTAGCAGAGCTCCCATCAATCCCTAGTTCTGGTAAAAGTCCTCCACGGCGACTGACTTTTCGGTCTTTGGCCATAATTTCTTTAGACTTCTGGTAACTGACAGCGCCATAAACGTTAAAGCCTTGTTCATCTAAATCGCCATAGCCACCAAAGATAGAGACATCGTATTCTTCTCCGCCTTTTTCTTCTGGCTTAAGTGCGCCACCACTGATACCAAAGCCTTCATATTGTTTTTTGGTGATGAAGTTAATCACCCCTGCAATTGCATCTGCACCATAGACCGCAGAGGCACCATCGCGAAGGACTTCAATTCGCTCTACCATTGCCAGTGGAATGGTATTTAAGTTGGTTTCGGATGTACTAAATGGGCTATAGGCTAAGCGACGACCATTTAACAAGACTAAAGTTTTGTCTGAGCCTAGACCACGTAAATTTGCAGTTGAGCCAGAAGTATTACTTGCACCTACGTTTTGAGCCGTACTGTAACCGGCTTGGTTTGCACTAATTTTGGTTAATGCTTCTTCAGCTGTTGTAACACCTTGCTGAGCAAGTTCTTCAACTTTAATGACCGTAATGGGTGAAGAACTTTGAGCTGCGACCCCTTTGATAGAGGAACCTGTGACAGTCACTTTGGCAACTTTTTTAGTTGGTTCTGCTGAGACTGAGCTTTCTGTTTCTTCTGCATGAGCTAAAGACAAACACATCATACTTAAAGTCAGGGTACTTAGTTTAAGTATTGATTTGCTGATGGTTGGGGTCCCCATAGATCGAACAAGTTTGTTTTTTTGCATCGTAAATTCAACCCTTCTTTTTCTATATTTAGCGGTATTGCTGTGCAGGGGGATTGCAAGGCAAATGCCAACTTTTGGTGATATGCAAAAGACTGTGAATTAAGTTATTGGAATATATTGTTTTATTTTATGTTTTGTTATCTTTTATGTAATTTTCCTCCATATTTTGATTAATTGTGGATTTTAAATGGCAAAAAATTACTTATAAATAGATCAAAAAATAGTCATAAAATGATTATTCATATAATAAATGATCTAAAATGAGTCGTCTTTTTTTGAATTTTCAATAAAAAATTCAAAAAATAATCCTATCGCTTATTTTATTTTAATTAAATTAAAACAGTATCTTATGTATAACATTAGGCTTTTTATTCTAACTTGTAATGTTCATATTTGAATCATTGGTGTATTAAATCTGTGCAACAGTTTATGTAAAGTGAATATTTAAAAATGGCTACTAATTGGCAAAATGTATCTTGGTGTTTTTAGCGCAATTTTTATAACTAATTAATAAGCATGTATTTTTCCTGCAAAATGTTAAATTAGAATCATAAAAAAATAAGCGTGGCATGATATTCGCTTTATCGCTGTGGTGAATAGATGCCCATGGTTGTTTTTTATTTTTAAAAACTAAAATTTAATTTATAAAACATGGGCTTGTGTTTATTTTTTTTGTCGGTGTGATGTTGGGAGAAAGAACACTGACAAATTGACCATGCTTTGCATGAGATAACATGGCTTAAAAAATATGTGTATAGGTACGGACTTGAATTCAAAAAATTTTAAGGTTGCTGCTTTATCCCTTGTGATAGGTTTCGGTGTTTCCGCTTATGCAAAGTCACCTGCGGATCCAAATAAAATATTAAATATTGCCTATGAAGCCCCCGATGATGGTTTTGATACGGTTAAAACTTATAATTTCTATAGTGGTAGTATTGCCCAAGCCATTTTTGAGCCGCTTTTAAAATACGATTATTTGGCCCGTCCCGCTCAATTGGTTCCAAATACCGCAGTGTCGATGCCAAAAATTGAGCAAGAGGGCAAAGTCTATACCTTTAAAATTCAGCCCAAGATTTATTTCAGTGATGACGCGGCATTCAAAGCAAAGCCCCGGGAATTGGTTGCGCAGGATTATATTTATTCCATGATGCGGATTATGGACCCGAAAAATCGCTCGCCGACTTATTCATTTATTGAAGGCAAGATTGTCGGTGGAGATGCTGCTGTTGCCCAAGCCAAGAAAACAGGTCAGTTTAATTATGATGCTACAATTTCTGGCCTAAAGGCGATTGATAAATACACATTGCAGATTACATTAACCCGTCCAGACTATAACTTTCCCTATATTTTGGCTTATGCCACATTTGGCGGAACAGCACGGGAAGTAGTGGAGTTTTATGGGGATCGAATTGCGCAGCATCCAGTGGGGACAGGACCTTATCAGTTGAGTAAATATGTACCGCGGAGTCGTATTGAGCTGGTGGCTAACCCGAAATACCGTGGTTTTATTTGGAACTTTAAACCTACAGGTTCGAGTTGGGACAAGCGTCTGGCCAAAGAGATGCAAGGCAAAAAAATGCCGCAAATTGGTAAAGTCAATGTCAGTATTATTGAAGAAGAGCAGTCACGTTGGCTTGCATTTAAATCGGGACAACTCGACTTTGATAAACTCACGTCCAATGCGGTGCCACAAGCCTTGAATGGTAAGCAACTCAAACCTGAACTGGTCAAGCAGGGCATTCAGCATTTCCCCAATAAAGACGCTGAAATCACCTACACCATGTTTAATATGCAAGATCCTACAGTTGGTGGTTTTGGGCTTGAAAAAGTTGCATTAAGACGCGCGATTAGTTTGGCCTATAACCAAGCAGAAGCCATTAAACAACTGTATAAAGGGCAGGCAGTGAAGTCTGAAATGTTGGTGCCTGAGGGGGTACAAGGTTTTAATCCCAACTATCGTAGCAGCGTGGCTTATAACCCGCTCTTGGCGAATAAATTACTGGATCGTTTCGGTTATAAAAAAGCGGAAGATGGCTATCGCAGCCTACCCAATGGTCAACCTCTAACGCTCAAGTTTATGACCGAAAATAGTTCCAGTTCCGTGATTCAGTCTGAACTATGGAAGAAAAATTTAGATGCCATTGGTATCCGTGCTGACTTTATCGTGAGTAACTTTGCCGATAACTTAAAAGCTGCGATGCAATGTAAATATATGGTTTGGGGTGGGGCTTGGATTGCGGATTATCCTGAAGGGGAAAACTTTGCCCAACTGCTGTATGGACCCAATTCGGCGCAGGGCAATCTCAGTTGCTACCAATCCAAAGCCTATGATGCACTTTATACACAGGCGATGACCTTGCCACCATCTCAGCGACAATCCTTTTATGAAAAACTCAGTCGCCAAATTGAAGCGGATAATCCATGGATTATTCATAACAGTCGCATTCGAAATTGGTTGTTACATCCACAAGTTCAGGGCTTTAAAGCCCATCCGATGATGAATACTAACTGGCAATATCTTGATATTCAGCCCATAAAAAATAATTGAGATATCGAACACAATGAAAAATCTAAATCAGAAATTTAAACGATGGGGGCTGAGCATTCTGGCAGGCAGCATTCTGCTGAGTAGTTCAGTTTCCAGTTTTGCACAAAGTCCTGCCGACCCGAAAAAAGTTTTACGTTATGTTTTTCCTGTAGCTGAAACAGGCTTTGACCCTGCGGGCGTGCATGACTTGTACTCGGCCCATGTCAACGGTTCGATTTTTGAAACTTTATTTACTTACGATTATTTGGCCTCACCTGCGAAATTGGTACCACGAACAGCTGTGGCTTTACCTGAGGTGAGTGCAGATGGATTGACCTATACCATTCGTTTGCAAAAGGGGATTTATTTTGCTGCTGACCCCGTGTTTAAAGGTAAAAAGCGTGAGCTGACTTCGGCCGATTATGTATATACCTTTAAGCGTTTACTGGATCCGAGCTTGCGTTCACCCAACAGTTGGTTGCTTGATGGGCGAATCTTAGGGATGGAGGCTTTGCTGAAACAAGCACAGAAAACAGGGAAATTCAATTACGACCAACCTATCGCAGGCTTACAAACACCAGACCGTTATACCTTGGTCATTCGTCTGACTAGCCCCGATCAGAACTTTCCGATGCTGCTTGCGCATCAGCCTGCAGGTGCAGTTGCACGGGAAGTCATCGAAAAATATCGTGACAAAGCGGGTTTTGTGATGGGGCATCCAATAGGCACAGGGCCATATATGCTCAGCCGTTGGACGCCAGGTTCGCGGATTATTTTAAAGGCCAATCCTGATTTCCGAAGTTTTGTTTGGAACTTTAAGGCCAGTACGCCTGAAGATCAAAAAATCGTCAAAGCCATGCAAGGCAAAAAGATGCCACAAATAGGGGTGATTGATATTCAAGTGATGGAAGAGGGCCAGTCGCGATGGTTGTCATTTATTAAAGATGAAGTAGATTTGTTTGCCCTTGATGGTGAGCTGACAGTTCAGGCCTTACAAGATGGGAAACTAAAACCTGAGTTGGTTAAGAAAGGTGTACAGTTGTCAAGAATCACGGACCCTTCGATTGACTATCATTATTGGAATATGCAAAACCCAGTGGTTGGCGGTTTAAGTAAAGATAAAATTGCCCTGCGCCGTGCTATGGCGATGGCTTTTTCAGCTGATAACTATATCAATATTTTACAAAAAGGCGATGCGCAAAAACTGCAAGCACCGATTCCAAGTGGTGTCATTGGTTACGATCCCAATTATCGAAGTAGCATTCCTTATTCAGTCAAAGCAGCAAATTTATTGTTAGATCGTTATCACTATAAAGTCGCTGCTGATGGTTGGCGTACTCAGCCGAATGGCAAACCTTTGGTGATTGAGATGACACTTTCGGGTAATAATTTACGCAGTCAACAACAGGCCGAGTTTTGGAAAAAAACTTTAGATAGCATCAAAATCAAAATGACCACCAAGTCTCTGCCTTTTGCTGAAGCTTTGAAATTAGAAAAACAATGTAAAACCATGTTTAAGGCATCAGCATGGATAGCAGACTACCCAGATGCAGATAACTTTATGCAGTTGTTTTATGGCAAGAACATCAAAATCACCAACAATGGCTGTGCCAAAATTCCTGAATATGACCGCTTATATGAACAAGCTCAGAAGATGACACCGAGTCCAGAACGCGATGCAATCTACGCCAAAATGTCACGCCTGCTGGAAGTGTATATGCCTGTGCAGGTGATTGGCGCGCGTTATCGAAATATCTTGGCACAACCGCGTGTGATTGGATTTAAAAAGCATCCCATACTGCCCGCAGAGTGGATGTATATAGATATTGATTTGAAGAAATAGAAATTAAATAAAACTGGAGTCATGATGAAAAAGCAACATTTTAAATTCACCGCATTGTGCATGTTGGGCCTAGGGATGAGTCAGATCGTTTTGGCTGAAACAGCACAGCGTCAAACCTTGCCGAGCTTTCAAGCCAAAGATATCCCTGCGCTGTGTAATGCCAAAATTGCGGATGTGAAAAAGCAACTCAAAGCGTTTGAAAATAAGCCCCTTAAAAACGAAACGGCAGCAGCGCCTGTATTGGCTGAATGGGATCGTATTTTTGCATCATTTGAAGACTTTTACGGCCCGATTGGTCTGTATAGCAATGTTGACCCTGATGAGGCACTGCGTAAAGCGGCTGAAGACTGTGAAATTAAAATTAGCCAATTCCAAACCGATGTTTATCAAAATTCAAAGCTATATCAACAAATTAAAAAAGTTAAAATTGCTGATCCAATTGAAGCCAAGTTCCGTGAAGATATTTTGGAAGGTTTTGAAAAAACAGGGATACAGCTTTCAGCAGATAAACAAGCACGCTTAAAAGCGATTTTTGATGAACTGGCAAAAATTGAACAAGAGTATGCACGTAATGTACGTGATAATCCTGAAAAACTCGAATTTAGCCCAGATGAGCTAAAAGGCCTGCCACAAAGTTATATCGACGGCTTAAAGAAAAATGACAAGGGTAATTATTTACTCGGGTTTGAGTATCCAGATTATCGTCCTTTTATGGAGTTGGCAGATAACGATGACGCACGTAAGCGTTATCAAATTGCATTTACCCGACGTGGCGGTGAGAAAAATCTAGCGCTGCTGAAGCAAGCCATGGACTTACGTTATGAGCTAGCACAACTGTTTGGTAAGTCCAGTTATGCCGAGTGGGTACTACAAAGTCGGATGGCGAAAAACCCTGAAACCGTGAATAAATTCTTGGCAGAGGTGCATGCTACCGTGGCGCCCCTAGAGAAAAAGGAAGTTCAGACTTTACGTGAGTTTAAAGCACAAAGTCTAAATATCCCTGTTGAGCAAGCCAGTATTGAGCGTTGGAGCGAAGCATATTGGAGTGAAAAATTACGCAAAGCCAAGTATCAGGTCGACCAAGAGCAGCTACGTCAGTATTTCCCAACTCAAGCTTCACAAGATTGGCTGTTTGCGATTTCTGAAAACTTGTATGGCATCAAGTTTAAGCCTGCCAAAGTTGAGGTTTGGCAAGATGAAGTGGAATATTACGATGTGACCGATGCCAAGACTGGGCAACTGCTCGGTGGCTTATATATGGATAAATTTCCACGTAAAGGTAAATATGGACATGCTGCTGTGTGGGGCGTTTATGGCGGCAGTAGCCTAACTGGACGCAAACCGAT
This sequence comes from Acinetobacter halobius, assembly GCF_044130335.1. Lineage (NCBI taxonomy): Bacteria > Pseudomonadati > Pseudomonadota > Gammaproteobacteria > Moraxellales > Moraxellaceae > Acinetobacter > Acinetobacter halobius. The sequence goes on from NZ_JBIQOD010000006.1 coordinate 73,926, forward strand.
TTCAGCACTGGTCACTAATTTTAACCGCAATGGTTTAAATAGCGATGAGTTAGAAACTTTTGTACATGAGTTTGGTCATGCGTTGCATGGCATTTTATCCAACACACGGTTTTCATCTCAGTCAGGAACTTCGGTTGAGCGAGACTTTGTCGAAGCACCTTCACAAATGTATGAAGAATGGGCGCGACGTAAAGAGACATTGTCCAAGGTGGCAGATTACTGTAAACCTGACTGCCCACGCGTGGATGATGCATTGATTACTAAGCTCAATGCCGTGCATAGCTATGGACGCGGTTTACATTATGCACGTCAGACTTTGTATGCACAGTATGATATGGCATTACATGGTCGTGATGCGCTAGACGTTCAGCCCTTAAAGGTTTGGGAAAAAATGGAAGGTGCAACGGCTTTGGGTTATGTTCCGACCACTGAGTTTCCGGGGCAGTTTGGTCACATCATGGGCGGTTATCAAGTGGGGTACTACGGCTATATGTGGTCAGAGGTGATGGCGTTGGACATGCTTTCAGCCTTTGGTGATAACTTAAATAACCCTGAAGTGGGGCAGCACTATCGTCAAACGATTTTGTCACAAGGTGGTCAAAAACCTGCCAAAGCATTGGTCAAAGACTTTTTGGGTCGTGAGCCTGATAACAAAGCCTTTTTCGATGAAATTACCGGTCAACGGGTGAAATAAGGGGCATTTTTATGCTGGCATATATTATTCGCCGAATTTGGCAAATGATCCCGACCATGCTTGGGGTGGTGTTGCTGATTTTCTTCTTGTTTAACTGGGTCGGTGGTGACCCTGCCTATATTTTGGCAGGGAAAATGTCGAACCCTGAACAGATTGAAAATATCCGACAGCAGCTTGGGGTCGATCAGCCCTATTATGTGCAACTGTGGATTTTCATTAAGCAGATTTTGACTTTTGATTATGGGCTGAGTTGGAGTACAGGGGAGTCAGTATCGCAAATCATTACGACACGACTCGGGCCTTCGCTGACTTTGCTCATTCCACTGACGATTTTACAGACCATCATTTCTATTGTGTTGGCTTTGGCGGTAGCAGCGGTGCGCGGCAGTTTAACAGATCGTATGGTGATGATGCTGTGTACGATTGGCATGTCGATCAGTATCTTGGTGTATATCATTGTTTTCCAGTATGTCTTTGCCTATCAGTTGAGCTGGTTTCCAGTCCAAGGCTGGAGTGATAGCTTTGGCGAAAACCTGTTTAAATATGCTTTATTGCCTATTCTGATCATGTTGGTGGTCAGCATTGCCCCGACTTTAAGGTTGTATCGTAGTTTTGTTTTGGATGAGGTTAATCAAGACTATGTTCGTACTGCACGTGCCAAAGGGATTGGTGAACGCCGTATTTTAGGTGTGCATGTGCTACGTAATGCCTCAATTCCAATTATTACAGACGTGATGGCAAGTTTGCCTGCTTTGCTGATTGGTGCATTTTTGATTGAGCGTTTCTTTGGTATTCCGGGCATTGGTCGTGAAGTCATTATTGCGGTAGAGCGTAGTGATTTTCCTGTGATTAAAGCCATTACTGTGTACGTTGCCCTCGCAACGATGTTTTTCAACTTGATTGCCGATTTGATTTATAAATGGGTCGATCCTCGCGTACAGTTGAAGTAGGTGAATTATGCTCAGTGTTCTCACTAAAAGAAAACTAGATACTGCTGAACCTGCAACAGCGTCTACAGGGCTATGGCAACTCGCTATGCGCCGATTAAAACGCGATCGCATCGCCATGTTTTCACTTCTGATCGTGTTGTTTTATTTGGTGCTTTTAATTTTGTCATCGACTGGCTTAATTGCAAAAGACTGGAATAAAGAAGTCGCTGTGAGTTATGCACCGCCTACGTTTATCGGGGCGGCTGTAGTGCCACTTCCGCAAAGCGAAGCGCAAAAGGTCGAAGCGGCTGTGCCTGAAAACCCTGTTGATCCTTTGAAAGATGTGATTCGTGAGCTCAATGCAGAAATTGCTGCTGAACAGGGTGTAGGTGGTGCTATTGATTACTATGGGGTTGTTGATCCTTTAGCCGAAGACATGAAAGCGATTGACCAAGCCTTGGATGGGCATTTGTTGGATCAGCAAGCGGAACTCAAGCCAAGCTTGGTTTTAGGTGCCGACAAATGGGGACAGAGTGTTTTATTGAAAACCATTAAAGGTGCAGAAACATCAATTATTGTTGGCTTGGTCGCCGCTTTTCTTGCTGTCGTGATTGGTACCGTTCTAGGTGCCATTTCTGGCTATTTTGGTGGCTGGGTCGATGATGTCTTGAACTGGTTTTATAACATTTTTACCTCGATTCCTTATTTGCTCTTGGTGCTAGCGATTGCCGCAGTACTACAACAAAAAGGCATTTTATCCATTGTTTTGATTTTGGGTTTAACGGGGTGGACGGGGGTATATCGTTTAATTCGTGCTGAATATATGAAGCATACTTCGCGGGAATATGTGCTGGCGGCAAAGGCAATTGGGGTGAGTCATAGCCGACGTATCTTTGTGCATATATTTCCCAATGTCAGTCATATTGCACTGGTTCAAATGTCAATTTTAGTGGTGGCCTTTATTAAGTCAGAAGTGATTTTGAGCTTCCTTGGTTTTGGTGTCCCAGTTGGTGTGGTGTCATGGGGCAGTATGTTGAATGAAGCGCAAAGTGAGTTGATTTTAGGCAAGTGGTGGCAGTTAGCGGCTGCTTCTGTAGCAATGGCGGTTCTGGTCACTGCATTTTCAATGTTTACCGATGCATTGCGTGATGCATTAGACCCAAAACTGAAATAGGAGCATGAGAATGTCTGAACTCAATGATATGACAGCGCCAGCCTTACTTCAGGTGGAAAACTTGCGTGTCAGCTTTAAAAATGAAGAAAAGCAGTACATTGAAACGGTCAAAGGCATCAGTTTTAGTATTCCAGTGAATACTACTGTGGCCTTGGTTGGAGAGTCAGGGAGTGGGAAGTCGGTCACATCGCTAGCTACCATGGGGCTGTTACCTACAGAAAGCAGTCAAATTGCTTTGGACAGTAAAATTCTGTTTGAGGGGCAAAACCTACTCGATTTACCACGCCGTGAAATGCGGAAAAAGTGTGGTAAAGATATTGCCATGATTTTTCAGGAACCGATGTCATCCTTAAATCCAGTGTTTAGGGTGGGTTCACAAATAGCCGAAATTTTGCAGTTACATTTGGGCATGAGTCGTAAGCAAGCACGTGCACGTGCTTTAGAACTCTTGATAGAAGTTGGAATTCCATCTCCTGAAACCAAGATTGATGCTTATCCGGGACAGTTGTCAGGTGGACAGCAGCAGCGCGTCATGATTGCCATGGCGATTGCCTGTAAACCCAAACTCTTGATTGCCGATGAACCGACGACAGCGTTGGATGTCACTATTCAAAAGCAAATTTTGGAGTTGCTGGAGTCTTTGCGGAAGAAGCACCACATGTCAATGCTGTTTATTACCCATGATTTGGCTTTGGTTGGGGAAATTGCAGATCAGGTAATCGTGATGCGGCATGGTCAAATTCGTGAACAAGGCTGGGTGAAAGATGTGCTTGAACACCCTCAAGATGTCTATACCAAAGCGTTGTTGCACTGTCGCCCACAGCTATCTAAACGACCAATGCGTTTACCGATGATCAGTGACTTTATGCAGCAAAAGGGTGATGACTATATTGAAACGCATACTTTAGATGTTGATCAGTTACAACAAAGAACACGAGGTTTAACAGGCCAAGAAGAGATTATTTTAGATGTACGTGATCTTAAAAAGTCATTCTTTAGTCGAAAAGGATTGTTCGGTAAGGATGAATTTCAAGCGGTCAAAGGTGTTACTTTTCAGTTAGCAAAAGGCAAGACTTTAGGCTTAGTGGGGGAGTCTGGTTCGGGGAAAACCACGATTGGGCTGTTACTCATGCGGTTACAGGAGGCAACGGGTGGTAAAGCTTTGTTTCAAGGACGCGATTTGCTGTCGATGACAGAAAAAGAGTTTGCTCAGTATCAACGCAAGATTCAAATTATTTTCCAAAATCCCTATGCATCACTCAATCCACGCTTTACTGTTGGGCAGATTTTGATGGAACCAATGCAGGTACATGGGATCGGGGCGGATGATATTGAACGCAAACAGATGGCGTTGGATCTGTTGGAGCGCGTGAGCTTACCTGCACAGGCTTTTTATCGTTATCCGCATGAGTTTTCTGGTGGGCAACGTCAGCGTATTGCAATCGCGCGTTGCCTAACTTTAAAACCTGAAATTCTGATTTGTGATGAGTCAGTTTCTGCGTTGGATGTCTCGGTACAAGCCCAAGTATTGAATTTGCTGCAAGACTTACAGGATGAGTTTGGTCTAAGTTATATCTTTATTTCACATGACTTGTCTGTAGTGAAATATATTTCAGATCAAATCATGGTTTTGAATCATGGTGATTTGGTGGAAATAGCCAATTCGGATGATTTGTACCAGTCACCACAGCATGACTATACCAAGCGCTTGCTTAGTGCTATCCCGCAGGGAGTGTAGTGAAGAGGGAGTGGGATAATGAAACGCTCAATAAATTGGGCGTTTTTATGAGGGTTTACATCTTCTTCGCACTTCGGAACACAAAGTGATCTTATTGCACCGTAAACACATATAAAAAGAGCCACTCGAAAGTGGCTCAAATTTTGACTTTAGAAATTAAAATTTCTTAAAGCTTTTATTTCCAAAAGGTTTACGAGGTGCATTTTCGTCACGTGTATCACGCTGACCATAGGTGCCTTTGTTGCCAAAGTTGTCTGGACGACTGTCGCGCTGTGCATAGCCTGAGTTTTGACGTGGTTCACGTTGACCATAAGCCGCTTGCGTATTGTCTTGACGGCGCTGGCTGTGACCATTTGGATTTTCACGGCGATCACGGTTGAAGGCAGGCTTCGCTTGTTGTTGGCCTTCATCTTCATTGTCACGGCGTTGCTGACGTAAGAAACCACCACGACGTGCAGCCATTGGTTTTTCTTGCATACGTTCAGTACGACGTTTTGCCATGCCGTATAAGCCAGTGCCTTGACGTGGTTTCAACTCAACCGCTTTGGTTAAGTTGTCGATGTCGTTTTTGTCCAACTCCATCCAACGACCCGTACGTAATTCACGCGGTAAAATAACCGTGCCATAACGTGTACGGAGTAGACGGCTGACTTTTAAACCTTGCGATTCAAAAATACGACGTACTTCGCGGTTACGACCTTCTTTTACCACCACTTGATACCAACGGTTAATCCCTTCACCGCCAATTTCAGAAAATGACTCAAACTTCGCTGGGCCATCATCTAACACCACGCCTTTGAGCATATTGTTCTTAATTTGCGGAGTCACTTCACCCATAACACGTACAGCATACTCACGTTCAACTTCGTTTGATGGGTGCATCAAGCGGTTTGCCAGCTCACCATCATTCGTGAACAATAGTAGACCTGTTGAGTTGATATCCAGACGACCTACCATCACCCAGCGATCATTCGCGATTGCAGGTAATTGATCAAATACTGTTGGACGTGACTCAGGGTCATTGCGTGAACAAATTTCGCCCTCTGGTTTATAGTAAATCAGAACACGACGACGAATCTCGTCTTCAATTTGGAACGATACTTTACGACCATCGATGCGAAGCTCATCACCTGGTTCAATACGTTCGCCTACTTGGGCAACTTGGCCGTTGACACTCACACGACCTGCGGCAATGACTTCTTCCATATAACGGCGAGAACCCAAACCGACTCGTGCGAGTACCTTTTGCAACTTTTCACTCATGACAGCATAACCTTAGAAATTATCATCAACAGTTCACCTATTTACGACTTCGGTGCATTCGCATCGAGCGCCATAAAAGCTTCCTTGGCATCCTGCAGGGGAGGCAACTGGCCTAAAGAACTTAAGCCAAATGCATTTAAAAATTGAGGCGTCGTAACTAACAACGCAGGTCTTCCTGGGAGTTCACGAAAACCAGATTCTTTAATCCAGTTCCAATCAAATAACGTTCGTAACAGTTGACTGTTATTTGAGACTCCTCGAATTTGTTCTATATCCGCTCGAGTGACGGGTTGATGATAAGCAACCACGGCCAACATTTCGAGTAGCGATGGCGAGAGACGAGTTGGTCGCTCGGGCCACGTCTGTGCAACGATTTGACGGTATTTTGCTCGAACTTGAAAACGAAAACCTTGAGCAGTTTCAATTAGTTCGATTGACCGACCATGTTGTAGCATGGCAAGTTGTTGTAAAAACTGGCGTAAATCTTGTTTACTATATTGATTTTGGAACGATTCTTTTAAACGTGCAAGTGATACAGGTGCATCACTTGCAAAAATAATCGCTTCCAGTTGCATTACTACTTCATGTAAGTTGTCTTCATTGGATACAGGAGTCGTTGTGTCTTGCATTATTTTTTCACTCCTTGTATTGAAAGCGGGGCTTCAACGCCAGAACTTACAATTTGAATCCGCTGTTGACGAGTTAATTCTAAAATGGCCATAAACGTCACAACCATACCCATACGACCTTGAATGGGACGCAGTAAAGACTCAAAAACTAAAACTTCACCTGAAGCGACTTTACTTTCAATAAACGCCATGCGCTCTTCAAGTAAAACTGGTTCTTGTGCAATTTGATGGGTGATGGGCTCAGGTCGGTTAAACACGCAGAATAAGGCATCACGCAGCTGTTGCACATCATGACCATCATTATGATCCAGAGTTTGGCCTAAGCTGACATTGGTTGAGAAGGTATCTCGTTCTAAAATAGGCATTTGCCCCAAGCGCTCAGCCGCCTGTTTAATCCGTAAATACGTTTCTAAGCGATCAATCAGTTCTTGTTTCGGATCTTTTTCGATTTGAATCGCATTTGGAGCTTTGGGTAAAAGCAGGCGTGACTTTAAATCTGCCAATAGTGCAGCCATCACCATATAGTCAGCAGTCAGCTCAATGTTCAGCGACTTCATGGCATCCATATAAGACAGGTATTGCGCGGCAATGGGGGCAATATCTAACTGTAATAAATCAAAGCCGTTTTTTTGAATCAGGTAAATTAAAAAGTCGAGTGGTCCTTCAAAATGCTCAAGGAGAATTTCAAATGCAGCAGGAGGAATATATAAATCCTCAGGAATGGAGTCATGCCACTCATCCATCACACGGATTTGCGGAAGATCTTCCATAGCATTATGGACGGATTGATTCATTACAGTTATTGGCCACGCGAATTTTCAAAAGCATGTATAGGCTTATTTAACGATCTCGCATCGAATAAAAAGCATGGAAATTGATTCACATTAGTTTAAATGAAAATGACTATTAAATAAATTGCTCGGACGCCCGAAAACAGAAAAAACCATGAAAAATACTAGGGAATAAGTGTCTAAAGTAAAATAAAACGAATGTATTCAATACAATGTATAGATACTGATGGGTCAATTATTCCAACACATTTTGCATTTTATATCACTGCAACAGGCAAACTAAAGCTTATCTTGCCGGACAGCAGTTATATTTTGATCGAGTTGTTCGTATTGTTGTTGCGCAAATTCAATGGTTTTTTCAATACAGATCCGATGGCACAAGTTCTGATACTGAAACAGCTGCGCCAACCGCAATACGACTTTCATGTCCAGAAAAAGACGATAAGCGCTGTTAAATTGATTGGAGTTCTTGCTAGATAGTTGAATCAGAGCCTCAGACTCAGGTGTCCAAGGCCAGATAGCATAAATGAAAGCATTTGGGGCAATTGAGTGAGGATTTAGCACAACATCTGATAACGTCATTATAATTGCCCTCATTTTATAGCGTTCTACCAAGCTAGAAGATCAGACATTACTCAAAAGCACTCACATCGCCTACACCATGGCGAATCACTTCAGGGTGATCCCCTGATAAGTCGACAATACTGGTCGTGCTGAGTGTACCTAGTCCACTGTCTATGAACACATCAATACGCTTTGATAACTGCATTTCGATGTCATAAGGATCATCCATCGGCTCGTGCTGGTTGGGTAAAATCAAGGTGCTGGTGAGTAGCGGTTCGCCTAGTTCTTTGAGGAGCATTTGGCATACAGGATTACTTGGAATACGCAAACCAATGGTCTTCTTTTTGGGGTGCATCAAACGTTTAGGGACTTCACTGGTCGCAGGCAAAATAAAAGTAGTCACCGCAGGCGTATTGTTTTTTAGTAAACGATACATGGCATTATCCACTTTGGCATAGGTTGCAATATCTGAAAGATCTGCGCAAATAATGGCATATTGGTGCTTTGACCCGAGCCCGCGAATTTGGGCGATACGCTCCATGGCATGTTTATTGCCGATTTGGCAGCCAATGGCATAAGCTGCATCGGTCGGGTAGACGACTACATCGCCTGCACGAATACGCTCAACCGCTTGGCTAATTAAGCGTGGCTGCGGGTTATCAGGATGGACTCTTAAATGCAGCATGTTTTTATCTCCTGATGGTTTTTCCCACATTATGGCGCTTTATTTAAACCATGTTCAATGACCTAAATGTGAAACATCTCAAATTTAGTCGAGCATTTCTCTTTCAAATTCATTGCTCTGTAACGTTTTTCCAGCGCGTGTACACAAGCAAATACAGTCTATGAAGTATTTCGCATCACGCGGTAGTTGCGCATCCCCTGAAAAATAGGCCTGTACTTGCGCAAAAACATGATCTTTAAAATGACGTCCATCACCGCCGTCACCTGTGAGGTTATCTAAAGACACTCGAAATCTACGACCAAATGCGACAGCAAATAACCACTCAATCGCTTGTGGTTTAATTTCCACTTGTTCAAACAATGCTTGCTGCTCTTGAGTGCGACCATCGGGCGCATACCAATAACCTAAATCGGGTAATAGACGACGTTTGTCACCTGCAATGCTCCAGTGGCTAATTTCATGTAATGCACTATTAAAGAAACCATGGGCAAATTGAATACGAGCAGGGGAGCCTTGCTCTGCTGGAAAGTATTCAGGTTCAAAGTCACCTTTGACCAAGTTGACATTCAGGTGGGAAAACCAATGATTAAAGTGTAAAATGAGCCAATCAACTTGTTGTGCTTCTGTCGAAAAATTCTCCCACGTTGAGAGTTGCACTTGGCGGTCTGAAATGTCAGAATTGGCAGTTGAAATTGTGCTCATAAGTGATGAAATACTCACTTCTGTTTGCGGCTGCAACAGATGCATGACTTAAGTTACCCAAATGGTCTGTCTAAATAAGTACAAAATTGTATCTTAATCTTTGACAGAGTACTGATGAATTTGTAGAATTGCCGCCTTAATTATGTCAGCAAATACCTTTCCGGCACAGATTGAGCCGTTTAAATGGGCTGAACAAGGCTTTACATGGTCAGGTACCCTGCCATTGTCTCGCTTTGTTCGTATTGCTCGTGAAGCTGTTGGATCAATTGATGATCAATTGATTAACATAGACTGTAAGCTATCAATGGATGCGTATCATCGCATTGTATGGCTAGATGGTCACGTTGAAACACAAGTCCCAATGGAATGCCAGCGTTGTTTAGACGTGGTTAACATTGAACTGGTTTCAGATTTTCATCTAGCTCTAGTAGATGATGAGTCACTGATAGAGCGCTTGGATGAGGATGCTGATTTCATCGTCTTAGGTGAAAGTGAAGCGACAACCAAAGGCAGCTATGATGCGCCTGCGACTGCTGATTTACTTTCTCTCATAGAAGATGAATTGTTATTGTTGATGCCATTGTCTCCTAAGCATGATGCTTGTGAACATAAGCACCAACCTGCCATTGAAGAGCTTGTTGAAGAAAAGCGGGATAACCCGTTTGATGTTTTGGCAAGTTTGAAGGGTAAACTTAACTAATTTTTGTGTTATACTCTTCCGTATAAGACAACTGAATTTGTTCTGATCCATATTTTTCGATTTGTAAGGAGCCATCATGGCCGTTCAGCAAAACCGTAAAAGTCGCTCTCGCCGTGACATGCGCCGTTCACATGACGCTTTAACCGAGAATGCATTAACTGTAGACCAAGCTACTGGCGAGACTCACCGTCGTCACCACGTATCTAAAGATGGTATCTACCGTGGTCGTCAATTATTCGCTAAAGCATCTGCTGAATAATTGTTGAAGCATTAAGCTTAAAGCTTAGTCGAAAAAAGGGGAGCGTAAAGCTCCCTTTTTTTGTGGGTGAATGTTTACCAACTCTGTTTTTGTTGTATTTGGCAATTACATCGACCTAAATTAAGTGTTAAATTTTCGCTCCATAAACGAGAGCAAAGACAAGAAAGGACTTTTTTATGTCTGCGAAACAACTTGATCAAGTCGCTCAGGCAACAAAAACAGCTTTTGTATTTCCTGGTCAGGGTTCACAAAAGGTAGGTATGTTGGCTGAATTGGCAGAACAATTTGCCAGTGTTGAAGCAACATTTGCAGAAGCCTCTAAAGCAGTTGGATTCGATTTGTGGCACATTGCACAATCTGGTGAAGGTTTAGATCAAACTGAATTTACTCAGCCTGTGTTGTTAACCGCGAGCATTGCATTATGGCGTGTATGGTTAGAACTTGGCGGTGTTGTACCTAAGTATCTAGCAGGTCACTCATTGGGTGAATATAGCGCTTTGGTTGCTGCAGGCAGTTTAAGCCTAGGTGATGCTGTGAAGCTGGTAAACTTACGCGGTAAGCTCATGCAAAGTGCAGTACCTCAAGGTAAGGGTGCAATGGCGGCTATTTTAGGTTTAGACGACGCACAAGTTGTTGCTTTATGCCAACAGGTCTCAGACCAAGCTGAAGGTTCAGTTGAAGCTGCGAATTATAATGCACAAGGTCAAGTGGTCATTGCGGGTGAAAAAGCCGCAGTTGAAGCAGTCATGGCTTTAGCCAAAGAAAATAGTGGCAAAGCGATTGCATTGCCTGTTTCAGTGCCATCTCACTGTTCGTTGATGAAACCTGCTGCGGAACAGTTCGCACAAGCTTTGGAACAAACTGCCATTGAGCTGCCTAGCATACCTGTAATACAAAATGTGAGCGCGGAAATTGCGATAGATGTCGCTCAAGTACGCCAAGCACTTACAGCTCAGTTATATGAGTCTGTACAGTGGACCAAAACCATGCAGTTTATTCAGGATCAAGGGATCCAATATGTTGCTGAGTGTGGTCCAGGTAATGTCTTGGCAAACTTGGCGAAACGTTTACCAAATATCGAAAAAGCTTTTCCACTTGATAGCAAATCACGTATGGAAGATGCACTCAATGCCATTTTAGTGGCTGAAGGAAAAATTGCATGACACAGGAACGCAAAGTTGCACTCGTGACAGGTGCAAGTCGAGGGATTGGCGCAGCCATCGCTCAGCAACTGATTCAAGACGGTTATTTTGTTGTGGGCACAGCGACATCTGAGGCTGGCGCAGAAAAATTATCTGCAAGCTTTGGTGAGCAGGGTGCGGGTAAAGTACTTGATGTTCGTGACGGTGCTGCGATAGATGCGCTGGTGACAGACATTGAACAAAATTATGGTCCAGTTCTTGCACTTGTCAATAATGCAGGGATTACCAAAGATAATTTGTTACTTCGTATGTCAGAAGATGACTGGGATGATATTTTAAATATTCATTTAAAAGCTGTTTATCGTTTATCTAAACGTGTGCTAAAAGGCATGACCAAAGCACGTTTTGGACGAATTATTAATATTAGTTCTGTGGTTGCGCATTTTGCCAACCCAGGTCAGGCCAACTATTCAGCAGCGAAAGCTGGTATTGAAGCATTTAGCCGTAGCCTTGCAAAAGAAATGGGTAGCCGTCAAATCACTGTAAACTCGGTGGCGCCTGGCTTTATTGCAACAGAAATGACTGATCAATTAAGTGAAGACATCCGTAAAAAAATGAGCGATCAAGTGGCCCTGAACCGTTTAGGTGATCCACAAGATATTGCCAATGCGGTGAGCTTTTTGGCATCAGACAAAGCAAGTTACATTACTGGTACGGTAATGCATGTAAATGGTGGTCTATACATGAGCTAATTGGCTGATGGATAAACTTTCAAAATTTTAAAGATTCAATTAAACTAACGGCATTAAAAACGCCACAAGCAATGAGGAGAATTCCTGTGAGCGATATCGAACAACGCATCAAGCAAGCAGTTGCAGAACAACTTGGTCTTAAGGCTGAAGAAATCAAAAACGAAGCATCTTTCATGGATGACTTAGGTGCTGACTCTTTAGACCTTGTTGAGCTTGTTATGTCTTTCGAAAACGACTTTGACATCACAATCCCAGATGAAGATTCTAACGAAATCACAACTGTACAATCTGCGATTGACTACGTTTCTAAGAAACTAGGTTAATCCATATTGTTTCAGCTTTGCTGAATGGAAAAGCCACCCTTATCGGGTGGCTTTTTTTATGCTATTTAAAAGGTGAAGCATTGTATGCAAATAGTTTTGTTTATTTTGGAACTTACAAAGTTTTACTTTAAATGGACTATTCTCTACCAAAGTTGCTGTCTTTTTTCGGTATAAAAAAGAGTGTCTCATTTTTGAGCATTCAATATAACAACACTGATATAACAAGATGGAGCATACACATGGGTCTTTTTGATTTCGTTAAAGGCATTGGTAAAAAAAACACAGCAGCAGCCGAGCCTCAAGCCGCACCAACTACGCCAACAGAGCCATCCGCTCAAGAAATTGCCAACAAGTTATTGGGTCATATCAAAGCATTGGGCTTACCTGTGACGGGACTTTCAGTCAGCTATAACTCCACCACGGATTTGGCAACCATAAAAGGGCAGGTTCAGACCCAAGCCGATAAAGAAAAGATTGTTTTAGCTGTCGGTAATATTGACCATGTGGCTCAAGTGGATGATCAACTGACTGTGGCTAGCCCTGAACCTGAAAGTAAGTTTTACACAGTTAAATCAGGTGATAATCTATCGAAAATTTCCAAAGCATTTTATGGCGATGCCAACCAGTACAATAAAATTTTTGAAGCCAATCGTCCGTTATTGAAAGATGCTGATGATATTTTTCCTGGACAGGTACTACGTATTCCAGCTTAAATTTATTTTTAGCGAAAGAAGGCGCATTAAGCGCCTTTTTTTGTTTAAGAAGAGATGAGGGATTAAATGATTTAGGTTGCCTTTTTCAGCACAGCATGTTGACTCAGCATACCGAGGGTAATTTTTTTTACTTCGTCACGGCTTTGCTGAATATGCGCACTAATTTTTTCAATTGCCAAATCTGTTTGTTGCTGTGAAATATAATTCAGGATGGCTTGATGCTCTGCATAGGTGGCTTTAATTCGATCACTTTTTGAAAAATCGAGGCGACGAATGATACGGATTTTTTCACTAATTTCTTGGTGGATTTTACTCATTTCCGTATTGCCAATGGCACGAACCAATGCACAATGAAAATCTTCATCAATTTGAGCCATCGCTTTTAAACTCGAAAGATACTGTTCAGGTGCAACCATCCAAGTCTTGTGCAACTGTTTCATTTCTTTGAGTTGCTGAGATTCAATACTACATAATTTACGAATTGCATATTGTTCAATCATAATACGCAGCTCGTATAGTTCGTCATAGTATTGCAGGTTCAATGGACGTACAGTCCAGCCACTACGAAATGCAACTTCCACGTAGCCTTCTTGTTGTAGTCGGTACAATGCCTGTCGTGCAGGTGTACGGCTGACCTGATAGTTCATGGCGATTTCGGATTCGGTAAAACGTTCACCTGGCATCAATTTAAAGTCAAAAATATCATTTTTAATTTGCTGGTAAACAAGTTCAGACAAATTGTCTGAACCTGAACCCGCACGTGTCATATTGGACATGTGTTATTCCATATAAACTAAAGGTTCGCCGCTATGAACGGTTTGTCCAGCCCGACAAATAATGGCTTTGACAATACCGTCATCTGCTGCATATACAGGTAATTCCATTTTCATAGCTTCAATAATAGCAATGGTTTCACCTTTTTTCACAATCTGACCTTGTTCCACTAATATTTTCCAAATATTGCCAGTCATAGATGCATTGAGAGCTGAATAGGCACTATAGTCTGTTTCATCAGGTGCTTCTGTGATTAGGTGGTCTTGTTGATCAAAGCTTTCCTTCCATAGGCTGACCTCAGTACTAAAGGCCTGTTGTTGCTGTGCTTTAAACGCCGTAATACTGTCCTTTTCATCTTCCAGTAGTTTTAAATAAGCGGCATAGTCAAATTCAGTGTCTTCAATTTGGATCTGTGCTTGACCATTTTCAAAGTCAGCACGCCATTGATCTAGCTCTAACTCTGAAACAGGGAAGTATTTAATTTGGTCGAAGAAATTTAAGAACCATTCTTTGTCGCCAAACTGTTTGTTCTTTTTAAATTTATTCCAAATGGGTAGAGTGCGTCCCACCAATTGGTAACCTCCGGGTGAATCCATACCGTAGATACACATATACATCCCGCCAATACCCACGGTGCCTTCGGCAGTAAATGTCCGTGCTGGATTGTATTTTGAACTTAAGAGGCGATGACGTGGGTCAATCGGCACAGCACATGGGGCGGTAAGGTACACATCACCGAGGCCTAAAATCAAATAATTGGCATTGAAAATAATCTCTTTGACTTGTTCACGACTATCTAAACCATTAATACGCTGAATAAAATCGACATTGTTCGGTAACCACGGTGCTTTAGCGCAAACACTTTCTTGATAGCGCTCAACAGCACCCAAAGTTGCACTGTCTTCAAATGCCATGGGTAGATGAATAATCCGTGAAGGAATCTTGAGTTGGCTTAAATCGCCCATTTGCTGTTCGAGTTGCAGTAAGAAAGCAATCAACTCATGCTGTGGAAGGGTGAGACCATCATATTTAATTTGTAGTGAGCGCACACCAGGAGACAGCTCCAATATTCCAGTCACATTCGCTGTTCGGATCAGTTGCATCAATTGGTGGACACGTAAACGCAGTGCCAAGTCTAAAACGTTATCACCATATTCTAATAAAATATAACTGTCACCCGCTTGGCGGTACACCGTGCGTGGAGACACATCAGTTGCATCTAGATGGGCGAGAATTGCAGATTGTGGAATATTATTGCTTGTTAGTTCAGTTGCTAGGACAGCATGAGTGAAATTTCGCACACGTTCAATTTGCTGTTGCTCTAGGGCATTGGCCTGCTCAACTGTTAGCGGATAGAAGCTGATTTTATCGTCAGCTTTAAGTTGACCGACTTTCCAAAGTTCAGCTTTAGCAATGGTTACAGGGCAAACGAAACCGCCGAGACTTGGGCCATCTTTGGCCAAAATGACAGGGAAGTCCCCTGTAAAGTTAATCGCACCAATGGCATATTCGCAGTCATGGACATTGGATGGGTGGAGTCCTGCTTCCCCCCCATTTTCACGTGCCCACGTTGGTGTTGGTCCTGATAGACGGACACCCAGTCGATTGGAGTTAAAGTGTACAGTCCATTCGGAAGCAAAAAATTCTTCTATATATTCGGGTTTAAAAAAATCAGGTGCTCCGTGTGGTCCATATAGCACGCCAATTTTCCATTCAGTGCCATAGTTTGGAATCAGTGCAGGAGATAATGCTTGAGGTTCTTGTGTTGCTAACGGGGCATCTTGATTAGGATGGACTGTATTAATGAGTTTGATCATGTCACCTGCACGAAGCACCCGTCCTGCATGCCCGCCAAAGTTACCTAAAGCAAAAGTAGAGCGACTACCCAAGTATAGGGGGACATCGAGTCCATGGCGAACTGCTAAATAGCTACGGCAACCAGACTCGACCTGTCCTAAGCTGAGAACCTGACCCGCCTGTACATGAATGGGTTGCCAAAAGGCAACAGTTTCATCATCTAATTGGGCAGGACAAGGTGCACCAGTGAGCGCAATCACACTATCTTGATGGAACTTCAGACTTGGCCCTTGTAAGGTAAATTCGAAACCAGCCGCACTAGCATCATTTCCTACAATTTGATTGGCCAATTGGAACGCATAGTCATCCATTGGACCTGAAGGTGGCACACCGATATCCCAGTAGCCGATACGTCCTGGAAAGTCTTGAATTGAGCTTTGCGTACCAGCCTGTAAAACTTCAATCACATTCGGCACGTAGTCAAAGTCATCCAACAGACGTGTCCAAATTTGCATTTGTGCGAAGCGTTCATCAGAGATCACGCTATGCGCATAGTCCAAGTTGGTGCTGATGCCATTTAAGCGTGTTTGGGTTAACACAGTTTTTAGTTGGTCAATGGCTTGTTCACGCGTATCCGCATGTACGATAATCTTGGCAATCATCGGGTCAAAATATTGCGAAATTTCTGTTCCTGTGGAGACCCAAGTATCGACGCGACAGTGTTCTGGAAATGAAACCTCGGTCAGGACGCCAGGGCTGGGTTGGAAGTTCTTAACAGGATCTTCTGCATAAATCCGTACTTCAATTGCCGCACCTTGCGGTTGGATGTTGCTGAGCGCTGTCCAATCCAAGACATCACCTGCCGCCACTTTAAGCATGCATTCAATCAGGTCTAAGCCCGTCACCATTTCAGTAACAGGGTGCTCTACTTGTAGACGGGTATTGACTTCAAGGAAGTAAAACTCATCTCGTGCAGCATCATAAATAAACTCAACTGTACCTGCACTGCGGTAATTGACCGATTTGCCGAGTTCAACTGCCGCTTGGTGAAGTTTTTGGCGTGTAGTTTCGGGAAGGTGAGCCGCAGGGGTTTCCTCCACCACTTTTTGGTTACGACGTTGCAGTGAGCAATCTCGTTCACCCAGTGCAACCACTTGACCTTGACCATCACCAAAGATCTGAACTTCGACATGGCGCGCGCGGTCAACAAAACGCTCTAAAAACACGCCTGAATCTTTGAAAAATTGTGCGCCTAAGCGTTTGACACTTTCATAAGCTTCAACCAATGTCTGTTCATCATCACAGCGTGTGAGGCCAATCCCTCCGCCACCTGCGGTACTTTTTAACATGATGGGATAACCAATTTCTGTAGCTGCAGAAATTGCTTCATCTAAGCTTTCAAGTAAGCCTGTACCCGGTGTCATGGGAACCTGAGCTGCAGCGGCAAGTTCACGTGCACGGTGTTTCAGGCCAAACTCTAAAATTTGTGTCGCTGTGGGACCCATAAAAGCAATATTATTTTTTTCACAAGCCTCTGCAAATTCAGCACTTTCTGATAAGAAGCCATAACCAGGGAAAATAGCTTCGGCGCCTGTTTTTTGTGCTGCTTGAATCAGCTTTTCAATACTCAAATAAGTATCTGCTGGTTTTAATCCTTCTAAGGCAATCGCAATATCTGCATCTTTGACATGTTGTGCATAACGGTCACTGTCTGAATATACAGCAACACTGATCATCCCCAGTTTTTTTAAAGTGCGAATTGCGCGTACGGCAATTTCGCCACGGTTTGCAATCAATACAGTTTTAAACATTTTAAAATTCCTAAATTTGACTAAGCTTGTTCTACTTTTGAATTGTTACGGTGCTGGATATAGGCGCGCCAACCACCAAAATGGCTGATATTTTCAGCATCGTTCAAACCATAAGGCTCACAAATAAAACCTTTAACCCAACGACCATCGACCAGTTCGACATTGCCCATGCCTAGCGGGGTTGGAATCTCAGCGACAAACTCTCCAAAACGCGCTGTTGGCACATCCCAAACCTCTACAATGATTTGTTGCCCGTGTTCTGAAACTCTTGCTAGACCTGGCTTTGGGGGAATTGTTCCGTTCAATGCAAATAGGGCATAGTGCTCAGCGGTCAGTGTGGTTTCAACAAGTACTGCATCACGTGTAAGCAGTTGGAAATTCAGAGGCATTCCAGTCAGGTGTGCTCCAACGACTGCAACTCGAATGTGATGTGCAGAAGGACTGTGGCGCAACGTTGGAATTGCGGAGAATCGGTCGAGTGCACCTAGTTTTAAGTTCAAATGTGCCTGCCAAATTTGTCCAAACTCAATCAGGGCTTGGTCATACCATGCAGGTGCAATGAAGCTAATTCCGAAGGGTAAGCCGTCGGCGCGGAATCCAGCAGGCAATGCGAGTGCACTTAAGTCAGCGAGGTTGGTAAAGTTAGTATAAGTTCCAAACTGAGAATTAAAACCAATCGGGGATTGCGCCATTTCTGCAAGAGTGTGAATGGTTGGAGAAGTTGGAACGATCAATGCATCAAATTGAGCTAAAGTGTCTTGAATTTTTCGGCTTAAGCCTTGTTTTAAATACTCTGCGTTGTAGGCATCGACTGCACTAAAATCATAACCTTTTTGAATAATTTCACGGACTGTGGGGTCGAAAACCTCGGGTTGCTGTGCCAATAACTCAGCAACAGCCGCTGTGCGTTCTGCTACCCATGAGCCTTGATAAAGTTGGGCTGCCAATTGTTCAAATGTTGAAAAATCAATTTCAGTAATTTCAGCACCGAGAACTTTTAACTGTTCTAAAGCCAATTGAAAGGCATATTTAGCTTGATCATCTCCAAAGAACTCAAGTTTATTGGGAATAGCAAAATGTGGTTTTCCAGAAAGTTTAGCTGGTGCGGTTTTTGGATGCTGGCGGGAGTAGCTATCTAGTGCATCGTACTGTTCTAGGGTTTGAGCAATGATGTTTGCATCGGTTACTGTTAATGCGAAAATTGAAATACAGTCCAAGCTTTTACAAGCGGGTAATAAACCACGATTTGAAAAACGGCCTTTGGTGGGTTTTAAACCGACAATGTTATTAAATGCCGCAGGGACACGACCAGAGCCTGCGGTGTCGGTTCCCAGTGCAAAGGGGACTAAGCCTCGAGCAACCACACTTGCTGAACCAGAGCTAGAACCTCCACTGACATAGTCTGCGTTAAAGGTATTGCAAACTGCGCCAAATGGGGAGCGTGTACCGACAAGCCCCGTTGCGAATTGATCTAAATTGGTTTTTCCTATGACGACCGCCCCTGCATTTTTAAGCAGGCGAATTGTTTCAGCATCTTGGCTAGCAATTGCGGTCAAAACCTTACATGCCGCCGTGGTTGCAAAACCAGCAACATCAATGTTGTCTTTGACCGCAAAAGGAATACCATATAACGGTAGTTCTTTACTCAAATCTGAGGCATGTTGTGCTTTTTGTGCTAAGGTTTCGATTTGCTGAATAAGTAGTTCTTTGCTAGCAATAGAGATCCATGCATGATCAGGTTGTGGTAATTGCGCTACATAGTCGATTAAGTCTTCAAGATGAATGTCATGGTTCAGATAAGCTGTCTGCCATTCTTGAAGTGTCCAACCAATGCATTTGTTATGACTCATTTTTTTGCATTCCAACTTGTATACATGATGGAATACAAAAATGCAGAAACTATGCCAATTTGATAAATCTAATTTTTATTTAATTATAGTTGTTTAATATCAATACCTTATTGTTTATTTCTGAATTCTGATGCGAATGTTTATTGGTGTTCGATTCTGCACCAAAACAAGATCAAACGGGATGTAATGGTGCTTTTATACTATGTTGCGATCTTAGATACTCACAGAACATGAGCAAAAAAAGCTCACAATTTGAATCAGCCTGATCAGTTAAGCATTTTCATATTTAGCATCTTAGCCTTCTCACTATTCACATTATATCTCAGCGCAAAACCTGTTCACTTTTGCCCCTAGAGTAGCTTTTTTAAAAAGTAGCCTATTTTAAAGAAGTCTTTTGTCTTGCATCGTAAAAATGCCATGCTTGTATTCTTATTTAGGCTAGGGATGACGTTGTCATGTATTAAATAAAGCCTAGAAGTAAAAAGTAATACCCGTCCATTTCTTAACGGACTGGTATTACTCAATCTGGGTTTTTGACACAAACAAGGGATTAATTTTTAGTTAAAGGTATAATATTTTCCAAGGTGCTTCAGTTAGTTTGATTCTTTGAAGGGGATGGAGCTGAACGGTGGTTAACTCCTGAGTTGGGCCCGTAAGATTTTACCAATTGGAGATTTAGGCAATTCTGTACGAAACTCAATATGTTTAGGAATTTTATAGTTGGTCAGACTTTGTTTGCAAAAGCCTATGATTTCCGCGGTTGAAATGTCGTGATTATTGACAACGATGAATGCTTTAACGGCTTCGCCTGTGGTTTCGTCTGCTATGCCAATGACGGCTGCTTCAATAATTTCAGGATGTTGTGTTAACACATCTTCAATTTCGTTTGGATAAACATTAAAACCAGAAACAATAATCAAATCTTTCTTACGATCTACAATTTTTAAAAATCCATCTTCATCCATCGTGACGATATCTCCCGTTTTAAACCAACCATTTTCTATACTATTTGCTGTTTCTATCGGGTTGTTGAGGTAGTGCTCAATCATATTTTCGCCTTTTACCCAAAGTTCGCCCGCTTGCCCAATGTCTATCGCTTGTCCTTGATCATTCACGATTTTTAGCTCTAAGCTGGGCAGTGGAAGACCGATAGATCCTAATTTTTTGTTGATACTTGGTGGATTGATAGAGACCATGCAACAACTTTCTGTCATACCATAACCTTCTACAATCGGTGAGACAACTTTTTCCCATTCAATGGCTGTAGAGGGGCGCAAACTGGTTCCACCTGAAATGGCGACTTTGAGTGGTGGCGGATTATTACGGAACCATGTTTGTTGTAATAAACCTGCATACAGGGTATCGACACCAGTTAGCCAAGAAATGCGAAATTGTTGGAAGGCTTTTTTAAGATTGTCCAAGGGGCGAGGGTTTGGGATGAGGATATTATGCCCACCTTTATGAAACATAAGTAAAAAATTGAAATTAAAAGCAAAAATATGGTACATCGGTAGTGCAGTGAGTATGTTGTCACCTTGTTGAATTTCCATTTTGCTTGAAAATGCTTGGATAAAATCTTCCGCCATTTTCATCACCGCTAATAGGTTACGATGACTAATGACAGCACCTTTACTTCTGCCAGTGGTTCCCCCTGTATATTGATATAGGGCAATTGGGTGATCTTGGTAAATGAGCGGATCGACTGTTTTTTCACCCAGTTTTAAGGCCTGTTTAAAACTCTGGTAGGGGATATCTGGTGTGGTGATGTCTCTGGATATTTTCATTTTAATCATCAGACCAATAGGAAAATTAAAAAAGTCGCTTAAGCTCGCTACGACCAAATCAATTTTCAGTGTATTGAGGACAGGTTGTGCGGTTTTAAGAAATAAATCACAGGCTATCAGCAGTTTGGCGCCACTGTCTTGAAGCTGATGCTTGAGCTCAGTTGCGGTGTAGAGTGGGTTGATATTGGTGAGAATGAGCCCTGCTTTCCAGATGCCAAAGACTGCAATTGGATAGTGCAAGCTATTGGGCATTTGGATGGCAACAACATCACCTGTGTTCAACTTGAGAACATGTTTTAAATAGTTGGCAAAATGGTCTGAATAGTAGTGTATTTCTTTAAAACTTAGACTTTGGCTAAAACCATTGGGTAGAACCACGCTAAATGCTGGTTGGTCTTGATAATGTTGCGCGGCATAAAGGCAGAATTCACTGACCGAGCCTGACAGGAGTGATTCATTGAGCTGATAATTTTTTAATTGTTTTGGATAACTTTTTTCCCATAACTTATTGTTCATGCTTTATTCCTTTGTTTTGCATGTATTGAAAAATAAAAAGCTGAACTTTCTTAAAAAGTTCAGCGGAATGATTTAAAGCATTACTTCAATATCGCTGAGTGGAAATGCAACACAGCTATAAATCCAGCCAAATTGGCGGTCTGAGCGGCGTAAGTGCGCCTCGTCGGGATTAAAGACTTCACCTGAAATCAGTTTGATGCGACACAGACTGCATTCGCCTGAGCGACAGGCATTTTCGACAAAGAAACCATGTCGTTCTAGACTGTTCAGTAAAGGCTCACCAACCGTGGTAGTAAACTGTCCTTTGCCTCTTACTGTGACTGTTACCTCTTGATTTAATGCAATGTCCGACGTCCAAGTTGACTGTGTGTTTGGGGCTTTGGGGGCACCATTGGCTTCAACTCGAATACGTCGAGCAGGAACTTCTAACTCAGCCAAAAGTTGTTGGCAACTTTGGTTAAATGGCGTTGGGCCACAGATGTAGAACATCTTTTGTTTCGGCTCTGTACCTAATAATTCGCTCAAGCGCTCTGCACTTAATCGTCCTGTTTGACCTTGATAGTCTGCTGTCGGACGAGTGATATATTCGGTTAAAGTGAAATGAGCATACTGTTTGGCCAGTGCTCTGAGCTCTTCGGCATAAATCACATCATCTTCAAAGCTATTGACATAAATCAGGTGGAATCGCTGTTGAAGATTTTGTTCAAGTAGATTTAAAAGCATACTGCGCGCTGGCACACTACCAGAGCCACCTGCCAAAAACACCAGATCATCACCATGAAACAGCGGATTGTGGTGAAAGTTCCCCATTGGACCACTACTTTGCAAGGTTTGTCCTACCGATAGTTGATCGACCAAATAGTGTGAAACAAAGCCCGCATCTGCTTTTTTGATGGTGAGATCATAGTAGTCTGCTTGGGTTGGCGAAGATGCAATTGCATAGGGACGAGCTGTGTAAGTACCTGCCACAGTGACAAATAGATTGATGTATTGACCTGCTTGAAATGCTGGCAAGGTTTCACCATGCTGAGAGGCTAGGCGGATGGTTTTAGTCGTTGGCGTTTCTTCAATAATCGCCTGAACAATCAAATCAATACGCTTGGGATGCAGCGAGTGCATTATCCGTTGCACTTGGCCTTTATATTCAGAAAAGTCTGTACCATTTTGTTCTAGTTCAGATTTGGCTTGAATAATTTCCTGATAGCCAGTGACTGCATTTAAAATATGTAGATCAGACATTGCTTAGCTCCTGTTGTGCCATTTTGTCGAGTTGACGCACCACGGCTTTGGCTGTAGATATTCCCGCAGCATAAGTCGGTTGGAATCCGCCCATCGTGGTCCACGCACTGGCAAAATAAAGCCCTTGTAAATGGTTCAATCGGTCTCGGATAAAACTGGTGTCTTCGCGTGTTTGCTTATAGCCGTAAATTGCACCGCCTGGAGTATTCAAATAGCGCATCATGGTGAGTGGTGTCGCGACTTCAACTTCCTGAATGTGTTGACGTAGGTTCGGATAGACCTGTTCAATCAGATCAATTAATTCATCCGCAAAACGATATTTGGTTTTGGCATAGTCTTCGGCTTTCACATTTTTCCAGACATCAGCATATTGCAAGCACACCAACACCACTTGACTTTTGCCTTCTGGAGCCGCTTGTGGATCATCGTAGTTGTAGCAGGTCAACATTCCTGAAATAGGGCTATCAAAACTTTCCATATTGTCATGGGTTTTTTCCCAGTCCATGGTCGAGGAAATAAAGGTTGATGCTGCATTGATCTTTAAGTGTGCTGGGGTGCAATCTAGACCCAAATAAATGACAAAGGCAGATGTTCCCATACGTCGAGATTTGAAGTCTTGCTGAATTTTTGTAGGGAGGGGATCGTCTAATAATTCATTAAATGTGAGTAAAGGACTAGCATTGGAAATCACAGCTTTACAGTTGATCAAGCGCCCATCTTCAAGCCTAACCCCAGTGACGGCATGATCCTGAGTGATGATCTTTTCCACACCACAGTTGAATTGTGCTTCACCGCCTGACTCTAAGAACGATTCCAACAGCGCATTGGACATGGCTTGTGATCCTCCTTTGATATGCCATGGCTTAAACACCGCATAGGCATATAACATATTGGCGAGATCACTAAATAAGAGATTTTTGGGTGGAATACCTGAATAAAACCAATAGGTCGCCAAAATACTGATTAAGGTTTCATCGGTGAAAAACTCATGCAATACATCGTGGGCAGAACGTAGACCATAGCGTTTAAAGTATGGACAGAGTTGATCAACGAGCAGTGGATCATTGCTTTTTTGTGCTTTAGGTAGGGTTGTAAAACCTTCTAAAGTGACTTTTTCACAGGCCAACATAAATTTTTCAAGTTGATCGGCCTCAGCAGGATACTGTGCTTGTAGCAACTTACGAATCCCTGACCAGCTTGCGGGTAAGGTGATATCGACCTGATTGGGAACAGCGAGTCGATAAAGTTCATGCTCTTGTACAAATTCGACTTTATCCATCACACCGAGTTGATCGAATAACTGTCGCATGATAAATGGGCGCTCTTCTGTGCCTAAACCACTTAGTTGATGCAATGCCACTTCAAATTCAAAATCACCACGGACAAAAGAGGTGGCACAGCCACCGGGTATGTTATGACGTTCAACCAGTAAGGTTTTTTTGCCTGCCTTTTGTGCTGTGACGGCTGCAGTTAAGCCTGCGTTGCCAGAGCCAATGACTACGACATCATAGTTTTGCATTTTAAACTCCAATCTTAACACTGGTAAGATTTGATTAAAAAAAATTAGAACGGGTTGATTTTTTCTAGCGCTTTATTGAGTTTCAGCGAATTGAATCGGGTGTAAGTTTTCAAATTGCGGTGATGCTTCAGACATACGGCTTTGCACCATGGTTAAAATATCTTGTCCATTTAAAATAGCTGATTGCAACATCACAGTATGGTCTAGGGCTTGAGCCACATTATGATCTCGACTATAGAGTAGACTGCGTTTAATGCCTTGCATGGCTACAGGTGGCTTTACAGCAATACTTTTTGCAATGCTAAAAGAATGTTCCAATAGTGCTTCTGGTGTTTCTAAAATTTTAACCGCTAGTCCGAGACGGTACGCATCTTCAGCGAGCAATGTGTCTCCCGTGAAAGCAAGATAGCGGGCAAGATTGAAGGGAATTTGATGGGGTATGCGTTGTAATACGCCAATATCCGCCATCATCCCAATATTGGTTTCTTCAATACGAAACTTAGCCTGTGGAGTCACAAAACAAAAATCACATGCTGCAATCAAATCAAAACCTGCTCCGACACAACTACCATGTACTGCTGCAATTACAGGGAATCTAACTTTTTCAAGGCAAGTCAATGCGTCTTGCATCAGAGCTAAGCTTTGCATGATGCTTTCACGTGCTACAGCATTTTGTGCATGAAATTCGGCCTGATTACTAAACATGCTCAGATCAAGACCTCCACAAAATACTTTACCTTGAGCCGAGATAATCAACGCTCGGATCTGTCCAGATTTATGCAATTGTTGAATCACTTGAGGAAATTCACGCCAGAAAGACAAATTTAAGCTATTTGCTTTTTCAGGGCGGGAAAGTTGTATATGCGCAATCTGAGCCTGAATACTCAGTTGAAAGCACTCATAATTTTGATTCATCACTCTGTCCTTAAGATGTTTAAAAAATACTCTAAACCTTAATCTTTACAGTGTAAAGATTAATTTAAATGGTGCATTTAAATTTATGCTAGGATAAATGGCAGAAGAATATTGATTTTTACTCAGCACTTTATGAACAAATCCGTCAAAAGAAAAAATTACCATGTTGGTAATCTTGAACCTCAACTCATTGATCAAGCAAAGAAAATGCTTGAAGAAGTCGGACCAGATAAGTTGTCTATTCGGGCTATTTCTGAACAAGTGGGTGTGAGTGCAACGGCTGTTTATCATCACTTTGCCAATAAGGATGAACTATTGAGTCATCTTGCCGCACAAGGCTTTGCTCAGTTAGAAAGTGTTTTGGGACAATGTCAGCAAGGGATAGACAAGAAAAATAAAATGCAGGTGATTAGTCGGCAGTACATGTTATTTGCTTTTGAACATCCTGCCATGTATCAGTTAATGTTTGGTTCTCAATTGGCACATAGTGAAATGAATCCTACTCTTTCTACGGCACGAAAAAATGCTTATGCTGTGGTGGAGCAGTGTGTAGCGGATGTGCTTGAAAAAGATATTCAGTCCAAAGAAGTTCGTTCTGCCGCACTGGCCGCATGGTCTTTTGCACACGGACTCGCGTCATTGATGATTCATAATGTTTTTGAGTTACCAGAACATATTTCTAAAGATGCTGTAATTGAAAAAGCACTTTTAGGGTTTAATCAATTGGTGAAGGCGCATTTAGATTTTGAGTAAAGGGATGTATGGCATTTCTCTTGTGATTGAATAACGTAAATCTTCATGTTTGTGATTTAATTTTATGGCTAGATCGTGGAAACGCTTTTAGAGGCTTAAAATGCAGCATTCTGCTGAATGCATGAAACATTTTAAGCTCTAATCATCCGTTTATATAACTGTTAAACTTTTGATGCTGCCTCAATAATTACTTTTGCAACTTCAGCTGCTTGTGACAAATGTGGAACATGACTTGCCTTCAATGTGGTGATATTGGCTGACATTCTTTCAGCCATTTTCTTTTGTAGCTCAGGTTGCAACATATAGTCATCTTCACTAATGATATAAGTGGATGGTTTCACTTTCCACGCGGCAGCATTTACTTTTTCTTCAAAGTTTCTTGCCCGAATTGGGGTTTGTGTTGCATACATCAATTGGGTTTGAACAGAGTCATTAAGATCTTGTGCAAGATGTTGTTCAATACCTTCAAGGCTCAAAGTTAAAAAGCCGTCTTGGTCACTGACTAAATGAGCAAAGCCCGATGGTGCAGGAAGGCCTTGTCCTAAGTCGACGATCGACTCACCAACGGCGGGTGCAAAAGCGGCGACATAAACCAAAGATTTTACTGACTCATGTTGTCCTGCTTCAGTTATCACCATGCCTCCCCAAGAATGCCCCACAAGGACGACCGAACCTTCAACTCTATTTAATACACGTTGAGCTGCGATTACATCGTCATCTAAGGAGCTTAAAGGGTTTTGTACCGCGATGGTATTGAAGCCTTCAGCGTGTAAAAGTTTGAGAACTTGATTCCATGTTGAACCGTCTGCAAATGCACCGTGTACAAGTACAATTGTTGGTTTATGGTTAGAGGCTGCTTGAGTATCTGTGTGTTGATGGTTTTGCATGATGTATCTCTTGATTTGAATATTGTTGATGTGCTCACTATACATAGGAAATAATTTGAGATAAATTATCTAAAAATATCAAAATTAGGTATAAAAAGATTCAAATGGATAGATTCTCTTGTATGCAAGTGTTTGTTAAGGCTGTGGAGCTAGGCTCTATTTCTGCCGCAGCAATTGAGTTGGATCTGTCTTCACAAGTGGCTGGAAAGCACATAAGATTTCTTGAACAAAGCTTAGAAACTAAGTTGTTGAATCGGACAACTCGCCAGCAAAGTCTGACTGATGCAGGACGGATTTATTATGAAAAAGCCAAGCATATTTTGGCTGAGATGCAAGAAGCAGAGGCTTTTTTAGCGGAGACACGTTCAACGCCTAGAGGCAAGTTACGTATCAGTGCACCCGTCACTTTTGGGAATCATGCCTTGGCACCCGCCATTACCGAATTTTTAAAGACCTACCCTGAAGTCTCTGTTGAATTGAATCTTAGCAATCGTAAAATCGACTTAGTTGAGGAAGGTTACGATATTATTTTTCGTTCGGGTGAATTGCAGGATAGTGGGCTATTGGTGCGGGGGTTGGCTCCTTATCAACTCGTATTATGTGCTTCTCCAGCATATATTCAGTCTAGTGCTCCACTGTCGATACCAGAAGATTTAAAAAACCATGAATGTTTGGTCTTTACACATTCTATTTTGCGCACAGAATGGTCATTTAAAGGGCCTAATGGGATAAGTTCGGTTTTAATTACAGGCAGATTTTGGACAAATAGTGGTGAAGCCTTACGTGCAGCTGCGATTGCGGGACATGGGTTACTTTTACAACCTTATGAGCTGGTGGCGGATGATTTGGAAAGAGGGCAATTAATACGGGTATTACCTGAGTATGAGCCAGTAATTGGTTCATTACATATTTTGTATTCACGTGATCGTAGAATGACGCCTAAATTAAAGAGTTTTATTGATTTTATTTTACTTAAATTTGGAATTTAAAAGGAGCAGTAGCCATAGCATTGAATATATTTTTAGCTCAATTTTACGCTTGCTATGACACTCAACTATTTAGTTTTTCTAAATTATTTTTGGCATTAGATTGATAATTTGAACGAGTCTTCAATGGAAGTATGTTGCGACTGAAGCAAAAATGCTGTTCTTTTTGATGAAACAAAGCCTTGATGTAAAACGACAATGCTGTATATAGTTCTCAGTATAGCGTCATTTATGAGCATAATTCGTTTAGTCCGCTAGTTGCCAAGTTGTGAAAATTAAGTTGTGATTCGAGCAAAAGTCATCAACTACAGGTCAGTCCATTTTAAATAGATTTTATTGAGTAAAATTAAAAAATAGTAAAGTTAGTATGGATTAGCAAAAAATAAAGATGAGAAAACCATGAGTGCAGAAGTTGATTCATTAGGATTGGTGGGTCCTGTCGTACTGTTAAGTGCTGCGGTGATTGCCGTTCCCCTTTTTAAACGTATTGGTCTAGGATCTATTTTAGGTTATTTAATTGCAGGGCTGATTATTGGGCCATTTGGTTTTGCTTTTTTTAATAATCCTACAGCCATTTTACATATCGCTGAGCTGGGCATCGTGATGTACCTCTTTATCATTGGATTGGAGATGCAGCCTTCACATCTGTGGAGTTTGAGGAAAGAAATTTTTGGATTGGGCAGTTTGCAAATCTTGATCGCGGTGGCTGCGTTGACAGGCATGGGCATGCTGTTTGGTTTTAGTTGGAAAATAGCTTTCATTGCTGCTGCGGGTTTTGTTTTGACCTCGACTGCCATCGTGATGCAATTGCTCAATGATCGAGGCGAATTACATCAACGGCGGGGGCAAAAGATCGTTGCAATACTGCTGTTTGAAGATCTATTGATTGTTCCATTATTAGCCTTGGTCGCATTTATGTCCCCCAATCATGCGACTGAAAGTTCATCAATTGATTTACAAGGGATTGGCATAGGGCTACTGGCAATTGCTGGCTTAATTGTTGCTGGGCATTGGCTACTCAATCCTTTATTTAGAGTTTTAGCCGCAGCGAAAGCACGTGAAGTCATGACTGCCGCTGCACTTTTGGTGGTTTTAGGTGCCGCGTTGCTGATGCAACTCAGTGGTTTATCCATGGCGCTAGGAGCATTTTTAGCAGGCGTTTTGCTCTCCGAATCAACTTTCCGCCATCAAATTGAAGCGGATATTGAACCGTTCCGAAGTCTACTTTTGGGGCTATTCTTTTTAGGGGTAGGCATGTCTTTAGACTTGTCTGTGGTCAAAGCAAATTGGCAACTCATCCTCAGTGGTGTGATTGCGCTGATGTTGACTAAAGCACTCATGATCTATGTGGTGGCACGTTTAACCAAGAGTAATCATATTGAAGCCTTGGATAGAGCTTTACTCATGGCACAGGGTGGTGAGTTTGCATTTGTGCTCTTTAGTGCCGCAACGACCGCTCAAATTATTGATAATACTATTAAGTCAAATTTAACTGCAATTGTCGTGCTATCCATGGTGTTGACTCCAATTATTGGGGTGATATTTAAACGCTTTACCATTGCAACGGATGAGCATTCATTAGATCAGGTGCGAGTTGCTGACGGCTTAACAGGCAAAGTACTAATGATTGGTTTCGGTCGTTTCGGTCAGGTGGCCAGTCAGTTGTTATTGGCTCGTAGCGTGGATGTGACCATTATTGATAACGATGTCAACATGATCCAAAACGCAGAAAAATTTGGTTTTGATGTCTACTATGGGGATGGATGTCGTTTAGACATTTTACATGCATCTGGTGCAGATACAGCCGAAGCCATTTTGGTTTGTGTTGATCACAAAGAAACCATTAATAAAATTGTAGAACTAGTCAATGCTGAGTTTCCTTTAGCCAAACTGATTGTACGTTGTTATGACCGTGAACATGCGTTGTATCTGTCGAAGAAAAATGTCAGTTTGATGGTACGGGAAACCTTTGAATCCGCATTGGTTCTAGGTCAAACTGCCTTGCAGCAACTGGGTGTTAGTCCAGAAGAAATACAGCAAGTGAGTGATGATATTCGTGCTTTAGATAGTCAGCGTTTTGAAACGGAGGTAGCGGCTGATGATGTTAATGCAGGTATTGGGATACAGTACACTCAGCGTAACCCTCGTCCTACTGCACCGTTGATTAAGCCACAGCATACAGGGCAAGTTTTAAATGATAGCGAATTCATAAAGCCTCGTGATACGGATAGTTGAGTTTTCGTTTAACGCTTAAACGTGGAGATAAAAGAGGTCTGTTTCAGGCCTCTTTTTCTATATGAAGTAATTCCATGTGGCTTAAGGGTATGGTTGCTTAATTAAGTATTTAAATGTTCTAAGGTTGAAATAAAATCCGTAAATTTCTCACCTTGAATTACCACATGTGCTTTCAGCAAAGCCTCGGCTTCTTGTTCATGACCTGCAAAAATGGCCTCTAAAATTGCGCTATGCTCTGAAAATGAATGATTCATTCGATGGTTAACGCGGAGTTGTAGGCGGCGGTATGGGTGCAAACGTTTGTGCAAGGTACAGGCTTGTTCAATTAAAAAGGCATTATGACTGGCTTGGTAAATAGCAAAGTGAAATAAACGGTTGGCCTCATAATAATTTTCTGAGTCGTTCTGATTTAAATAGTCCTGACATAACTGATGCAGGCGTTGTAATTCTTGCTTTTCTTCAGGTTGAATGCGCCGTGCTGCCAGTCGTCCACACATGGCTTCTAATTCAGCCATCACCTCGAACATTTCACAGAGAGTGAGTGAATTAATGGCTGGAATAATTGCGCCACGACGTGGGCGAATTTCAACCAAGCCTTCAGCGGCCAATAGCTTTAATGCCTCACGAATCGGGGTACGTGAAGCACCATAGCGTTCGCACAGTTCTTGTTCATCTAGCTTCGTCCCAGGCAGGAAAAAGCCATAAATAATATCATCCTCTAACTTTTTACTAATTTGAATAGAAAGAGGAAGTTCCGCAATTGAAGTCATACATCACCAAAAATTGTATACAATTTATGTTTATTTGAGTACAAAACATTGTACACTGGATACAGATAAGCTATAACTATAGCAAATTATAAGTCAGATTATTAGAAGCGCTGCATGATCCAGGGAGGATTCAGCAATGATTATTTACGGAACAGCCATATTGGCAGTCTGCCATTTACTTGGTGTTTATCTAGGCAATGCCCTTGGGATTGCACTTGGTGTACAAGCCAATGTAGGTGGTGTGGCCATCGCCATGATTTTATTAATTCTATCGAAGGAGCTATTAGCCAAACGTGGGCACTTACCTCAAGTGACTCAATTTGGTGTGTTGTACTGGTCAGGTATGTATATCCCGATTGTGGTTGCCATGTCGGCAGGCCAAAACGTAGTTGCGGCTATGTCGGGTGGGATGTTGGGTTTGATTGTTTCGGTTGCGTCTTTGATTGGTACCGTCTTGGTGATTCGTTGGTTGAATAAATCCAGTGGCGACTATGACAGCTATGAATGGGCTGTAGAGCCAACTGAAAAAGCCGCTTAAGGACAAGGGTGTTGTCATAACACGAAATAACAATCAGTTGTACGGTTACAAGGAAGAAACGCAATGGAAGAAATAATTACGGTTTTTACCAAAAATGCCCTCGTCGCGGCGCTCGCAGTGACTGGTTTAATGATGTATGTGTCGCATCTTTTGTCGAAATATCTCACCAAAGGCAAGTTACAAAGCTCAGCCATCGCGATCACTCTGGGGCTGGTCTTGGCTTATTTTGCAGGGATTTATACTCAAGGTGAAAAGGGCATTTCAGATATCGCTATTTTCTCAGGTTTCGCTTTACTCGGTGGTGCCATGATTCGTGACTTGGCCATTGCATCAACGGCGTTTGAAGTCGACGTTAAAGAAGTGAAAAAAGCAGGAAAGGTGGGTCTGATCGCGCTTGCACTTGGTTGCGTGATTCCATTTTTGATCGGTGCAATGGTGGCGTGGTTGATGGGCTATAAAGATCCCGTTTCGATGACCACGATTGGCGCAGGTGCGATGACCTATATCGTTGGCCCAGTAACAGGTTCAGCCATCGGTGCAAGCTCAGAAGTGATTGCATTATCAATTGCAATTGGTCTGATTAAAGCGGTGTTTTTCATGGTGGGTACACCGTTATTCGCAAAATTTATGTATCTCAAAAGTCCACGTTCTGCCATGGTTTTTGGTGGAATGGCGGGGACGACCAGTGGCACAGCAGCAGGTTTAGCAGGAACTGATGTACGTTTAGTACCCTATGGTGCATTGGTCGCAACCTTTTATACCGGTCTTGGTTGTTTACTTGGACCCTCTGTATTTTTTCTCACAATCAATGCCATCTTCGGCTAAGCACAGCATAAAGGTGACCCCATGAACCAAATGGTTAAGACGCGCTTATGGGATAAGCAGCGTACCCGCAGACTAGAAAAACTGAATCTTGCCAAAGAAAAAGGCTTTGCAAAACAAGTTGAGCATGCTCGGGTGATTGAACTTTTGGAAACGGTGATTTCCAGTGGTGATCGCGTTTGTTTGGAAGGTAATAACCAAAAGCAGGCCGATTTTCTGTCAAAGAGTTTAAGCCAGTGTAATCCAGAGGTGGTTCATGACTTACATATCGTACAGTCGGTATTGGCTTTACCCAGTCATATTGATGTCTTTGAAAAAGGTATTGCTTCTAATGTCGATTTTTCCTTTGCAGGCCCACAAAGTTTACGTCTAGCACAATTGGTTCAGCAGCAAAAAATCAGTATTGGTTCGATCCATACCTACCTAGAGCTGTATGGGCGTTACTTTATTGATTTGACGCCAAATGTCTGCCTGATTACGGCACATGCGGCCGACCGAGAGGGCAATCTTTATACAGGTGCGAATACCGAAGATACGCCTGCAATTATTGAAGCGACTGCATTTAAAAGCGGGATTGTGATTGTGCAGGTCAATGAAATTGTCGATAAGTTACCGCGTGTGGATGTACCTGCGGATTGGGTCGATTTTTATATCGAAAGTCCCAAGCACAACTATATAGAACCATTGTTTACCCGTGATCCTGCACAAATTACCGAAGTACAAATTTTAATGGCGATGATGGTCATTAAAGGCATCTATGCACCGTATCAAATTCAACGTTTAAACCATGGTATTGGTTTTGATACTGCGGCAATTGAATTATTGCTGCCTACGTATGGGGCATCCTTAGGACTAAAGGGGCAGATTTGTACCAATTGGGCTTTGAATCCGCATCCAACTTTAATTCCTGCGATTGAAAGTGGATTTGTCGATTCGATCCATAGCTTCGGTTCTGAAGTCGGGATGGAAGACTATATTAAAGAACGTCCTGATGTGTTCTTTACAGGCAGTGACGGCAGCATGCGTTCCAATCGTGCCTTTAGTCAAACTGCGGGTTTATATGCCTGTGATCTCTTTATTGGTTCAACCTTGCAAATTGACTTACAGGGCAACAGTTCAACTGCAACCGTAGACCGGATTTCTGGTTTTGGTGGCGCGCCGAATATGGGCTCTGATCCGCATGGACGCCGTCATGCCAGTTATGCCTATACCAAAGCAGGCCGTGAGGCGGTCGACGGTAAACTGATTAAAGGGCGTAAGTTGGTGGTGCAATTGGTCGAAACATACCGTGAACATATGCATCCTGTCTTTGTTGAAGAGTTAGATGCGTGGCAGTTGCAGGACAAAATGGAGAGTGAACTCCCGCCCATCATGATTTATGGTGAAGACGTAACCCATATTGTGACGGAAGAAGGTATTGCCAACTTGCTGTTATGTCGTACTCCAGAAGAACGTGAACAAGCCATCCGTGGCGTGGCAGGTTATACCCCAGTGGGGATGCAGCGTGATGAGGCTAAAGTAGATGAGTTACGCCAGCGCGGTATTATTCAACGCCCAGAAGATTTAGGCATTGATCCAACACAGGTCAGTCGTGATTTGTTGGCGGCAAAATCGGTGAAAGATTTAGTTAAATGGTCGGGTGGTTTATATAGTCCCCCAAGTCGCTTTAGAAACTGGTGATCGACATGGAAAAGTTAAAATTTGAATTGCAATCAGCGCCACTGAGCGCTGAACAAGCAGCTGTCATTTGTGGTGTGGTCGGTTCTGGAAATTTAGAAGTCTTGGTTTCACAGCATGATCAGGCGGATATTTGTCAGATTGAAGTCACGACATCGGCCGTCGGTTTTCAACATGTTTGGCAGTCTGTACTGAATGAATTTGCACAACGTCATGCGGTAGCAGGGCTTAAATTTCAGTTAAATGATATGGGCGCGACCCCAGCTGTGGTGAACCTGCGATTAAGCCAAGCAATATCTATGTTTAAGGGAGTATAGAACATGGATCAAGTGATGCTCAAAAACAGTTTTTATGAAAAAACTGCACGTGCGCGGATTCAAGCGGTCGTCGATGCTCAGAGTTTTAATGAAATATTAAAGCCTGCTGAAATTGAAGTTAGCCCACACCTGTCTGCTTTGGATATTCCGGGTAGTTTTGATGATGGCGTGATTATTGGTACGGCACGTGTAAACGGAACACCTGTACATATCATGGCTCAAGAAGGGCAATTCATGGGTGGAGCTGTGGGTGAAATCCACGGGGCGAAAATTGTCGGTCTTTTGCATAAAGCCATTCAAGATCAAGCGCAAGCGGTACTGTTTTTTGTCGACTCAGGTGGTGTGCGTCTGCATGAAGCCAATGCAGGTCTGATTGCCATTTCGGAAATTATGCGTGCGATGTTACAGGTACGAAATGCAGGCATTCCCATTATTACGGTGATTGGCGGAACCTGTGGTGCATTTGGTGGTATGGGCATCAGTTCGTGTTTGAGCAGTGCCATCATCATGACGGAAGAAGGACGTTTGGCACTGTCTGGGCCAGAAGTGATTGAAACAGTTAAAGGCGTAGAAGAGTTTGACTCGAAAGACCGTGCTTTGGTTTGGCGTGTCACAGGCGGTAAACATCGTTATTTATTGAGCCATGTGCAGGCTTTGGTTGAGGATGATATTACCGATATTCGTGATGCGATTTTAACGCAGCTAGACGCTAAGGTCGCTTCTTTAGACTTAGAACAATTATTGCAACAGCAGCAACAGCTTGAGCAACAGTACCAACGCTGGTTTGGTAAAAATGATGGTTTACAGATTTGGCATGACATGGGCATTACACAGCCAGAAAAAATTCCGATGTTGTCTGCCCATGAAGTTGTGTTGTTAAAGCAAGGATGAGCTCATGAATACAGAATTACTTTTACAACAGTTGTTTCCGCGTCAACTGGATTATCAGATCGAAGGTTATGTGATTAAGGGCAATGCACAAACGGATGCAGGTCCAGTGCGGATTCTTGGCACAGTCAATGCAGCACCTATTAATCAAGACATAGCCATTCAATTATCCTCAGAAATTTTGAAATTGGTACAACAAGGCAATAAAACTCCCGTGGTCTTTATTGTGGATACGCAAGGTCAAGCGCTTTCCCGTGCCGATGAGTTACTGTGCTTAAACCGTACCTTCGCGCATTTGGCATCTTGTGTTGACCTACTGCGCAGAAGTGGACATGCCAACCTTGCGATTATTTTTGGTCAAGCCGTCAGTGGTGGGTTTTTGTCCTACGGGCTTATGGCAAACGAAGTTTATGCACTCAGTGATTCGCAAGTGAAAGTCATGGACTTAAATGCGATGGCACGGGTCACTAAAATTCCAGTCGAAAAGTTAAAAGAGTTGTCACAAAACTCAGCTATTTTTGCTCCAGGGGCAGAAAATTTTTACAAAATGGGCGCAATCAATGCCATTTGGCCAGATTTGGAGGCCGATTGGGTTAGCCAAGCGCTGTTAAATCAACAACAACATCTTGAAACTTATCTGACAGATCAACGCCGTGTGGTGGGGCAGCAGCGTCAAGGGCGTGTGTTGTGTAATACCATTATTGAGAAAGTTGTCCACAGTTAAGGAAGCAGATATGGATCGTCATGACTTAGCTTATCTTTGTGATTCAGCAAACCTACATTTTTTAGATGTTTCTTTACCAGAAACAGTGAAACAAAAGGTGTATCAGCTGTTGAGCCAACATATTCCAATGACCGTTTGTCGGCAGGACGATATGGATGCGGGACAAGTGAAGCTGGCGATCAATTGCTTGGTTGAAGGCTATAAATATCGGGTGGCGTGCTTAGTCGAGAAACACGATATCGAGCAGATCACTCGACCGCTTTCTTTACAGGCTTTGTTAAAAGCTGATTCGCAGCTCCTACAACCTAAAGTGCTGAGTGATTTTGCAGGCAACTTAGAACAATTGGGCTGCAAAGTATATGTCTATGGCTCCTATGCCTATGAATATCTCACTAAAGAAGCTTATGTACGTTCAACATCAGACTTAGATCTGTTGTTGTATCCGCAGCACCAACATGATGTACCAGAGATTTTACAGTTCATTCAACAAGTCCAAGCCCAGAGTTTTATTCGCTTGGATGGAGAGATTCAAACCCATCCAGACTGGCATGTGTCATTTAATGAGTTAATTGCGGTTTTTCCTGAAATGAAACAGCAAGTGATCGTCAAAGGAATTCAGCGTGTCGAGATGCTGAGATTAGAACAATTAT
The DNA here is from genome assembly GCF_044130335.1 of Acinetobacter halobius. NCBI lineage: Bacteria > Pseudomonadati > Pseudomonadota > Gammaproteobacteria > Moraxellales > Moraxellaceae > Acinetobacter > Acinetobacter halobius. The sequence continues at coordinate 110,436 of NZ_JBIQOD010000006.1, forward strand.
TCGAAGGGAAGCTTGAATATGCAAATGCTACAACCACATGAAGTTTTATGCCCAAGCATTATCAGGACTGCTGAAAGATTAGACCGTTTGGCATGTATGGCGCTATTGGATGAAGCCAGTTTAGAACATAAGCCCGGTTTGGTTTGTCCAAGTTCGCAGGGCAGTCATCGTGATATGGACTTTAGCTTGTTCCAATGCAGTGTGGATGCGTTACAGGGCTATTTTCAGGCGCAATGCTTGAATGGCTATCACAATGTCGATTTTGACGAGATTCGACAATGTGGCATTTTAGCTGAACAAAAAATGATGACCGCAACTCAGCAGATCAATACCCATAAAGGGGCGATTTTTAATTTAGGCTTTGCCAGCGCTGCAGTAGGGCAATGTCTAGCAGCTGATAGTTCGTTGAGTGCAGGCTTAATCAGTCACAAAATTCAAAGTACTTGGCAGGATGAACTGTTACATCATTTAGAGCGTAATCCCAACAGCCACGGGCAACGTATGCGTAGTCAATATGGCATCACAGGGGCGATTGAAGAGGTGGCTTCAGGTTTTAAAACGGTGATGGATGTTGCCTTGCCGACGTATATTGAGATTTATAGCAAAACGGGCAATGCACAGCAGGCTGCAATTCAGACTTTATTCAGTCTGATGGCCTATGTACAAGATACCAATATTGTTTGGCGCGGTGGTTTATCAGCCTTATATATTGTGCAGGATCTAGCCAAGCAGTTTTTGAGTCGTGGCGGTGTGTTACAACATAACTGGATGCAAGACGTGGCCAAAGTGGAAGATTATTTCGTTCAGCATCGTTTAAGTCCAGGGGGGAGTGCCGATCTATTGGGGGTGACTTTATTCATGCTGAAGGTGGAACATGAATTTCGCAATCATATTTAGTGGGCAAGGACTCCAAAGCTTAGGGCATGTTCAAGAGCTACTCACTTTGGCGGATGAGCTTCATGTATCAGAGAGTTTAAAGAAACATTTGCCGCGACTATTTTGTTCCGATTTAACCGAAGCAGATTTGTATGCGAATGAGTTCGCGCAGCCTTTTATTGTTGCTTTGCAATGGTGTCGTTGGCAAAAGTTAAAGCCTGAGATTGAGGACCTTATGAGTTTCTCAGGCTATTCTCTCGGCGAGTTAAGTGCACTCATTTGTGCAACGCAGATAGGTTTGGAGCAAGGACTATATTTGGCCCAACAGCGTGCCTCGTTAATGTCTTTAGCCTCTCAGCATGCAAGTGGCTTAATGGCTGTTCAGGGCATCAATCTCAATACACTTGAAGCGTTGTTGACTGAAACGTCAACCGAACTTTCCATTAAGCTCAGTGATAGTAATTTTGTCGTGGGTGGGACTGATGCCAATTTACAGCAGTTGACCCGGCAACTCGAATTGCGAGGAACACGTTTTGTTAAACGCTTGAATGTCACCGTTGCATCGCATACGGCATGCATGGATGCTGCGGTTCAGCCGTATCGGCAGGTTTTACAGCAGCAAGACTTTGCTCGTTTATGCACGGCCATGATTAGCGGTTCGGGTGGGCATAAGTTTTTTAAGACCACAGATGCCGTGAGTGCGCTAATTCAGCAAATGAATCACGCGATTGATTGGGATGCTTGTTTAAGTGCAATACAAGAAAATCAGCCTGATGTAGTCTTAGAAATTGGGCCAGGCAACGCCTTAAGTAAAATGCTCTTGGAGCGTAATCCATATTGTATTGTACGTGCGGTGGATGATTTTAAAAGTTGGTCTGGATTGCAGGTATGGTTAGAAAAGCAAAGTATTGGATCATCTTGAAACGAAGATGATATGAAATGTATTCGGTGCTTTTTCGTTTTAAATCATATTCAGTCGTACTGAATATTGTTCAATGTCCACATTACTTCTTGAGTGTGTAGATGAACTGAATGACACATGAAGAGCAGTGTTCCCTTATCCGCTTTTTGTCCTGATTAAATTAGCTTGAATCTACGACGAATGGTTGGTTTAAAAGGGCAATGGATTATTGATAGCAATCATGTTTATCGAGTTTTAAAACGCAGTATGATGCTGACTTTTCTATTTTACATATCATCATTTATTTTTAATTTTTAAGCGATTACCTCACTCGTTTATGGGATTTTAGAACAAAATTGTGCTCCAAAATCTATAATCTTCTACTATGCGTATGGTCTCACTATTAGATAAATAAAAATGATGAAAATAACAAAAAATGCCAAAAAATAAAAAAAATTATTGAAAATTTTAAAAAATGTGATAGATTTCACGCTTACTTTTTATATGTGTGAACCTCTATATAAAAAAGTATCTATAAAAAGCAATGTTATTCATGGCGATTGCTTTTTGATTATCTAATTTAATAGTTTTAGGTCGTTATATGAAAAATTTTCTTACTACTGCATTATTGGCTTCTGCTGGTTTAGTTTTAGCTGGACAGGCAAATGCGGCTACCACTTCAAAAACAGCAACTGCTGACTTTAAAGTGAAAATTGAAGTGCTTTCTACTTGTGCAATCAATGCCACTGATATTGATTTTGGTAGTGTAAACAGTGCTGTGGCTGCAAATGATAAAACAGGAACATTAAATGTTACTTGTACAAGCCAAACACCATATAAAGTGGGTTTAGCAGGCAGTGGGAAAATGACACATGAGACAGATACTTCATCTAGCATCGCATATCAGTTATTCCAAAATGCGAGTGACAAAAGCCAGTGGGATAATAATAGTAATCTATACTCAGGTGTAGGTTCAGGTAGCGTACAGGCTATTCCTGTTGTTGCAAAAGTATCTGGTTCAACTAATGTTCGAGCAGGTAAATATATCGACACGGTTACCGCTACAGTAACGTATTAATTTTTGCTATCGTAAGGATATTCTTCACGAAAAGGGTATCGGCATGAAAAATACGTCGCGTTGGTCAAATGTACTGCGTAAGTGTAGCTTAGGTATATTGGCAACGAGTATTTTTATGATACAGGTGCATGCTGCAAGTTTGCAGGTTGCGCCTATTTTATTGGAATTTTCGCCTCAAGAAAAAGTCAAAGAACTTTGGTTAACCAATACTGGGGATGAAGCCATCCAAGGTCAAGTTCGAGTAAATGCTTGGACGCAAACCAATAATCAAGATATTTTAACCCCGTCTAAAGATCTGATCGCAAGCCCAATGGTATTGACGATTCCCGCAGGCCAAAGACAGTTGGTTCGCCTTATTCGTAGTACTGCAAGCAATAACTCATCTGAGCAAGCTTATCGTTTGATTGTTGATGAGCTACCGAACCCTCAAGCAGAAAAGCAAAGTGGTCTTCAGTTGTTGCTGAAATATTCAATTCCTGTATTTTTTAAGGCCTCAAGCACTGATGTCATTCAACAAGGTGTAACCTCGCTCAATGGCATGACATTTAAATACAATGCGAACAAATTAACGGTTACTAACCTGTCTCCGCACTATAAACGTTTTAGCCAGTTTGCCTATGTTGATGCGCAGGGGCAAAAAACACCCATCCAAAAAGGACTCATGGGTTATGTGCTGAGTGGTCAAAGTATGCAATGGTCTATTCCTACTACGATAAATGTCAAGCCTAATGGAAAATTTGTAGCAGTTGTAAATATGGATGTTCGGGAACAAGAACTTCCTATATCTCCTTGATATCTTATGTCTTTGGGAGTTTCTTCATTGAACGTTCGAGTCGGTCGTTTACTCTGTGCAGGGCTAATTATTGTTATTGCTCCTCACGTTTTTGCAGAGTCGGACTCCCCAGAGCAAGCAAGTGAAATCCAGCAAGACTTATACTTGGATGTCGAACTTAATCAGTCTGTTCAGCCACAAATTGGTCATTTCCTGCAACGAGGCCAACAGCTTTATATAGACCGTGCATCTTTAGATAGTTTTGCCATTCATGCGGATGCTCCGCAAATGCTCATTGATCAAGCTACTTATATTGCGCTTGATCAAATTAATGGATTGAGCTATCAGTATGATAATTTGAATCAGAAAATATCAATACAAGTACCTGTCGAGTTGTTAAGCGGACAAAACCAATATGGTTATCAAGCTTTACCTGCCGCCAGTATCAACCCATTACAAGAAAAAAAGGGGCTGTTACTTAACTACACGGCATTTGCCCAACAAAATGATGATGTTTTTTCATTTAATGGTTGGAATGAGCTACGCTATTTTGGCTTATTTAATGGCGTTTTAAGTCTGTCAGGAAATTATCAGTATCGAGATCATGTCGCGACTGATGGTCAAATACTTGATACGTATTGGGAAAAAGATTTTCCAAATCAATTGCTGCGATTGCGTTTAGGTGATGCTCAAAGTGATGCGCTTACATGGACACGTTCAACGCGTTTGAGCGGTTTGAGCATATCTAAAAACTTTGCATTACAGCCTTATACGGTAACCACGCCCTTAATGAGTTTTAAGGGTCAGGTGACTTTGCCCTCTCAAATTGATCTGATTATTAATGGGATCAAGCAATCTTCACAAAATGTGGTACCGGGGCAATTTGATATCCAAACCATCCCGAGTATTACGGGGGCTGGAAATGCCCAGATGGTCATTACCGACATCAATGGTCAGCAGCAAGTTCAAAGTTTTTCTTTGTATCGTGCCAATCATTTATTGGCACAGGGACTAAATGATTGGTCTTTGAACTTGGGTTATCCTAAGCTTAATTATGGTCTATCTTCTTTTGATTATGCGAATGATCCCGCTTTTAGTGGAAATTATCGTTATGGACTAAGTAATACTTTCACAGTAGAAACGCATGCCGAGCTTACGGAACAATTGCAACAAGCAGGTTTAGGAACAGTTTATCAATTAGGCAAGCGCGCAGGGCAAATCAATGTTTCCTATGCTTATAGCCATACATCCGAGCAACAAGGTCAATTGTTGGGTTTTGGCTATAGCTGGAACTCCGCATTGCTCAGTCTAAACTATAATGGCCTACGTCAGTTCGGACAGTTTAATGATATTGCAAGCTTAAACGATGCAACATTTGCAAGCCAGTCCGATCAATTTTATATGGGACTAAATACTAAATTTGGACAATTTGGCAGTAGCTATATTCAGCAGGAATACATAGATCAAGCGAGTAATCGTTTTGTCTTGCTCAACTGGTCTTATATTTTACCGCGACGAATGAACTTGAGTTTGAGTTATAGCCGTGACTTGTTAAATAAAGAGAATAGTTATTATCTATCTTTAAATTTACCATGGGCAAAGCGTAATTCTGCGACACTTACCGCTCAGCGTAGCAATGACCAAAACCAAATGAGTCTGAATGTTTTACATTCTGTGGATCAAGACCAAGGTGGTTTAGGTTGGCAAGCTTTAGCCAACCATACTGAGCAATATTCACAATTTCAGGGGCAGTTGGATTATTTAGGACGTTATGGTTTGGCACAATTTAATGTGCAACATACCGAATCTGATCAACAAAATAATACCAGTGCTTATGCTTCTGTGAGTGGTGGGTTGGTGATTTTAAAAGATACAGTATTAGCTAAACGTCTGGGCAATGGTTCATTTGCAGTTGTTTCAACAGATCAAGTTGCAGATGTACCTGTACGTTTAGAAAATCGTTTAATTGGCAAAACAAATCGGAAAGGTTATTTACTGCTTGATTATTTAAATCCATATCAGCATAACAGTGTGGCTGTAGATACTTTGGATTTACCGATCAATTTAAAAATTGAAACGACCCAGCAGGATGCAGTTCCTCGGCAGTCGAGTGGGGTATTTATTCGGTTCCCGATGTATCAGGTCAAATCAGTACAACTTCAAGTGGTCGATTTGCAAGGAAATAACCTTTCGGTAGGAACTTCTGTCTGGCAAGAAAAACCAAATGAGCAACTTCAACCGACGACTATTGTGGCGCATGATGGTATGGTGTATTTGGATAATGTAAAAAATAATACCCTATATATAGGTGATCAGCTCAAGCAGTGCAGAGTAAAGTTGCCAGATCTTGAAACTTTAAATGGTTATAGTGATTTGGGGCAAATCGTATGTCAGTAAACTACAGTCACTGGTTTAAAATGAACTATTCTAGCCAGTATTTGGCTTGTATTGGCTTGTTGCTCCTTAGTTGTGGGCTGATCTATTCGCCTGCGTATGCAGAAAGCTGCTGGATTGGGGGGGCGACTCTCAGTTTAGGTACTGCAAATGCTCAAGGTTCTTCTACTGCCTCAACGGACGTCACGGTTAGCTGTAACTCTAATTGGAGTCAGCCAGTCACATATAAAATGTGTTTAGCAATTGATAGTACATCTCCTTCGGGGAATGATCCTCGTAGTATGATTAGCTATAATCCTGAAACACTGCTCAATTATCATTTGTACTATGATGCTGCGCGAACGTACAAAATTCCAGGTTCAGACCGTAAAAGTCAGGCGCAGTGCCAGACTTTTCAAGTCGAGGCTGGGCAGGCGAATGCAAGTACTCAAATTAAAATATATGGACAAGTGCTCGCTGGGCAAGTGGTTCCTGCGAGAAGTTACACCACAAATAGTGTAAATCTGAAACTTTATTCTGCTTTTCGTTATGGTTCTGCAATACCTAGCAATGAAGAGGTTTTTGCAAATTCAAATACAGGAAATAATAACCTCATCGTTAACTCCAATTATGAAAATAGTTGTTTAATCCAATCGGCTACGGATATTGACTTTGGAGCTGTTGAACAATTAAACACCCCATTATTTGGTTCAGGACTTATTCGTTTGGCTTGTCCAACAGGAACCAGTATGCAAGTTAGTTTGGATAATGGCGTAAATGCGCAAGGAAGCCAAAGACGAATGAGAAATGCAGTGGGAAGTTATATTCAGTACAATTTATATAAAGATGTTAGTCGTTCACAAATATGGCAGGCGAATGTTTTTTATCCTGTAGATAACCAGAGTGTTCCTGTGTATGCAGCTGTTCCAGCTCAAACAATCACAAGTATTGGACAATACTCCGACACAATCACAGTCACTTTAACTTACTAAGTTGCTCATTATTCCTTGTAAGCTTAATAGGTAATGGTTGCGGTCACTTTGTCACTATATTGTCCTGCAGGAACATTAGCATTGGGGACTTTTCCCCAAATGGTAATATTTTGCGTTTGCCCAGTACCTTGTTGAGACAAACGATTGTCTGCAATATTGCCCCATTCTTTACTCATGGCAGCATCTTGGTATAGCTGATAAGGAATTTGTATAGAAATATCATTACTATGTTTTAAACTGCCGTTGCTGTTTAACGCAATGTTATAGGGTGTTCCATTGGTACAATAAACATTTAAACTTCCTGTCGCTTGCACATTCTGTGCATTACGAGTCACTGTTCCAAAATCAATATCCGAAGTACTGCCTGTTCCAATATCGCAAATTTCTGTAACTTGCATTTTGACTTGAAATTGTGAGGATTGACGATCACTCATGGTATACGCCGAAACAGAAATGACGGCAAGAATTGCGAAAGAATATTTGAAAAGTTTCATGGTGTACTGTCTCCACGAGACTACAATGATTATCAATAGTTATGTGACTAATATAGGGAAATATAGCGTTGATTACTATAATTTATATTACATAATAATGCAGAAACTGAATTATATTTAATCGTTTGGTAAAACCATGTTGGTATAAGTTATAGAAAAACTGTTTAAATATCAAAGTAATGTAAATAATATTAAGAATATTTCACCAGTGTCACGAATTTTAAACGGTGCCCTTGCATGATGGTTGTTTAATAAATAAGCATTGGGGACAACCGTGATTCTTCGAAATAGAGCCATTAAGCTGTTAAGTTTGAGTGGTGGTTTTTTATTGTGTAGCAGCGTACTTGTTGGATGTAATGACGATGATAATAAAAACAATACTGCACCTGACGTGCAGAATAAAGCACTCGAAGTCAATCTTCTTCACATTAATGATAGCCACTCACACTTAGATGAGGAGACTCTCAAATTAATGTTAGAAACTTCGGCAGGAAAGCGAGAGGAAATCCAAGTCTCGAATGGTGGTTTTGCACGAGTCACAGCATTGATGAATGATTTGGCGAGTCGTGAGAAAAATGCAATCAAAATTCACGCAGGAGATGCCATAACGGGGGATCTCTATTTTACCTTGAAAGAAGGTGAGGCCGAGGCAGACCTTATGAATACGGTATGTTTCGATACGATGACCTTGGGCAACCATGAATTTGATAATACAGATGCTGGTCTACAAAAGTTTATGGGTTTTTTAAACGATAAAGGCAGTTGTAAGACTAAAACTCAGATACTCAGTGCCAATGTCGAGTTTGGGCCAAGTTCACCGTTGTATCGAACAGATTTGGTGAAGCCGTATACCATTATGGAAAAAGAAGGGCAAAAAATTGCATTGATTGGCCTTACCATTGCCAATAAGACCAAAAATGCATCACGCCCAAATACAGATACAGTATTTAAAGATGAAGTGACTACTGCACAGAAATATATTGATGAACTAAAACAGCAAGGCATCAATAAAATTATTGTACAGTCGCATTTGGGTTATGGGGCGGAAAAAGAACTGGCTACGCAGTTATCTGGAGTTGATGTGATTGTGGGCGGAGATTCGCATACTTTATTGGCCGATGCAAAGTTGAAGAACTATGGCATCACCCCTGAGGGTGATTATCCAACTTTATTGAAAAATAAAGAGGGTGATCAAGTTTGCGTAGTACAAGCATGGCAATATGCGTATGTGGTGGGGCAGTTAAAAGTCAACTTTGACGCCAATGGTAAAGTTGATGCTTGTACAGGTAAGGCCAATGTATTGATTGGTGATGACTTTAAACGTACCGCAAAAGATGCAGTCCTACTGAATACAACTGAAATCGCGCATATTAGGCAAGATGTTGAAAATAGCAATGCTTTACAAATTGTACAGCCTGATGCGACGGCTTTAAGTATTTTAGAACCGTATAAAGTGGCTAAAAATTTATTAGGCAAAGAAATTGTAGCAAGAGCTGAAAGCAATCTTTGCTTACGTCGTGTTCCAGGCACCACTAGAGATGCCTCACGTTCAAGTCTAGGAGATATTTGCAATAAAGCTGATTTCACCAATCAACATGGTGGAGATGTGCAACAATTGGTGGCAGAAGCCTTTTTACAACAAGGCAAAAAGTATTTTAATGCGGATATTTCGATTCAAAACGGTGGCGGGGTCAGAGTCGATGTACCAGAAGGCGATATCACGGTTGAGAAAATTTATACGGTCTTGCCTTTTAAAAATACATTGGTGCAATTACAAGCCACGGGGCAGGAAATTAAATCAACTTTAGAAGACGCGATTGATGCCGTGGTTTTGAACAACACTGGCAGTTATCCCTATACAGGGGGCTTAACGTGGGATGTCGATTTAACCCAAACCAAAGGCCAACGGGTATCGAATTTACAAGTACGAAATGCTGATGGACAGTATTTGCCTTTAAATGTAAACCAAACCTATCAAGTGATTACCATTAATTTCCTTGCCGATGGTCAAGACTTTTATACCAGTTTAAAAGGTATTACGGGTGATCGTCGGATTGATGTGGGTTTAGATTATGCTGAAGCTTTCTTACAGTATGTCGAAAGCATGCCAGGTGCGAAAGGGCAAAAGGTGTTAACACGCTTACCTGTTGAGCACTACAGTACACAACATTATAAAGAGTAAAGCTGGTTTAATGTCTCAAAGTCAGTCGGTATGTAACTGACTTTGAGGCCATTCAAACATCAGCTTAAATGAGCAATCATCCGTATTCGATTTCATTTAATTTTTGAGACTTCGCTACATAAAAATACGACTTATACGTGCTGATTTAGTGCATAGACATAGGCCTGTTGTATTTTTCCATTTTCTAAAATGACCTCAGTTAAAACACGCTGATATTCACTGCCTTCGAACTCATCCAAGCTGTTCCACAGGCTATCTAATTGTTCTGAACTAAAAATATATCCATCAATAGTTTGCCCATCTGGACTCAGCGTCAGGCCAGGAAAGCCAAGTTCTGCACCCCAACCAGCTTCTTTAAGCCATCCTTTCACAGAGCCTTTGCGCCATGTACCGCCAATCGCTTCTAAAATATGGGCATTGGGTTTATTGGGAGCTAAGGTACCGTAGACAAATAAGTGTTGTTGCATGAGGTCGAAATTCCTAAGGTGTTGGGGTGGATGAATGGAGTGGTTTTATTGAAAAAATAACGATGAGTGCAATTAGGATCAGAAAAATATTTAAGATAACGATGCCATTCCAGCCATAGCTTTGCCAAATATTTCCACCATAGGCGCCTATAATGCTTGAACCTAAATAATAAAAAAGCAGATACAAGGAGGTGGCGTGGCCTTTATTGGATGTTGCGAGTTCGCCTACGCGACTGCTGGCAATGGCATGGGCAATGAAAAAGCCAGTGGTCACACAGCCAATACCAAGAATAATCAGAAATAAAGATGCAGAAAGGGTGAGTAGCACGCCTAAAAGCATGCATGAAAAGCCCAAAATCATCACCTGCTTTTTGCCTACTCGGTCTGCGATATTGCCTGCGATAGATGAGGAGATAATACCCAAACTATAAGATAAAAAGATGAGGCTGATCTGTGTTTGGCTTAAATGATAGGGTGCTGCAAACAGTCTAAAGGTCACATAATTAAACAAAGTGACAAAGATACTGGTGAGCAAAAAACCGATGACATAAATTTTTAATAGCCGTGTATGACTTAAGTGTGCATACCATGCATGTAGATGGAACTTAAAAGAGAGACCTTGCTGGGCAGTGAAATTTCGCGAATTAGGTAAGAGTTTCAAAAAACCTAATGCACAGAACAGACAGATGCCACCGAGAATCGCCATGGAAATACGCCATGAGAAAAACTCGGTCAAAATACCCATGCCAACACGTCCCATCATGCCGCCAAATGCTGTGCCTGCAATATATAGCCCCATGGTTTTAGCTAAATCTTTCGGGCTAATTTCTTCTGCAATCCAAGCCATAGCAACAGCAGGAACTCCACCCAAAACAAAACCTTCTAAGCTTCTTGAAAGCATGAGTACATGCCAACTCGGTGAAACTGCGCACATGACATTAAGTATTGAAGCCAAAAGCATCGAGAAAAACATCAGCCCTTTTCTGCCCAATGTTTGTGAAAAAGCACTGGATAGCACGATCGACATGGCTAAAAAGCCTGTGGTTAAAGACAATGCAAGCGCACTTGCACTGGGCGCAATATGGAAACTTTGACTTAAATTGGGTAGCAAGGGCTGTACGCAATAGATTAGCGAAAAACTGGCAAAGCCTAATAGGAACAACGCCATACCCGCTTTTTTATATTCCCGTGTACCTTTGTTGATGGTTTGTGGAATGGGTTGCTGAAAGGTAGACCAGTCTGCTTCTATCGAAGAGCTCAGTTTCATGACTTAACTGACTTAATATGGAGAAGAGCTTTTATTTTAAGAAGTGCAGATGTATATGTATAATATATATAACTCAATAATGGTATAGCTTTTATATATGGAACTACGCAATATTCAGTACTTCATTGCTATCGCAGAAGAGCAAAGTTTCTCTAAAGCAGCCTTGCGTCTTGGCATAAGTCAGCCACCGTTGAGTATGCAAATTAAAAAGTTGGAAAATGAAATCGGCGTTGAACTTTTTTATCGTTATTCTCATGGTGTTGCACTGACACCAGCAGGGGAAACTTTTCTTAAAATGGTCTTGCCCGTTCAGAATCAACTGAAAAATGCAGTGAAATTGGCCCAAAGTACGGCAAATGGTGAATGGGGAGAACTAACGCTCGGCTTTACAGGCACCTCAATTTTAAATTCTTTAATTCCGACCGCCATCCAAGCATTCCAGCAGCGATATCCGCAGGTGAATTTGGTGTTAAAAGAAGCCAATTCTTTGATTTTAATTGAAAGTTTACTGAATAATGAATTAGACATTGCGATTGTACGGCCACCTGCACAGTACCCGAAAGCTATTACGATTCGTAACTTGATTGATGAAAAGTTGATTGCTGCTTTGCCTTTACATTATCCCGCAGATGAAGAGATGGTGGATTTTGCAGAATTTGCACATGAAAGTTTTATTGTTTCTCCTCCTGAGGTGAGTGCTGGGCTGTATGCTGCGATTCTAAATACTTGCCAACAGCATGGTTTTACCCCAAAAGTTGGACAGCAAGCGCCTCAGATTGTTTCAATTTTATCGTTGGTTGCGGCGAACTTAGGGATTTCTTTAGTGCCTGAGTCCACCCAACAGCTCAAAATTGAAGGGATTAAATATAAATATCTAAAAAATAAAACCGCAACCATTGGACTCGGTATTGCGTTTAAAGCAGATCTGCATAGCCAACCTGCAATCAATTTTTCCAGTTTATTGAATAGTATTGTGAGACAACATCACCTTTTAAATGCTTCAATGGAATAAATGATTTAGGCCATTAACTTACGGTTTCGTTTTAACTGCTGTAACCCTTCTAACATAAGCACACATACTGCGAGCCAAATGGCGATATAGGTTGGCCATTCTGCCAAAGTAATACTTTCTCCTAAGGCGATTGAAACGGCCACTAACAATACGGGTTCGACATAAACCAACAGTCCAAACAGACTTAAGTTTAAATGTGGGGCAGACAAGGACTGAAATGCCAAAGCCAGTGCACTGATTAATCCAAGTCCTGAAATAAGCAACAGTGTATGTGAACTTGCAGATAGGCTTTCTGTGACGATAGAACCGTGCATAATAAAGTATAGACAGACAGGAACACTCAGCATCATGTCAAACCAAAGTCCGCCTATATTATTCGTCTCCGTTTTTTGTCTGAGCCAAAAATAGATCGGATAACCCAAGCAAATCAGCAGAGTGGGCCAAGTCAGGGTTTGAGAAATGGCTAAGAGATTCAATATCCCCAGTACTGCAAAAACACAGGACAGTTGTTGAAAACGAGACATTCGCTCTTTAAACGCAATCCGACCCACAATCACCATGCTAATTGGCATCATAAAATAACCGAGTGAAACATCCAGTCCATAGCCATGACTGGGTGCCCACATAAACAGCCACAACTGAATCCCAATTAAAAACGAAGATAACACGCGTGTTAAAAAGAAAAAGCGCTCTTGGTAGAAACGGCGATAAATCACAATCACCTGAGACCAATTGCCTTTTAGCCATATAAAAAGTGTCAAACAGGGAATGCTCAATACAATGCGCCAGCCGTAAATTTCTGTGCCTGACAAAGAGCCCAATAGTGAAGTATAGGCAAACATTAATGCAAATAGCACTGAGGCCGTGACATTTAAACTAATGCCAAGTGTTGTATTGGGATGCTGAGGCATAAAACGGGTCTTAAAACGCATGAATAAGTGATATTTTATTGCAGTCTTATTGATAAATTGGCTTATATTGTTTAGCTTAAATGAGAAATTTTCTCGTGGAATGCGCTTGATGCAATTGGATAAATTTGACTTCGCTTTATTACAGCATCTGCAAAAAGATTGCCTCACGCCGCTACGCGAATTGGCAGACTTGGTGCATTTATCAACCGCCTCAGTACAGCGTCGCATTCAAAAATTAAGAGACAGTGGTTATATTATTGGTAATAACGCAGTACTGGATCCAGACAAACTGGGGCAGGTGGTTACGATTTTTGTCGAGGTTCGTGTTAACCAAACTCATGTGACAGATCTTGACGTGTTAAAAGCGAGTTTTTCAATACCAGAAGTGCAGCAGTGTTATTACGTAACAGGTGAGGCGGACTTTATGTTGGTACTTTTGGTGCCGAGTATGAGTCGCTTTCAAGCCTTATGTGATCAGCTTTTTCATCAAAATGCGAATGTACAGTGGTTTAAAACCACTGTTGTGTTAGAGCGTATCAAAACAACTTTAACTGTGCCTTTTCAGTATTAAATGAAGGACAACGCTGTATCACACAAAAGCGTCAGTTTTATCTGATTTAAATGTATAGCTTGATCTAGCATTCACCTAATAAAAGCTGATCGCAATTAATAACAAGCCGATTCCTACCCATAGACCTTCTGCTGAACGTTGGTAGGAAACGCAGATCAGACATAGAGTCAATACAATGGCCCCCCACAAATATGATTTGACGTTTGGTGTAAAAATGACAACAAAAACCAGCACGCTAATCAAGATGTTGGCAAGACGAATGAACCGAACTGGGTTCATGTCAAGCAAGCTCTAACTTCATCTCATACCATTGCATTCCTCCATGAGTCGAATCTGATTTTTGCAGGAGTTGAAAACCAAATTTCTCATACAGTTTGAGATACTGTTCTTTACACATCAAATAGATTGCAGCTTTGTTCAGGCTTTTTGCTTTCTCAATAAAAGCGGTCATGAGTTTTGCCGAATAACCTCGTCCTTGAAATACAGGGTCAACAACGACAGACATGATGACAAGGTTCGTGCCAGAGGGTGTATGGCCTTTTAATTCTTTAAAGTGTTCATCAGACATTACGACTTTATCGGCGCAGCCACTATTAATGAAACCGATAACATGATGTTCCACTTCTAGAACAATGAAACCTTGGGGATATTGTTCGGCTCGAATTTGAATTTTTGCTTGGCTTGCCGCCTCATCTGCTGAATATGCTGCAGACTCAATTTCGAAACAACGTGCAACATCAGTGAGTTGAACAGAACGAATAATTTCTTGCATAAGAGAAACTCGGATAATTTTGAAAATATTCTAAAGCATAAATTAAGTGTATATACTGCATTTTATTACATTGAAAAATGAATAATATGCACTCTATACCTCATGCTTTTGATCTCAATTTACTCTTGGTTTTTCGCGCTTTGTATCAGCATAAAAGTGTAGCTAAGGCCGCTGAGTCTATTTATATCAGTGCTTCTGCCTTTAGCCATGCACTGAATAGATTGCGAGATGTGATGGAGGATCCTTTGTTTGTACGCATGAAAGGGGAAATGTTGCCAACCAAAAAAGCAGAGGAAATAGCGCCCTCCATTTTTGAAAGCTTAGCGCTCATCTCTCAGCAATTATTTCAAGTCGAACCATTTGATCCCCTTTCAAGTACGATGGAATTTGTGATGGGCACAACAGACTATACGGCTTTTTGTGTTCTGCCTTCTCTCATGAAAAGACTGAGTGTGATTGCTCCCAATATCAAAATAAGAATTATGTTTGAACAGCAAGAGGCGCTGTTTCAAAGTTTAGTCTTAGGGCATGTGGATGCAGTTATTGGATATTCCGAGCAGGGTGAAATGAATCATTCGGCAATAGTAGAGCAGCTCTGTTTTTCAGATCGTTATGTTGTTGTTGCACCTAAGCAATTGTACAGCACGATGCGACTTGAGGACTATGTGGAGGCAAAGCATATTCGAGTGAGTGCATGGGGGGAACATCATGGAATTGTCGATCGGGTCTTAAAAACCATGGGTATTACACGACAAATTGCGCTGGAACTACCAAATATGATGGTTGCACCTTATATTTTGGAGTCTAGCAATCTCATCATGACCTTACCTAGTAAAGCTGTTGAACAATTCAGAACGATACATGAGATTGATGTTTTTGACTTGCCTATTAAGGTCCCCGATTATACTGTTAATCTTTATACTTTGGCCTCGCATCAAACGACTTCACCCCAAAGTTGGCTGAGTCAGATTTTATTGAATGTTTTTGAGCCTGCAAATATTTGATGCTGTCTCTAAAAAATAGACCACTGATCAAGACATTAATCAGATCAGTGTTTTATACATCCCGCATTTTAGTCAATAAAGAATCGGCGAGCCGATATAAAGCCATGATACTGACCCCATAAGCCGACATAATTAAAGGAATATTGGGCCTGACACCCGCAATGAAGCTATAACGAATGCAATCAACCAGATACGTTATTGGATTGAACGCATGGATCATCTGCCAATGGGGAGACAGCGCATCAATATCATAAAAAATCCCCGATGAGAAAAGTAAAGGTAAGAGGATAAAGTTGGGAATGACTGCCAGTTGGTCAAAGTCATCAATCAGAAAGGTACTGATTAAGCCACACAGTGAAAAGAATACTGCCGTAATGAAAAGGATCATAAATAGGAGTATGGGGTGCATTAGGCTTAGATCTGTAAGTGCCCATGCCATGAGACTACTTATAATTGCGACCATAAAAGCCCGCATTAAACTGCCCATCAAATAACCATGCACAATCAGATGATTAGACATGGGGCTAGTCAGTAGTTCTTCTAAGGTTTTCCTAAATTTAGCACTAAAGAAGCTAAGGCTAACATTGTCATAACTACTGGTGATGACCCCCATCAGGATTAACCCCGGCACAATAAAGTGCAGAGAGTTAGCTTGATCTGTGCTATTGGCGAGTGGTATGGCCAAATTATGAAAAATGAATAAATATAAAGTCAGCGTCAGTGCAGGAGCGAATAAGCTTTGCGGCCATATTCGCAGAAATCGACGAATTTCTTGAGTTGCCAAGGCATGCACGGCTACTAGGCGTTGATATCCATTCATTGTTTAACTCGAAATTGAGTGAAATCGTTTATTTCAAGACTTATCACATAAGCATTTACTCAAGCAGTCAGCAGGGTTGCCAACGACTTGGGTATAGAGCCGTCAGTGCTTATTCAAAATCTTTGTCTGTATAGAGCTTGGTTTTTTTCACCGCTTCAATGTCTTTGGCACCACCGAGCATCATGTTAATGCGGAGTTCTTTATTGAACTGTTCCATCACTGAGTTGACGCCTTCAGCACCTCCCAGTTGTAGACCGTAGAGAATTGGGCGACCAATGGCAACCACATCAGCACCGCTGGCTAAGGCTTTAAATACGTGTGAACCACGACGGACACCACTGTCAAAAACAATCGGTACACGCTTATTGACGACTTTGGCAATGCCCGGCAACACATCAAAAGAGGATGGACCACTATCTAACTGACGACCGCCGTGGTTAGATACCCAAATGGCATCGGCACCCGCACGAATGGCCATGTCAGCATCCTCAGGCGATTGAATCCCTTTGACAATCACAGGCAGACCAGTCAATTTTTTTACATATTGAATGTCCGACGGGGTGAAGGCTTGTTTGGCTTGGGCATAAATTTCGCTAATACCAGCCCCTTTACCTGTCTTCGAGCCATCTTTATTTTGTTGAGCAAACAGTTCTAAATTTGCAAAGCCCAAGGGAAACTGGAAGTTGTTTTTAATGTCATCCTCACGGTAGCCACCGACAGGTGAGTCCACTGTTAAAATGATGGCTTTAGCGCCATGCTCTTTGGCACGCTTCAAGGTAAACTCATTGAACTTGTCATTTTTACTCATGTAAAGCTGAAAGAAGAAAGGGTTTTTTCCTGAAACTTGAGCCACTTCTTCAATGGTTTTATTGCCATAGGTGCTGAGTGAAAAAATAGAACCTGCTTTTGCCATACCTTTGGCAGTTGAAAGCTCACCATCGACATTGGCTAAACCCTGAGCAGCCATAGGAGCTTGAATAATCGGGGTTTTTAAGTCAATGCCCAAGAACTTGGTATTGAGGTTAATATCTTTTAGTTCAATGCCTTGCATAATACGTGGCATGATATATTTTTTGTCAAAAGCAGAAGTGTTACTTCGTAAGTTATTTTCATCTTCTGCACCGCCACGAATATAACCAAAAGCACCTGATTGCATTTGCGCTTTGGCTTGTGCTTCTAAAGACGCGATATTCACGATTTTAATGGGCTGGTTCACGCTGCTGGCTTTATAGCTGGTCTCTGCTGCATTGCTGAAGCTGGTGGCAATGGCGATTGCCAATGTACTGATGGATAAGACAATTTTATGGTGTTTTGATTTCATTTCGATGTTCCTTCCTGATTCAAACATATAGATGATTGGACTAGAATGTGTTGGGAGATGACGTTATTTTTTATTTTTTAGGCGTTCAAAACAATAAGTAGGATAGGAAGAAGTGTCTCATCTATATGACGAATACAGCTTAAATGTACTTTACAGATGGGTATAGTAATCGGGTCGTGTCAGCTCATTTACCACATAGCAGCTTAATTTAAAAAATATATGCTATCTTCTAAATCGCAAATTGCGACGTGATCTAACATGAAATCAATTGTCTGCTATCAACGTTGTAGGGCTATTTAATTTGATGTGTCTGTCTAGATCATTCTTTTCTATTTTTTAGGTTCTAAAATGCAAAAAGTACGTTTCATGTGTGCATCAGTTATTGGTGCAGTATGTTTGCTGATATCCCTGTGTACGCAAGCAAAGCCCAATGCACCGCATATCACACTCATTTCTCAAGTGAATGGGCCTTCTTATAAAACCGATTTAGCAATTCAGTCGCACTTACAAGCAGAGGGTTATCAAGTACAGATTCTTGATCAGAGCCAAGATCCTAAACAAATTAAAAATACAGATTTAGTGATTTTATCTTCAACTGTAGGTTCAAAAAATTTAAAATCTGGCTGGCGGTATCTGTCTATACCCTTGATGACATGGGAAAGTGATTATGTTGATGACCTTGCAATGACTGGGAAGAGAACAGGAACGGATTTTGGTGAGGTAGAAAAAACACGCTATTTATGGTTGGTCAATGCACCACATGAGTTATCTGCTCAACTCCCCGCAGGTACAGCAAATGTATATAGCAAACAAGAAAGCATGAATTGGGGGAAACCTGGTTTAGGTGCAACGATTATTGCAACCGTTTATGGTGAACCTGAAAAAGTTGCTATTTGGGGCTATGAAAAAGGCGCAACCATGGATTATGAATCTTTAGCGCCAGCCAAAAGACTCATGTTTTTCCTGCATAATGATACATTTACTCTGTTGTCTAATGATGGTTTAAAGCTATTTGATCGTTCTGTTGAATGGCTACTCAAGCCTTAATCATCTGCAAGAGCAAGACACTGTAACAGTGTATAACTGCTAAATTTTGGATTCATACGACCAAGCGCCTTGATTTGGATATGCACACACTGTAGTAGACTATATTTAGATAAAAGAGTCGTTAAAATTAAACCGCATCATCAGAGGGATTCTAAACTGAATTGTTTTTATGGTGCGTTTGGAAACTGAAGAATAAAACCAGAAAAAGACATCAATAAAATTCTGTTATAGTTTTTTACCGCCTTACTGTAGCTACTTACTTCCATCAAATCGGATGAAAATTTGTTTCAAGAAAGAATCACAATCTTGATGGTGGCCTAATGTTTGTAACACAGCAACTGAATACAATGTCTGAACTGATTGAAGGACAGGGATTTTCAGAAAAACTACAGCATGTGCTGGCTCAGCAATATCTAAACTTAGAAGCAACATTGCTACGTGCCAAAGTTTTACGTGATTTTGCAAGTTCAAAAGTTCAGTATATTGTGCAGTCCGCTATTCAAGCAGAACAAGCTAGCGCAGCGTTTTTGTTTGCACCTTTTATCTTGGCGAATCTAAATCACCCTGTGATTTATAACAGCCCAGCCACACCATCTGTTCTTAATATCCTCAACCGTTACTATCAAGCTGAGCAAAGACAAAACTTAAAAATAGATGATGTGCTTGAGGCACTGAATCTTTATTTAGATTTAAGTGATACCAGTTTAGACGATGTCGATTTTTTCTATAGTTCATTGATCAAAGCACTCTGTCGAACCGATGTTTCACAGATTTTCTTGGTGACTGCACTGGCACTCAATACGCAAAAAATAGCGGAACTTGAGCAGTTTTTTAAAGTAAAAATTTACTATATTCGCATCCATCCGCAAGATAGTATTATCGACAGTCGTGACTGGAATATGCGTAAATTATTCTTTAAAAACAAAGATGAACAGTATGTTGCTTTATGTGAAAAATTTGCCACGCTGAATGCAGAATTATTGTTGAGCTACGGCAGTTATAGCCTACAGCAAGCGACTCAATTGATCGAAGATATGTTTTATGCCGAGCATATCTATGAAAAATTATCGGTCTATGCCGAGTATATGCAGACCTGTTTACAACATGGTGTGTCACGCAATCAGGCAACTTTTTTAGCCTAATTGATAGTTTTGATACGCCCTCGAACACTGCTCCTTTTCATCTTTATGCATAGACATAGGTCACTCAGATGTTTTTATATACAGACTTTGATCAAAATTTATTAAATGAACGTGTCGCGCAATTTCGTGATCAAACCCAGCGTTATTTAGCGGGGAAACTGACCGAAGAAGAATACCGCCCATTACGGTTACAAAATGGTTTATATGTTCAGCGTTATGCCCCCATGCTACGTTTGGCAGTGCCTTATGGCTTAATGAACTCCGCACAACTGCGGAAGGTGGCCGAGGTTGCACAGAAGTATGATCGTGGCTATGCACATATTTCAACGCGTCAAAATATTCAACTGAATTGGCCGCAGCTTGAAGATGTGCCTGATATTTTGCAGGAACTTGCTACGGTACACATGCATTCTATTCAGACCAGTGGCAACTGTATTCGAAACACCACCACAGACCAATATGCAGGTGTTGTTGATGGAGAGCTCACAGATCCGCGCCCGACCTGCGAATTGATTCGCCAGTGGAGTACTTTCCATCCTGAGTTTTCATTCCTTCCGCGCAAATTTAAAATTGCGGTTTGTGCACACCCTGAGCAAGACCGTGCTGCTACGACCTTTCATGATGTGGGAGTCTATGTGGTGGAAAATGAAGCAGGGGAGTTGGGCTATCAAATTAAAGTCGGTGGCGGGCTTGGGCGTACACCTTTAGCGGGACATGTGATTAAGCCATTTTTAGCCCGTGAAGATTTAATTGCTTATTTAGATGCCATCATGCGTGTCTATAACCTGCATGGCCGCCGTGATAATAAATACAAAGCACGTATTAAAATTTTAGTGAAAGCCCTGACCCCAGCAGGTTTTGCTGAAAAAGTTGAAGCCGAGTTTGCACATACTCAAACACTACTCAAGGTTCAGCCCAGTGTCTTGGCGAAAATGGATGCGGTGTTTCAGCCATTTACCTATGAACCTTTAGAACAATACGATTTTGAGGCTTTGTTCCAGCAGTATCCGAAGTTTAAACACTGGTTCAATATCAATACCCATGCACATAAAGTCGCGGGCTACCGCATTGTTACGATCAGCTTGAAACGGGCAGGTGTGGCGCCAGGGGATATGACTTCCGATGAAATGCGCTTAATTGCAGATTTGGCTGACCAATATACTTTTGGTGAGCTGCGAACCACGCATGAGCAAAATATTGCCTTAACTGACGTACGCCAAAAGGATCTGTTTGAACTGTGGCAAGTCTTGGATCGTGGCAATTTGGCTCGTGCACATATTGGCTTCCTGACCGACATGATTTGCTGTCCGGGTGGCGACTTTTGCTCTTTGGCAAATGCCAAATCTATTCCAGTGTATGAAGCGATTGCTCGCCGTTTTGATGATTTGGATGCTTTATATCATTTAGGTAAAGTTGATTTAAATATTTCAGGCTGTATGAATGCATGTGGGCATCACCATGTTGGCAATATTGGTATTTTGGGTGTCGATAAAAAAGGCGCTGAATATTACCAAATTAGCTTAGGGGGTAACTCAGATCATGATGCATCCATTGGTGATATTTTAGGCCCTTCATTTCCCGCAGAAGATATTCCAGATGTGCTCGAAGAAATTTTAAATACTTATTTGGATTTGCGTTTGGAGCAAGAATCCTTTTTGGAAACTTATAAACGTGTCTCCATTCAGCCATTTAAACAACGGGCTTATGCGGACATCGGATGATGTTGGACGTCCAAACTCAGTTGAAGACGCTAAAAACCGCGAGCTACCAAATCATGGCTATTTTGGCCGTTTGGAGCGGTGCTTATGTCTTGCAAAAGCTGTTGAATCTGCCTGTTGCGTCGGGTGTGTTGGGCTTCTTTCTACTGTTGTTCTTACTCGAAATGAAGTGGCTGAAATTAGCCCACATTGAACGCGGTGCAGATCTATTATTGGCTGAACTATTGCTATTTTTCATTCCACCTGTGGTCGGTGTGATTCAGTATCAGGATTTATTGATCGCTAGTGGTTGGAAAATTCTACTGGTGATTTTGATCAGTACCGCTTTGGTCATGTTGGTTTCGGTATATACCGTCGCTATTTGCTTAAAGCAAGAAGACTCAAAACCAGAACAGACAATGCAGGAAAATCAGGATGACTGAGTTTTGGGGTGTTTTTTACTTGGCTTGGACCGTGCTGTGCTATGTCATGGCAAAGAGGCTCTTTGTACGAACCCAAAAAATCTATTTGTCCCCGATTATTGTTGTGCCCATCTTGAGCATCGTACTGATTCTAATATTTCAGCACCAGTTCCAAGACTATTACCACTATACCCAGTACTTGGTGGCGATGCTTGGTCCAATTACGGTGGCTTTTGCTATTCCTGTTTTTCGTTATCGCCGTATGGTTCAGCAACATTTTAAAGTGTTGCTGTTCAGCTCCAGCCTCGCCATGTTGGTGGGTATTTTCAGCAGTTGGTTTTTGGCGAGTCTATTGGACTTTGATGACATCGTTAAAAATAGCTTGTTGGCGCGTTCCATTTCGATTCCTTTTGCTTTGGTGCTCACCGAAAAAGTGGGGGGATCCATCAGCCTGATTCCACTCTTTACTGTGATTACAGGTTTGGTAGGTATGTTGTTGGGAGATGTGCTGTTGTTATGGATGCGGTGCAAGAACAGAATTGCTTCGGGTTCTGCACTGGGTAATGCTGCACATGCTATGGGTATTGCTCGGGCAAGACAGCGCCATGAATTAGAAGGCGTCATTGCCAGCCTTTCCATGATTATTTCAGGAATAATCATGGTGCTTTTTGCTCCTAGCGTGATCGTACTGACGAGATACATCCTTGGCGCTATAGCGTTTTAAATCAAAATAAGGAACCGTAGATGAATCCGATGTCACAGGCAAAGACAACGTTAAGCTCCCAAAGCTATGTTATGGCTTTTCTCTTTATTTTGCTCATGGTGGTAGCGGCTTATGGACTGAATGATCGTGAAATCATTCTGCCCGAAATGGCAGCGATGGCCGTTGGATTGTGGGTTTATCGAGATAAACAGTGGCTGAATCAGCCAGATAAAATTTTTATTTTACCGAGTCTGACTGCTGTAATCGGGTTCTGTATTAATTTGATGCCGATTTCATATCTGCTCAAACTGGTTTTGGTTCTATGTGCCATGTTGCTGGTGATGCGGATGTTTAACTATATATTACCGCCCGCACTGGCCACGGGTTTCTTGCCGATTGTGACCCAAGCTTATGAACTATCGTTTTTGATTTCGATTTTTGTCACCAGTTTTATGCTGATGTTGGGTGTTGTGCTCTTTAAACTGAATCAGGGCATAGAGCGGAAAGGCAATTTTGATCGACGAAAAATAGGTGTGTATGCCAGTATTACTTTAATCGGTTTTGCACTCGCTGCTATTTTTAAGGTTGAAGCGATGGCACTGATTCCACCGATTACAGTGGTCGTGTATGAATCATTAAATATGATGATGTATTCGTTGAAAATGTATCTTAAGCAGGTTGCTGTGTTGACACTGTCGATTTCAATGGCCGTGCTTATGCAATTGTGGATTCAAGATGGGATAATACTCACCCTCATATACATGCCTTTAATGTTTCTTTTGCTCAAGCTCTTTGATATGCGCATTCCTGCTGTCTATGCCTTTCCATTTTTGGTTTTTGTCTTTCCTCAAGACAGCGTGATGGCTTTACCTGTTGCATCTGGCCTGATGGCGAGTTTTTCATTCGGCTGTGTTTATGTTTATCGTAGCTATTTTCAAAATATGGGTATTGAGAAATCCTATACATAGCTTTATGGTGATGGAGTAGCTGAAGTTTTTTTCATCACTTCTGGTGCAGGTAAATTGGTTTAGTGTTGATTGAAATTGATTAAAACTATAGCGCGGTATTCGTGTTTAAATTGAATGTATTTTACGGTACGGAATAGACTTGCTTCTCAAACATCAAAATGAGTAGTAGATGTACATAAAAATACGTTCAAATCAGCACATGTAGGATTTAAAGAAACGGTTTAATTTGGGATATGCTCATGGATGGTTTATCTGAATTTTCTTGGCAAAATATTAAATACAATTTTTACACGACTGGTGTGCTTCCAGAGATTGTGGAGCGAGATTCACCAATTTTACAAGCATGGGAAAGATCGAAAAAAGCGGGTTTAAGTCCTTTTTCTAAACTGACCTCGTTACATGATTTTCCTGTCGATCATCTGTCTTGTGAGGATGTCAGATTTGCTGCACTTGCTGAAGTCGTTTTAAACGATATTTGGCAGTTATTTGGACAGCAGGATGTTAGTGTTTTTTTAATTAATCAACAGCTTAAAATTATTGCCGAACGCCATAATCCAGACTTAGACGAGCAGTATCACTTTTTACGGACAGGTCGAGTGATTGATCCTTCTATATTTGGAGCAATTGCACCGACATGTAGTGTTTTGTCAAAACAGCCTATGATCATGACGGGACATCAGCATTATTTGGATGAATTTGCCAATTATTCTTGTGCGTCTGTGCCTATTTTTAATGGAGCAGGAGCAGTTTTAGGCGCTTTAGATATCACCTCACCGCAAGGGCTTTTGGCGAGCAATTGGCTTCGACATTTGCTGTATCAAAGTTATATTTTAGAAAATAAACTGATTCTTGCAGAACTCAAACCAAACCAACGTGTACTTTATTTCCAACATTCAAAAGACTTAATTGAAAATGCTTATACAGGCATGATCGTGCTGGATAATTATGGGCAAGTTGTGAAAGCCAATCAAATGGCATTGAAATTACTCAACTGTTCGATTGAACTGTTATTAGGTCGCTGTATTTACGATTTCTTTTTAACAAAGACATTGAGTCAGCTTGAGACAACTGATTCATTTTTTATCCAAAGTCACGATCATGCATTTTTCTATGCAAAGTGGTATGCCTTGCATAGAGCTGAAAAAAGACAGACCAAACAAATCGCTATGCAGCAGGTGCTTGATCAGGCCCTAAGAGCTTTAAAAGCAGATATTCCAGTGCTGATCACAGGAGAAACGGGTACGGGTAAAGACCACTTCGCACAGCAGTTACATCAAAAGCTGGATGCTGACTTACCTTTTATTTCCATTAACTGTGGCGCGATTCCTGACCATTTATTAGAGGCGGAGCTGTTTGGTTATGAAGGCGGTGCTTTTACAGGAGCAAAAAAGCAAGGTGAAAAAGGACTGATTGAACTGGCGGATCAAGGTATTTTGTTTCTCGATGAAATTGGTGATTTGCCCTTACATTTACAAGTCAAAATTTTACGCGTCTTGCAAGACCAACGGTTTTATCGGGTTGGGGGGCGAAAGCCGATTAAATCAGCATTTAAGTTATTATGTGCAACCCATCAAGACTTGAAAATGAAAATTGAACAGCAGACATTCCGTAGCGATTTATATTATCGGATCTGTGGTTTTCAAGTGCATCTGGAACCTTTACGTTTACGACAAGATAAGCGAGCGATTTTCCATCGTATTTTACATCAGTTTGGCATCTCGCAATGGTCAGCTCAAGTCGAGCAGCAGTTTCAGACCTATACATGGGCGGGGAATATCCGTGAGCTTATTCACATTGTAAGGTTATCGGCTGCGTTTAATGAGGGCGATGTTTTGACACAGCTTTATTTGCCTGAGTCCTCGGATGGTGTTCAAACGGCGAATCAGTCTATGCTAGCAGTGGAAAATCCAAACTTAAATGCGATGACCAAACAGATGGTCATGCAGGTATTAGATGAAGAAAATGGCAATATTGCACGCACGGCCAAGCGCTTAAATATTTCAAGAACAACGGTGTATAAATACATCAGCAGTTAGGTGTTATTACATAACTTAGCTTTGAGCTATCTAGCCCATATCTTTAGCTTTTACTGTTATTTAAACGCAATACTGTTTCGCACTTTTGGTCTAAGTTTCGTATACAGAGTACCAATTTACCTCAAGAGATTTTTTTAAATCTTAATTTACAGCAGGACTGTCCAGTAACTGGACAGTCCTTTTTTAGTATGTCTACTTTATGGACATGAGTAATTTTTACAAACACTCAAGTTATTGATATTTATTGATTAAATTTATGGCATGCATTCTGCAATAACTCTACAACTCATACTCGGTCAAGCAAGACGCTTGATGATTTTTGACAAATGATCAATGCATTTAAAGGTCATTAAAACAAGCTCAAGAAAAGAGATGAGCCATTAAGGATAATTTGGATAAAAGGGAACATGTTATGTATTTTGGGAATAAAAATGCGGGATTACTCATACTTGGTGTTTTGTGCGCATCACAGAGTCATGCCATTGATGTGAATGTTGGGGATTATACAACCCTCCCGAGCGGAACCAATCTTGGGGTTTTTTATTATCAACATAGTGAAATGGATGGTTACTACCAAAAGGGTGATAAAACCCATGCTGATTCTCGCTCAGATATTGGTATTGCACGTTTCATTCATTACACCGACATCGCAGGTTTACGTGCAACGCCGCAAGTGGTTATTCCCTTTGGATCGGTGCGAAATACTCAAATTGGTGATGCAGATTTGAATAATGCATCGGGTTTTGCAGATCCGATTATAGCCTCTGCTTTTTGGTTGATTAATCAACCTGAACAAGGGGCTTCGGGTCGCTATTTCGCGGTAACTCCGTTTATTTATTTACCGCTTGGACAATACGATAAAAATGATGCCGTGAACCTAGGTGAAAACCGTTTTAAATATGATGTGCAGTTGGCTTGGGTACAACCGCTTTATGGCAAATGGGGTTTTGAGTTTTATCAAGATGCAATTTGGTATGGAGACAATGATAAAGCAGGCAGTGGCAATCAGACCCTGTCTCAAGACACCAGTTATCAAACACAGGTCAATTTACGTTATGACTTAAATGCCAAGCAGCGATTTGCCTTGGGATATGCAGCCAACTATGGCGGTGAACAATCTTTGGATGGCATTCAGCTCAATCAAAACATGGAAAAGCAACAGGCTCGATTTGAGTTCCAGCACATGATGAATGCCAAAACGCAATTGAGTGCACAGTTGGTTTCAGACACGCAGGTCGAAAGTGGGTTGAAGAAAGAGTTTGGACTAAACTTTCGACTTTTTTACATTTTTTAATTCAAAGCATGTGCGATGACAACACATCCATTGCTTCAGTTCTGCAACGATGAAAATGGATGGATGTGTGGATTGTTTAGGTCAATTTTCAAGAGGTGATTATGTCGATATTAGCAAGAGAGATTTGGGATAAAAAACTATTCAACGGTTCATGGCAACCAGCCCAACAGACGTATAGCGTGGTTGAAGTGGCGACAGGTCAAGAACTGGGCGAAATTGGCTATGCTTCCTCCCAAGATGTAGTAGAGGCAGCGCAACAGGCAAAAACTGCACAGCAGGCATGGTGGGCACTGAGTTATCAAGAACGCCAAGCGGTATTTGAGCGGGCAGCCATTTTACTCACGGAACACCAAGCAGATGTAATTGAATTGTTGGTGAAAGAAAGTGGTTCTTTACCGCTTAAAGCAGGTTTTGAAGTCAGTATTTCTATTCAAGTGCTCAAGCATTGTATCGGTTTACCTGCTGCGGATCAGGGCACAGTCCTGCCAACCCAAAATGGGAAACTCAGCATTGCAAAACGCTTACCGCTTGGTGTGGTTGGAGTCATTTCACCTTTTAATTTTCCACTCTATTTAGCATTACGTGCAGTTGCACCTGCATTAGCACTGGGTAATGCAGTGGTACTTAAACCAGATGAACGCACAGCTGTGTGTAGTGGTTATGCGATTGCACGTATTTTTGAACTTGCTGGACTCCCGAAAGGTCTGTTGCATGTCTTACCGGGTGGAGCTGAAGTCGGAGAAGCACTGACACTGGATAAAAATATTGCCAGTATTCAGTTTACGGGTTCAACAAATGTCGGGCGTATAGTCGGCGCCAATGCTGCAAAAACCTTGAAAAAAGTCTCATTAGAGTTAGGCGGTAAAAACTCGCTGATTATTCTAGATGATGCGGATATCGAGTTGGCTGCTGAAAATATCGCATGGGGTGCATTTTTGCACTCAGGTCAAATCTGTATGACTTCAGGCAAAATTTTGATTCATCAGAAAATTTATGCACAAGTCAAACAGCGTGTAATTGAAAAAGTGAAGAACTTTGTGGTGGGTAACCCGAGTGAAAGTCATGTCACTATTGGCCCTTTGATTAATGCCAAACAAGCGCAACGTGTCGAACAATTGGTCAATGCAGCAGTTGCAGAGGGTGCAACACTGGAAATAGGCGGACGTGCCGATGGCGTATTCTTTGAACCGACTGTGCTTTCAGATGTGACAGCCAATAATTCAATTTTTAGTGAAGAAATTTTTGGCCCTGTTGCGGTTTTGATTCCTTTTAGCACAGATGAACAAGCGATTGAGCTTGCTAACGATGGAGACTACGGGCTTTCAGCCGGTGTGATTAGCTCAAATGTGGGACGTGCTATGCAGCTGGGGGCACAGCTCAAAGTCGGTTTACTACACATCAACGATCAAACAGTGAATGATGAAACAGTCAATCCATTTGGTGGTTTCGGCTCATCAGGAAACGGAACGCGTATCGGTGGTCCTGCCAATGCCGATGAGTTTACCCAATGGCAATGGATGACTGTACAGGCTCAAGCACCACATTATCCTTTTTAATCAGTTGAATCATTTATTACAGGAAGTAATCGTATGAACGAAATGAAAGAAATTATTGCCGCAGTGACGGCATGTAAAGGTGCAGACTTTGAATTGCAAGCACTTAAAATCCGTCAGCCTCAAGGCGATGAAGTATTGGTGAAAGTTGTGGCCACAGGTATGTGCCATACCGACTTAATTGTCCGTGATCAATATTATCCTGTACCACTGCCTGCTGTTCTTGGTCATGAGGGCGCAGGGATTATTGAGGCGATTGGCCCGAATGTCACAGACCTGCAAGTGGGTGATCATGTGGTGTTGAGTTATGGCTATTGTGGTAAATGTACTCAGTGTAATACGGGCAACCCTGCTTATTGCGCAGAGTTCTTTGGTCGCAACTTCAGTGGTGCTGACCTAGGCGGACATAGTGCAATCTGTACCCATGATCATGCCGTCGTACATGATCATTTTTTTGCTCAGTCTTCCTTTGCGACTTATGCGTTAAGCCGTGAAAATAATGCAGTGAAGGTGACCAAAGAGGTTCCACTTGAACTACTTGGGCCTTTAGGCTGTGGTATCCAAACAGGTGCGGGCGCATGTATCAATGCCCTCAAAGTAACACCTGCGAGTAGCTTTGTGACATGGGGCGCCGGTGCAGTAGGTCTAAGTGCTTTGCTTGCAGCAAAAGTCTGTGGTGCTGCAACGATTATTGCTGTCGACATTGTCGAATCACGTTTGGAGCTGGCTAAACAATTGGGTGCAACCCATGTGATTAATAGCAAAACGCAAGATCCTGTGGCGGTGATCAAAGAGATTACAGGCGGTGGAATCAACTTCGCGCTTGAGTCTACTGGGCGACCTGAAATCTTAAAACAGGGCATTGATGCACTCGGGATTTTAGGCAAAATTGCAGTGGTTGGTGCGCCACCTTTAGGCACTACCGCTCAGTTTGATGTGAATGATTTATTGTTGGGTGGAAAAACCATTTTGGGTGTGGTTGAAGGCAGTGGCGCACCGAAGAAATTTATTCCTGAGTTAGTCACGCTGTATCAACAAGGTAAATTTCCGTTTGATCAACTAGTAAAGTTCTATGCCTTTGATGACATCAATCAAGCCGCGATAGACAGTCATAAAGGAGTTACGCTGAAGCCGATTATTAAAATCGGCTGATGTTTAATGACCTGATCATATTGATGTGATCAGGTCATTCCTTTTAAAAAGTTATCAAAAATAAATTCAGGGAACAGAACAATGGCGGATCAACCTTTTGTGCTAAACACCAATACCATGCCATGGGAATTTATTCCCATTCCTTTTTTAAACAGTGAATTACCTGTTAAGACCTGCTTGCAAGATCCAGATACTGGCATGATGATTTGGAAGTTACGTTATCCAGCTGGATTTAGGACAGTGGAGCATTGGCATCATTGTGCGCATGGCATGTATGTATTAGAGGGACATTTGGTTACCAGTCAGGGTGAGTTTGGGCCAGGAAATTTTGTGTGGTTTCCTGAGGGTTCTGTGATGTTTCATGGTGCGCGAAGCGATAATGATGCCTTAATGCTCTTTATCACCAATAAACCCTTTGATATTCACTTCACCGCAGAAGAAGGACTGCCTAACCTTTCGGTTGAAAGTTAATATTTACCAAAGATGAGAAGATTAAGCGGTTTTAAATTCAAACGCTTTGCATTCAACACTCAATATATTTCAGTTTAAAAATAAGTCTGTACTAACGTTGGATGACATGTTCAGAAGTGATCATGTCATATTACTTTTTACAGGGGCTTATGATTCTAATGAATAAAAAATGCTCCCAATGAGTAGCCACTTAAACAATATTATTTGAATCGAAAGCATTTGGATAAATACATTTGATCAACGTATCTAAGGCATTTTGGATACTGTCATTGATTTCAAAGGAACAATTGATGCGAATATGATGCGGCACATGATCAGTTTGATAAAATAAAGAACCCGGTGCAATACTGATATTTTTCTCTAAGAGTTGCTCATAAATTACATTACCATTCACTTGCTCGGGCAGGGTAATCCATAAAAAATAGCCCGATGGATAATAATGAATTTGATAATCTTCAGACAAATGTTCAGATAAATAAGTGTAATACTGATTTTTTAGACGTTTTAAGGTGTTACGTAAGGTTTTTAAGTGTTTTTCATAATGTCGATGCGATAAATAATCGACCAAGGCGTTTTGAATAAATGAGTTGACGGAAAGTGTGCTCATCAATTGTAAATGCTGAATATGCTCTGAAAACTTACCCGCATAGACCCAACCAATTCGAAAACCCGCACCCAAAGTTTTTGAAAAAGAAGAGCAGTGTAGAACCAAATTTTTCTGATCAAAGTATTTCATCGACAGCGGTTTTTTATGATCAAAATAAAGCTCTTCATAAACATCGTCTTCAATCAGATAAATATCACGTTCATGCAACAGTTTTGCCAGTTGATATTTGATTTCATCACTGACCGTAAAACCAATCGGATTATGGCTATTGAGCATGAGCAGGCAGACTTTAATTGGATAGCGCTCAATCGCATCTTTAAAAGCTTCGAGGTCAATACCATGCTCGTCATGTTCAGGAATACTAATAACTTTAAGACCCAAATGTTCCGCAGCTTGCCAAGCACCATAAAATATTGTTTTTTGAAGCAAAATATAATCACCCGGTTGGGTCATAGCCTGCAAAGAAAGATTTAAAGCATCCAACCCGCCTGAGGTAATCACAATATCGGATGGATCCGTCGGAATCCCTTGCATGCAGTAGCGTTGGGCAATCAGTTTCCGTAACTCAAAGTTACCTGGGGGTAAACTCGGCATTTGTTCATAACTAAGACGGTGCTTGGCACGTTGTCCTAAGGTTTGCATTAGCTTGGCTGAGTACAAGAGTTGGCTGTTGGGAAAAGCGATGCCAAAGGGAATCATCTTTTCAGATTGAATGGATTTTAAGTATCTGAAAATTTTAGAGTTTATTTCAATTTTTTCATTGAGGACAACACTATTGGCATTATGCTCTGACTGAGCATCGCCAGTGACAAAGTAACCGAGTTTTTCTTGTGAATAAATCAGCCCCTGCGCTTCGAGTTCCTGATAGGCATTCATCACGGTCATGAGGCTGAAGCCTGATGTTTCCGCTTGCTGGCGCAGAGAAGGTAACTTGTCGTTAGGTTTCCAAAAACCACTCTCAATCAAATGTTTTAGGCTGAGCGCAAGTTTTTCTGATTTATACATATGGCGGTCGCTACAATTAAAAAGCACAGGACCGATATCTAAGGTCCCATGCTCGATTCATAAAAATGATTAATTTAGTATGCAAAACTCAGCATGAGCTTGAAGAAACCCGCAATAAGTGCGAGAGAGATCACGCCAAAGCACCATAATAAAATAAACCATAATTGTGGGCTGAGTCGATCCACAAATTTTTTCATGTTTATCTCCTCTATTAATGATAGCCCTGATCTCCAATACGGACTTTGTCACGGAATACCCAATAAGACAAGAACGTATAGGCTAGGATGATGGGGATTAAAATGGCAGCACCGACCAAAGTGAATTTTAAACTCGACTCAGGCGCAGCCGCTTGCCAAATATTGACCGATGGCGGAATAATATTCGGCCATAAACTAATCACGAAGCCTGTAAAGGCTAAAAACACCAAAGCTAAGGTATAAATAAAGGGCTTGAGGTCATGTTGCTTTTTACATGCAGATAAAATTAATCCAACGAATAACAAGACCAAAATGGGCACGGGGCTAAAATAAAATAAGTTCGGTAAAGAGAACCAGCGCTGTGCAATTTCAGGATGAGTCAGGGGCGTATATAAACTGACCGCACCAAAAATAATGAGCAAAGCTATGATCAAGCGTGGCATTAGATGATACATACGCTGTTGTAAGTCTTTCTCTGTTTTCCAAATAAGCCAGCCACAGCCTAAAGTGGCGTACATCACCACGACCCCAATGCCTGTAAATACGCTAAATGGAGTCAACCAGTCCAATACGCCGCCACTATAAATACCGTTGCTGGTCTGTATACCTTGGATATAGGCGCCTAAGATCACACCTTGGAAAAAGCTCGATAAGATAGAACCCCAAATAAATGCGAGATCCCAAAGGTATTTGGTTCGAGTGGCTTTGAAGCGAAATTCAAAGGCGACACCTCGGAAAATCAAGGCCACTACCATAAAGATAATGGGTAAATACAGTGCCGATAAAACGGTTGAATAGACCAAAGGAAATGCAGCGAATAACCCAGCACCACCCAGTACCATCCATGTTTCATTGCCATCCCAAACAGGCGCGACCGTGTTCATCATCACATCACGCTCTTGACTACCGTGAATGAACGGGAACAGGATGCCAATCCCTAAGTCAAAGCCATCCATAACCACATAGATGAGCACACCGAGTCCGATAATTCCGACCCACACCATAACGAGATCAATCATGCGGTTTCTCCTTGCTATCTGGAGTAGAGCGATTTGTTGAATCAAGTGATTCATCTACAGCGCTTAGCGGACGTAAAGGGGTTTTAAAATGACCTGGACCTACTTCTTGAACAGCATCTAAGGGAGTGGAAAATGAAGGCCCGAGCTTGATTAAGCGCAACATATAGTAAATACCTGCACCAAATACCACGGTATAAACCAAGACAAAGATGATGAGACTTAATCCGACCTGATCTGCTGTAACTGTATGCGACAAGCCCTCTTTGGTACGAATTACCCCATACACTACCCAAGGTTGGCGGCCGACCTCGGTGGTGACCCAACCTGCTAGGAGCGCGATATAACCTGTAGGTCCCATAATAATGGCAAACTTATGAAACCAACTGCTTTCATATAAGGCGCCTTTTTTACGTAGCCACAGTGCTGTGAGCGAGAGTAGAACCATCAACATGCCCAAGCCAACCATGACACGAAAGCTCCAAAATACAATTAAGGCATTTGGACGGTCTTCGGGTGCAAAATCTTTTAAGCCTGTGACTTGACCTTCTAGTGAATGGGTAAGAATCAAACTGCCTACATAAGGAATTCCAATTTCAAGATCATTCGACTCTGTTTCCATATTTGGTAAAGCGAAGAGTAGTAAAGGCATAGCATGGTCACGGTTGGTTTCCCAATGCCCTTCAATGGCTGCCAACTTTGCAGGTTGGTGCTTTAAAGTATTTAAACCGTGATGATCACCAATCACAACTTGCAGACAAGATGTGATCAGTACCATCCATAAGCCCATGGAAAAGGACTTTTTCACCAACTCATCGCGACGGCCTTTGAACAAATGCCATGCTGCGGTGCCCACAACCAGCAAGCCAGACACAAGGAATGCTGCCGTTGCCATATGTGCAAAGCGATAGGGGAAGGAGGGGTTAAATACAATCGCCCACCAGTCTGTCGGGACAATAATACCGTTTTCGATGGCAAAGCCCTGAGGGGTTTGCATCCAACTGTTGGAAGACAAAATCCAGAACATGGAGATACAGGTGCCGATAGCAACCATTAAGGTGGCAAAGAAGTGGGCTTTGGGACCGACACGCCCCCAACCAAAGAGCATAATCCCCAAGAAACCTGCTTCCAAAAAGAATGCACTTAAAACCTCATAGGTAAGGAGAGGGCCGGTGACACTTCCAGCGATGCGAGAGAATTCACTCCAATTGGTACCGAACTGATAGGCCATGACGACCCCAGAAACGACGCCCATGGCGAATGCAACAGCAAAAATCTTAATCCAATATTTAAATAAATCTTTGTAAATTGGATTTTGAGTGCGTAGCCATTTCCATTCCAGCATGGCGAGAAAGCACGCCAAACCAATGGATGTAGCAGGAAAAATAATATGAAAAGAAACAGTAAAGGCAAATTGAATTCTTGCCAACTCAAGTGCAGTTAATCCAAGACTCATAGCATTCTCCATGCTTGGTGAGAGTATCTGCATGGAGATACTTCATCGCTGTCTAGATAAGAGTGATCAAAAAGCATAGATCGTTTCATGAAAAACTACCTACTTAGAATATTCATCCAAATCTTGCATGAGAATGTAATGTAGAAGTAGGTACAAGAATCGTAGATAAAAATATAACAAAATGGATTCATCGCAAGTTCTTGTTATATTTTTTGAACTCTTTTTTGATCAGTTTATTTTTATTCCTTATTTAAAAATATACAGAAAGTTCTGGCAGGCAGTCAGTTAAAAAATGTTATTCAAAGTTTGTATCGCGTGTCTTAGCATTATTTGGCTTGGTGTGAAACGAGTATATTAAGATCCCTATAGAAAAGTCATTTTGTTACGCGACTTTAGCATTGGTTTGAAGTTGTTTTTATCTAATATAAGAATGGTGAGCAGAATAAGGTGCGATCTGAAAAGAGGGAGTCGAAACTCCCTCTCACTTGAGGTGCTTAATGTGCCAGAAAGTTTGCTGCTTCATCAATTAGATCAGATACTTCTTTGGGTTGAGAGGCAAGCGAAGCATGACTTGCATTTAACGAAATAACTTTTTGCGCATTAAGACGTGAAGACATCATCGCTTGGTTTTCAGGGTGGATCATGCGGTCTTCGGTTGAGATTTGATACCACGATGGTTTGATTTTCCATGCTGGATTTGAAATTGTATCGCCAAAAGTACTGGCAACAGGGGCTTTCTGAGTGATTCCCATCACTAAGCCTTCATCATTTGTTAAGTCTTGACAAAAGCTTTCATGATATTTATCTGCTTTTACCCAAAGATAGCCGTCACTATCAGGTTCTAAATTGGGTGCTCCTACGGGCAAATGCAGTTGGGTAATCCCACCTGGACTTTCTCCTGTATCTGGAGCAAATGCTGCAATATACACTAAGCCGACGACATTCGGCTGATTGCCTACTTCAGTTATGACAGCTCCGCCGTAGGAGTGACCGACCAGAAGAACATCACCTTGCACTTGTGCAATCATTTTACGAGTTCGTTCGACATCGTCTGCTAAAGAAGTAAGCGGAAGTTCAACGGCTTTCAATGCGGTATAACCGCGGTGAGATAAATCGGTAATAACTTTAGACCAATGGGCTGCACCACCCCAAAATCCATGTACAAATATAATTGTAGGCTTATTATTCATATTCTATTCCCTAGACTAAATTATCATCTTATCGTGAAAAATTTAAGGAGACTAGTTTGGTTTTATGCTGCTCTGTATTGTTAAATTTAACTGATTGTAAGTTAAAGAGATGAGTGGGCTAAATTTTCGCAGTCATTTTTGAAAACATATTTATTATTTAAATACTTAATTTTTATATTGAATCTAAGGTTTAGTAAAACGTAGGGCATAACCTTTTATCGGTTTATTTTAAGGGATTCTAGTATCTTTTATTAGATTTGAAGGTTGTAGGTTGAGCTGAGCAGCTTATGCCGAGGGGCTGACATTTATCAGACAGAGTATCCATTTCAGCTTTCGGTGCTGTCTAGAAATAAAGGGAAAGTTGTTTCAGGCGAGGACATCACTTTTGCAAAGATGAATGAGAGGTGCCCCTGCCTGAATATTTGCTTTTCTAGAATTGAATGTTTAGAAATCAAATGAGGTTTGTAGATAATACGTTTGTGGCGCGCCTACATACATTCCACCGACTTGATCCGCTGAACGTGTGTAGTATTCACGGTCAAATAGGTTCTTCACACCGAAGCCCACTTTGAGACCATTGAGTTGTGTGTTGGAAAAATCATAGGATGCCCGAACACCCACTAAACCATAACCAGGAATGTTGCCATAGCGTCCAGTAGCATCATGGGTGCCCGATGCGTTTTGACCAGATTGACCGTAGAAATTAGTGTTTAGTGTCCATTGATCAACTTTATAGTCTATTCCAGCATTACCTACCCATTGTGAATAAAAGTCGAGATCTTGTCCTTTGTTTTCCCCAGCAGATGCGGTTGCTTTGGTGTAAGTGGTATTGGCATACAGCGAAATACCGCTGAGTTCGTCACTGATTGCACCGAGATTATATTTAAATCCGAACTCGGCTCCTTTGTGTTCAGTGGCACCTAAATTTGAGTAAGTTTGAGTTGCATCATCTCGTTTTAATTCATCAGAAAAATCAATATAAAACAGGGTGAATTCTAGGGATAGATATGGGTCTAAATAGTGTGTACCAATTTCATAATTATTGGCTTTTTCAGGTTGCAAGCCTTGCATGGTCAGATAGGCACCTGACGCATTGGTATTGGCCATTTGGCTATATTGTAGTGGTGCAAAAGATTTACCGTAGTTTGCAAAAATATTCCACAAATCATTGGCTTTATACATGACTGAAAAGCTTGGTAATACTGCATCATAGGATTTTTCAGCATGTACTCCGTTGAGTACCGATGCATCTTTATTTAATTTGTACATATTTTCGGTGGTTTTGATTTTCTCAAAACGAACACCAGGAATCAGAGACCATGCACCCACATCTGTGCGGTTGTCGATGAACAATGCATGTGCATCTGTTTTCCCGTCTGCTTTGGTCCAAGCATATTCATTTGTAGGGCCTGTGACCGTGTTATAGCTTGCACGATTAACTGCTTCTTCACTGGTTTCATGTAGATAGCGATAGCCCACAGAAACTTCATTTTCAGTAGTCCCAAATTGGTACGCATGCGAATACCGTGGCTCGATTGCCGTCACTTTATAATTACGTGGCGCCGTTTGGTACAGTTTTGATCCACTACGTTCCATTCCTGCATCACGGAAGGTGTCAGTGTGATAGGCCAAAAGCTCAAAGGCATTGTCATCTTTTTTATAGCTGTATTTAACCGAACCGTCAGTACGATGCCCTTTCATATAATCATGATTGCGCAAGGACTGATATGGATTTTCAGCAAATTGAGCAGGGGTTAAACCTCCAGGCATATCTACATCTGCATCGTAGCGGTGTAGATTGGCTTCAATTTTTGCATATTCATCTATTGCATAAGCTGCTTTTAAGCGAATATCGTTGATGTCAGAGTCATCATTTTTATCGCGAAAACCCTCTCCATTAACGCCAGAATATAACAGCGCTAAGCCTAAACCGTTGTCTAAGGTTCCACCCACAAATAAGTTGGGGTTAAATTTTACATGACCGTTTTCTGCAATTTCTGTAGTGAGGTCTACCGTTCCAGCAAAGGTTTCAGGAATTGTACGCGAGTTAAAGTTAATAATCCCGCCTACATTTTGTGGCCCAAAGCGAACAGAGCCCGCGCCACGCACCACGTCGATACTTTCAATATTGCCTAAACTAGTGGGTGCTAAGGAGAGTTGTGATTGACCATAAGGGGCAAACGAAAGTGGAACACCGTCCACGAGTACCTGTGAGCGTGGTGAAAACCGTGACGTTAAACCACGGACACCGATGCTTAACGATGCATCACTCCCAGCTGTTCCTGCATTTTCAGGAGCTTGAATACCAGGCACAGTGCGTAAAGCCTCTTTGACAGAAGTTACGCCTCGGTTAATCAACTCATCACGCTGAATGACTGTACGCGCTCCAGCATGATTTAGTACTTTCTGTGCATTGGCTTCATCTAACCAGTTGCCTTCGGCTTGCACAGTTATCGGGTTAAGCGTCACAGTAGGGTCTGTATCGGCTGCATAAAGTATGGAGGGAAATAAGCAGAGTGTGAGGACTGATTTTTTGAACTGAGGGAGTGACACAAGAGATCCTTAAAATGATGTATAGGTGAAATATGAAGAAAATATGGAGAATTTGTAAGTTTGTGAAATGATAAGCTGACTAGCGAAATCTGTAAATGATAATCGTTTGCTTTTTATTCAAGTGTTATATAAAAATTATTAGAATAAAGGGAATAGTGAAAGCACTTAAAAGTGAGGCGGCAATCTATACAAAATTCTTTTCTGAAAGGGCTCTGCAATATCAAACAGGCTGACAGTTTTCTAGAATATGAATACAAAAAGATAGATAAAAACGGTGGCTAACATTTGAGTAAAAATTGAACTTATTGCTGAGTTTAGCCTAAAAAACCAATGGCTTTCACTGGGAGGCCATTGGTTTTAGTGTATGTTGAATTTTGCTCAATCTGACATTAGTTTAACATTACAGATTGTTGGTCAAGTCCGCCTGAGTGTTGTCAGATTTATCTTGAGCATGCTTTCCCCAGTTAAACTTCTGTGCACAGATGCCTAATCCAACAATAAACAATGCAAGTAAACTGGTATAGGTTACTTCTTTGAAATAAGTGCCTTCAACCAACATGGTAATAAGTGCGCCAATAATAAAGAAGATTGCAAGATACGTGAGCCAAGGGAATAACCACATTTTGAAGTCAATCACTTTTCCTTCAGCTTCTAATTTCTTACGCATACGTAGCTGAGAGAAAGCAATGGTGAGATACACGTATAGTGCTGCTGTACCTGTTGCTAGCATGAAAATATCATAGACATTCATGCTTTCAGTTGCAGTGAGGTAAGTGGCTACTAAAGCGAATATTGATGAGATCAAAACGCCCATCCACGGACTACCATTACGGTTGATTGAACCAAAGCTTTTCGGTGCATCACCACGTTTAGACAGTGAAAACAGCATACGTGAACAGGTATAAAGTGCAGAGTTAAAACAGCTACATACTGAAGTGAGTACCACGAAATTTACAATGTGTTTCGCTTCAGGAATACCAAGTGCTGACAACGTTACGCTATATGTTCCCCAAGTTGGATCTTTTAACAGCGGGTTGTTATGTGGAATCAGGCAAACGGTAATGAACATTGAACCCACATAGAACAGCATAATACGCCATACGACCGAGTTAGATGCTTTACGGATTTCTTGAGCAGGATTTTGTGACTCTGCCGCAGCGACAGTGACAATTTCAGCCCCAATATAGGCAAACATTACCCCAAGCAAGGCAGTAATAACCGCAGAAAAGCCATTTGGCATGAAACCTTCTGCTGTTAAATGCGTCATACCTGCTGCACCACTTTGACTCCAAGGCCATAAATGCATGATTGCTAAGCTACCAATGACCAAGAAAATAACAATCGCTATAACTTTAATCAGTGCAAACCAGAACTCAAATTCACCGTAGTTTTTAACGTTTTGTAAGTTCACTAAGACCAAAGACACAATCACTAAGAGCATGTAGCCCCAGATTGGCATAAAGGGGAACCAACTGTTGAGAATTTTACCTGCGACATAAGCTTCCCAACCCATGAGTAGTGCCCAAGAGCACCAATACAGCCAGCCAATGGTAAAACCAGCCCAACGACCAATTGCACGATCAGCATAAGTAGAAAATGAGCCACTATCTGGATTGAGAACAGCCATTTCACCCAGCATGCGCATGATTAATAGGATGAGTAATCCGCCAAAAGCATAAGCCAAAACTGCAGCAGGGCCTGCCGAGTAAATGACATTACCCGAGCCAATGAAGAGTGAACCACCAATTACACCAGCAATCGAGATCATTGTGAGATGGCGTGACTTAAGTCCATTTTTTAAGCCCTGAGATGCATCCGGCACAGAGGTATGTTGAGGTGCTTCCATATAATTTTCCTTAATTTTAAGGATGTAGTTTCAAAATGGGGCGAAGCCTTTTTCGCACTACTCATCCTGTAAAACTGTAACCGAATTCTCAAAGGCTTTATCAATATTAAGGTAAAAATTGATAAACCTGATGTTTCTAGCAATGCGCGAAAAATCACACTTTGGTTACAAAACGGTTACATGTTGTTTATGTATGCACTTAATTTCTCTTTTTTGTTCTAAGGAAACGAGAGCCATTTTTTAGCATTTGAAAGGAGCCAATTACATAGAATATGTGAAAAGTCGCAGAACCAATCTTTACTCTAGAGGGAAGAATTTATAGAATGAAGCAGCAGAGTTGGGTCTTGTCACTGCTGCTTTAGTCGTAGATGGATTAAGCGACTTGTTAGTTTAACTTTATAATTTATAATAAAAATATTAGTTAAGTGTACGAATGCCTGCATTGCGTAGACACTTGAGTAATACGCCAAAAGCCACCAATATTTCTTGCTCACTGACACAAGCAAAGCCCAATAACAGCCCTTTTTGTCGCGTTGAATAATGCTTGGTATAGTATTGCGATAGTGCGCGAACTTTCACCCCTTGATCAAGCGCATTGCTAGCAATCACCACATCATCTATAGCACTTGGCAGTTTTAAAATCAGATGTAAACCTGCTGCGGTATTATATTCATGTAGGAAATCTGCACCGAGATGGCGTGTAATTAGATCAATGAGAAAAGCATGGCGCTTACTATACAGCAAGCGCATACGGCGAATATGTGCTTCATAATGCCCTTCACGAATAAACTCAGCTAGCACTTTCTGATCAAGCAAATGTCCACCGCGATACAGCTCCGATGCCACAATGCGCAAGGGAGAAAACAGCTTTTTAGGTACGACCAAATAACCAATCCGCAAAGCAGGGTATATGGTTTTGCTGAAGGTTCCCATATAAATCACTGGCGCATCTGGCTCCAAACCTTGCAATGAGGGAAAGGGTTGTCCTGAAAAACGAAACTCACTGTCATAGTCATCTTCCACAATCCAACTTTTATGTTGGCGTGCAATTGAAATCAGTTGTTTACGACGTTCTAAACTTAAGTGTGAACCCAACGGATACTGATGTGATGGGGTCACAAAAATCAGTTTGGGCGGGCGTTTGGGCTCTAGATCAGGAATAATCCCTTCTTGATCGACGGGCAGTGAGCGCAAATTTACCCCATTAATACGCAATATATTTCGTGCCCCCCAATAGGCAGGATCCTCAATCCAGACCTCATCTCCAGGGTCGCTTAACGTGCGTGAAACCAGATCAATGGCTTGATGTGTTCCCTCGGTAATAATGATTTGGTCTGCATCACATTGCACTGAGCGAGCAATTTTGAGGTATTCAGCCAGTTCCTGACGCAGTTCTAAACATCCTCCCGCATTGCTATAAATCAGTCGATTAATTTCAGGTTCACGGCTAAGGCGCATTTGAATTCGACTAAAAATATGATGTGGAAATTCGGTAACGTCAGGTGCGCCGGGTACGAAAGCTCCCCACTGATAAGGCGATGCAGCTGAATAACCAATCAGATAGGAACCCCGTTGTGACAAGCTATAATTTTGCTGGATCTTTTTTTCTTGGGCCTGATTTTGGGTGTTTTCAGCTTTGACTAAGAAAGACTCAGGCAGTTTTTCTGCGACCCATGTGCCTTGACCAGTCCGTGCCTCAACATAACCTTGAGCCTGTAATTGCTCATAGGCACTTAGGACCGTATTGCGCGACACTTTAATTTCTTTGGCCAAATCACGCGATGCAGGTAGGCGGGTTTTAGGTGCGAGTACGCTATCAATAATAGCGTTGCGTAAACAGCGAAATAATCGCAATTGTAGGGTTCCGTCGGTATCTTGCTGTAATCGTTGCAGCAAATAATCTCCAAGCAAGCTACGCAATTGGCTCTCTCCTACAAAATCAAAATGGCTCTCGTGAGAGCAATAACCGCAAGTGCAAAATTATCTCGTCAGGCAGCAGTTGTAAAGCATCTTGCTTGTATACATTTGGCGCAAAAGCCCGCGACTTAGGGGGCTGGAAATATACACAACTCGCGTCCAAATCAAAAGTTTTTTTAGACGATTTCAAAATACAAGCAGGGTTGTTTAAACGTACACATTGAGAAATGCGTACAGGTTTATAGACATTGATTTTGAGCAAGCATGTCGGCGCTTGCATTATAGATAGGATTTAAAAATGAATACCATGGTCAAAGGTCTCACATATTCGGGACAGGGTGAAACCGCTTGGAACAATTATTTAAAACAACTGGACAAAGTAGCGCCTTATTTGGGTGAATTGAGTGAGCGTTTAGATATGCTTCGTCGTCCTAAGCGTAGTCTTATTGTTGATATCCCAGTGATTATGGATGATGGCTCGGTTAAGCACTTTGAGGGATATCGTGTTCAACATAACCTGACTCGTGGGCCTGGGAAAGGTGGCGTGCGCTTCCATCCAGATGTGAACTTAGATGAGGTGATGGCACTATCTGCATGGATGACTATCAAGTGTGCGGCATTGAATTTGCCTTTTGGGGGCGCTAAAGGCGGTGTTCGTGTTGATCCAACTGAACTTTCTCCACGTGAGCTTGAACGCTTAACGCGCCGTTATACCACCGAAATTAATTTAATTATTGGCCCTCAAAAAGATATTCCTGCCCCTGATGTCGGGACTAACCCGCAAACAATGGCATGGATGATGGACACATTTTCCATGAATGCAGGTTCAACAGTGACAGGTGTCGTGACTGGAAAACCTGTGCATTTAGGTGGTTCTTTGGGTCGTGTCAAAGCGACAGGCCGTGGTGTGTATATTTCAGGGCGTGAAGTCGCACAACAAATTGGTCTGGATTTGGCTGGTGCTCGAATCTGTGTTCA
Organism: Acinetobacter halobius; assembly: GCF_044130335.1. NCBI lineage: Bacteria > Pseudomonadati > Pseudomonadota > Gammaproteobacteria > Moraxellales > Moraxellaceae > Acinetobacter > Acinetobacter halobius. Next base: position 153,499 of record NZ_JBIQOD010000006.1, read on the forward strand.
AGGCTTTGGTAATGTTGGTAGTGAAGCTGCCCTGCTATTCCAAGAAAATGGTAGCAAAGTGATTTGTGTACAGGACCACTCAGCGACCCTCTATCAAGAGCAGGGGATTGATGTTCAAAAGTTGATGCAATACTCAAAAGCACACGGGAAAATTAAAGGTTTTGCAGAGCAAGATGAAATTCATACCGCGAACTTTTGGCAAATTCAGGCTGAAATTTTTATTCCTGCTGCGCTTGAAGGGGTAATTGATGCTGCTGTGGCACAAAGCATTCAAACCAAAATGATTTTAGAAGGTGCCAATGGCCCGACATTAACGGAAGCGGATGAAATCTTAGCTGAACGTCAAATTACTGTTGTTCCTGACGTGATTTGTAATGCTGGTGGGGTAACCGTGAGCTATTTTGAATGGGTGCAGGATCTTGCAAGTTATTTCTGGACAGAAGAAGAGATTAATCAGCGTATGGATGCGATTATGAAAAATGCTGTATCGGATGTTTGGTTAAAAGCGAGTGTTGCTCAGTGTTCTTTACGTACAGCAGCTTATATTTTGGCGTGTGAGCGAATTTTAATGGCACGTAAAGAGCGCGGCATTTACCCTGGCTAAAATGTGAGAAGGTCAGAGCAATGTTCATCATGTCAATACGAAGTGTTTCTATCGGTTGCTATGTTGAGTTGCAATGGCTCTACACGTAGGTTGATGTTGTAATGGCACCTTTTTAAAAGGTGCCTGTTTTTTATTTTGTAAGCTGTTTATTTTTAATAAATAAAAAAATATTTGGAAAATAATGATGCAGCATACTGGTAAATTGGCTCTCTTCATCTGATAGAAAGTGGCTCTCGTTTAGTACCAATAAAAGCGCAGAATGAAATCAACAACAGGTCCTTTGTATATCAGCAAAAGCATGATATGGACACTGAAATTTTATAAATGTATGAATCAAGAATGAGGATGCAAAATGGACAGTAAACACTCTGCACTGAACGCACGTAAACTACAAGCGACACCTCGTGGCGTTGGTGTCATGTGTCAATGGTATGCGGAGAAAGCAGAAAATTCCACGATTTGGGATGCTGAAGGTAATCAATACATCGACTTCGCTGGTGGTATTGCTGTACTAAATACAGGTCACCGCCATCCTAAAATTATTGCTGCTGTTACTGAACAATTAACTAAATTTACCCATACGGCGTATCAAGTTGTGCCGTATGAAATTTATGTGTCATTGGCTGAGCGTATCAATGCACGTGCGCCGATTGCAGGTGATGCAAAAACAACATTCTTCTCTACAGGTGCTGAAGCTGTAGAAAATGCAGTAAAAATTGCGCGTTCACATACGGGTCGTCACGGTATTGTGACTTTTGGTAATGGCTTCCACGGTCGCTCATTTATGACCATGGCAATGACAGGTAAAACTGCACCGTACAAGCGTGATTTTGGTGTTATGCCAGCAGGTGTTTTCCATGCACGCTATCCAGTAGAGTCAAAAGGCATTACTGTAGATGATGCAATTCAAAGCATTGAAGACATTTTTGCAGAAGATATTGCAGCACATGATGTTGCTGCGATTGTGCTTGAACCAGTTCAAGGTGAAGGTGGTTTCAATGTTGTTCCAGCAGAATTCTTAAAGCGTTTACGTGCTTTGTGTGACCAACATGGTATTTTGATTATTGCAGATGAAGTACAGTCAGGTTTTGCGCGTACTGGTAAATTGTTTGCGATGGACTACTATGAGACTAAAGCAGATTTAATCACAATGGCGAAAAGCCTTGGTGGTGGCTTCCCAATCTCTGGCGTAGTAGGCCGTGCTGAAGTGATGGACGCACCAAACCCAGGTGGTCTAGGTGGTACTTATGCAGGTAACCCTGTCGCAGTTGCTTCTGCACATGCGGTACTTGACGTAATTGAAGAAGAAGGTCTTTGCGAACGTGCAAATGTATTGGGTGCAGAGTTGGTTGAAGTTCTAAACGAACTCAAACAATCTTCTTCTATTGTTCAAGATATTCGTGCTTTAGGCTCAATGGTTGCTGTTGAATTGGAAACTGCTGATCAAGCTAAAGCGATTCAAAACTATGCAATGCAAAATGGCTTGCTTATTTTGACCTGTGGTCGTTATGGTAATGTGATTCGTTTCTTATATCCTTTAACGATTCCTGCAGAGCAATTCCGTGCTGGCTTAAACATTTTAAAACAAGGTTTTGCACTTTCTGCTGCAGCATAATTGAAGAGTAATGACTATGCTTCAAGCGCAATATAAAGATTTATTACAGCATCCAGATATTCGTTTTGATATGCCTGAAAATGGCGGTTACATCGAAGTGAAAGATGCAGCAACACATGACACGTTGGCATGGGTGAAATCCCATGACCGCGCGTCAGTTGAACAAGCGATTGCACGTTCGCAAGTGGCGCAAACCGCGTGGAAAGCACAAACTGCGCTACAACGTGCTGATGTGCTTTGGGCTTGGTTTGACTTGATGCAGGAAAATAAAGAGTCATTGGCTCAGATTTTGACTGCTGAACAAGGTAAACCTTTGGCTGAAGCACGTGGTGAAATTGGCTATGCGGCTTCATTTATTCGCTGGTTTGCAGAGCAAGCTCGTCGTATAGATGGTGATGTTTTAGCACCAACACTACCAAATCAGCGTTTGTTGGTCATCAAACAAGCCATTGGCGTTACTGCTGCAATTACACCGTGGAACTTCCCTGCGGCAATGATCACACGTAAGGCAGCACCTGCAATTGCAGCGGGTTGTTCAATGCTTGTGAAACCAGCAGAGCAAACACCTTTGACAGCTTATGCTTTAGAGGTATTGGCACTGCGCGCGGGTTTACCACAAGATGTGTTATTGCATATCAGTGGTGACGCGATTGAAGTCGGTAAAACATTGTGTGAAAGCGATACGGTGAAGAAGTTAAGCTTCACGGGTTCAACGCAAGTTGGCCGTATCTTAATGCAGCAATGTGCACCAACCATCAAAAAACTGTCTTTAGAGTTAGGCGGTAATGCACCTGTGCTAGTGTTTGACGATGCTAATCTTGAGCAAGCAGTACAAGGCATTATGGCCAGCAAGTTCCGTAATAGCGGACAGACCTGTGTTTGTGCCAATCGTATCTATGTGCAAGACGGTATTTATGATGCATTGGTTGAAAAGTTGACAGTTGCTGTTGCGAATTTAAAAGTCGGTGATGGTCGTATCGAGACTTCAACCCAAGGGCCTTTGATTGATGAAGCAGCGATTGAAAAAGTTCAGTCACATATTGCAGATGCCATCAGTAAAGGTGCACAGGTTAAAACCGGTGGTCAACGTTCAAGCTTAGGTGGTACTTTCTTTGAACCGACACTTTTAACAGAAGTGACACAAGAGATGAAAGTCTCGAAAGAAGAAACCTTTGGCCCATTGGCACCGCTGTTCCGTTTTAAAACGGAAGAAGAAGCGATTCAAATGGCCAATGACACCGAATTTGGTCTGGCAACCTACCTATTTACCCAAAACACAGCACGTCAGTGGCGTGTTGGTGAGGCGCTTGAGTACGGTATGGTGGGCATCAACACGGGTGCGATTTCAAATGAAGTGGCTCCATTTGGTGGTGTGAAGCAGTCTGGCTTAGGGCGTGAAGGCTCTAAATTCGGTATCGACGAATATCTCGAAATGAAATATTTGTGCGTGGATATCTCTGTTTAAGTACGTCTAGCAATCATCAGTTAAAAAATCAGCCTTGCCCATTCAAGGCTGATTTTTTTTATGGGCGTATATTAGGGGAGAGTCGATTTATTTTAAAATAGTACCTAGTGAAGCAACTTCAAAAGCCAAATTAATAAAGTTCACTACACCTTTATATAACGTGTCTTCTTTTCTTTAATCGGTCCAAACATATAAGTGACTTTAAACTTTATAGGTAGACAGTAAAATACTGGTTTCAGTATTGTAAATTCCTGAAATATTTCGGATTCGTTCTAAAATTCGATCAAAATTTTCCAAGCTATCAGACTTCAATTCGACCAATAAATCCCACTTGCCATTGGTACTATGCAAGGTATGCACAGCAGGGTCGATTCTGAGCTCTTTGACCACTGCACTGGTCTTGGTGCCTTCCACCATAATATTCATCCAAGCACGGATACTATTTTTCTCAGCGCCCGGTTTAATCCGTACGGTATAGCCTGTAATCACACCACTGGTTTCCAGATATTCAATACGCTTTTGTACGGTATTTCGAGAGATATGGAGCTTGTTCGCAATCTCGGTAATCGAGATACGGGCATTGTCTTGTAGTAAGCCGAGGATTTGACTGTCCGTATCGTTCATTTTGATTTTTCCTGTTATCAATTTGATGAAATTTATTTCATTTTAATCAAATTTACAACTTTTTGGGCGCAATTTGATTTTTCATACTATGCGTATTGAGAAGCACTCTAGTGAGCGTTACATCGAGCTGAGGCGATGTGTTCTATAGGAGGTGTCTCATATCTATTTAATGGATTTGATTCAGCAAATTTTAAAGGGAAATATCATGTCTTTGTCATATGAAATGGACAATAGTGGCGCTTGGCAGACCTATCTTGCACAGATTAACCGTGTTGCGCCATATCTGGAAGACGACTTAATTCCATTCATCAACACTTTAAAGCGTCCAAAGCGCGCTTTGATTGTTGATGTGCCAATTGTGATGGACGATGGTTCAATTCAGCACTTCGAAGGCTATCGAGTACAGCACAATTTGTCACGTGGACCTGGTAAAGGTGGTATTCGTTACCATCCAGATGTTGAACTCAACGAAGTCATGGCACTCTCAGCGTGGATGACAATTAAAACTGCGGTTTTAAACTTACCGTATGGCGGTGCTAAAGGTGGTATCCGTGTAGACCCTCGCAAGTTGTCTCCACGAGAACTTGAACGTCTGACTCGTCGTTTTACCAGTGAAATTAGCCCAATCATCGGCCCACAAACCGATATTCCTGCTCCAGATGTAGGCACCAATGCAGACATTATGGGTTGGATGATGGACACCTATTCAAGCATTAAAGGTCATACCGTAACAGGTGTAGTAACAGGTAAGCCTGTGCACTTAGGTGGCTCTTTAGGTCGTGTCCGTGCGACGGGCCGTGGTGTGTTTGTGACAGGTTTAGAAGTGGCTAAGAAAATCAATCTTGCACTTGAAGGTAGCCGTGTAGCGATCCAAGGTTTCGGTAACGTGGGTAGTGAAGCTGCATACTTATTCTACAAAGCCAATGCGAAAGTGGTGTGTGTACAAGACCACACAGGTACGATCTTTAACGCAGAAGGCATGAATGTTAAGCAGTTACAGGACTATGTTGCGATTCATAAAGGTGTAGCAGGTTTCCCTGATGCCACTTTAATTGAAGACGAAGCATTCTGGACAGTGGACATGGATATTTTAATTCCTGCTGCTTTAGAAGGTCAGATTACCGCTGAACGTGCGCAACACTTAACTGCAAAATTGGTCTTGGAAGGTGCAAACGGTCCAACCTATCCAGATGCAGAAGACATTCTGTTAGAACGTCAAATCACGATTGTACCTGACGTACTGTGTAACGCAGGCGGTGTAACTGTGAGTTACTTCGAGTGGGTTCAAGACATGGCGAGCTACTTCTGGACAGAAGAAGAAATTAACCAACGTTTAGACAAACTTATGGTGTCAGCAGTTGAAGATGTTTGGTTCACTTCGAGCGAAAAGCAGTGCAGCCTTCGTACAGCGGCATACATCTTGGCATGCCAACGTATCTTAAAAGCACGTAAAGAACGAGGAATTTTCCCAGGTTAAGGGGGAGTTTCGTGCCCTTCGGGGGCACATTCAAGACAGAACAACATCAGATTTATTAAGGAAGAACAAACCATGAACCAGAATAGTCAACCTACTCGCCAAGATTTTAATCAGTATATGGTGCCAGTTTTTGCACCCGCTCAGTTTATTCCTGTGCGTGGCGAAGGTTCTCGTTTGTGGGATCAGCAAGGTAAAGAATATATTGATTTTGCAGGTGGTATTGCGGTCAATGCACTTGGGCATGCTCACCCTGTGGCAGTTAATGCCTTGGTTGAGCAAGGTCAAAAGCTCTGGCACATTGGCAATGGTTATACCAACGAACCTGTACTGGCACTTGCAAAACAATTGGTCGATAATACCTTTGCAGACAAAGTGTTCTTCTGTAACTCTGGTGCAGAAGCCAATGAAGCGGCTTTGAAACTTGCGCGCAAAGTGGGCCTACTTTCAGGCTCGGCGCGCAAAAATAAAATTATTGCATTCAAAAATGCTTTCCACGGTCGTACTTTATTTACGGTTACGGCTGGTGGTCAACCGAAATATTCACAAGACTTTGCACCGCTTCCAGAAGGTATCCAGCACTTACCATTCAATGACTTAGATGCAGTACGTGAAGCAATTGATGCAGATACGTGTGCAGTGATTGTTGAGCCGATTCAAGGTGAAGGTGGTGTAATTACCGCAAATCCTGAATTCTTAAAAGGCTTACGTGAACTGTGTGACCAACATGGTGCTGTACTGATTTTTGATGAAGTGCAAACAGGTGTGGGTCGTACAGGTGCTCTATATGCCTATATGAACACTGATGTGACCCCAGACATTTTAACCACAGCCAAAGCACTCGGCGGTGGTTTCCCAATTGGTGCGATGATCACGACTGACAAATATGCCAACATGTTTGTGGTGGGTGACCATGGTACGACTTATGGCGGTAACCCATTGGCATCTGCCGTAGCCAATGCGGTATTTGGTTTGATCAATACCCCAGAAGTGTTGAATGGTGTACGTACACGTGCGCAAATTTTTGCCGACGGTTTAAACCAGTTAAATGCACGCTATGGCTTATTTGAAGAAGTTCGTGGTCAAGGTTTATTAATCGGCTGTGTACTGAAAGCTGAATATGCAGGCAAAGCTAAAGACATCGTGACTTTGGCGGGCGAAGAAGGCTTATTGGCACTGGTTGCAGGTCCAAATGTTGTTCGTTTTACACCATCATTAATTATTCCAGAAGCAGATATCGAAGCCGGTTTACAACGCTTTGAACGTGCGCTCGCGCGCTTTGTTGGCGCGTGATAGGCCACTGGTTATGATGATTGTTAGACATGCAGAGCATCGAGATTTAGATGATATCTACATTCTGGCGGGGAAGTCTGGCATTGGCCTGACTTCTTTACCCCAAAATAAAGAGATCTTATCGGCTCGTATTGCACGCACGCAAAAGACCTTAGCGGGTCAGGCAACACCGAGTGAACAGGGCTATTTATTTGTTTTAGAAGATACCTTGTTACAGCGTGTGGTTGGCGTCAGTGCAATTGAAGTTTCAGTGGGTTTAACTGAGCCTTTCTATAACTACCATGTGGGCAAGCAAGTCCATGCCTCACAAACTCTGAATGTTTATAAAACTTTAAATACGCTGTTTTTAAGCAATGACCATACCGGTTGTAGCGAACTCTGCACGCTGTTTTTAGACCCAGAGTACCGCAAAGACCAAAATGGAAAACTGCTGTCGAAGATCCGTTTTCTGTTTATCGCTGCTTTTAAACAGGCTTTTCAAAATAAGCTGATTGCGGAAATGCGTGGTTATTCCGATGAAAATGGTCGTTCGCCATTTTGGGATGCTTTAGGCCATCACTTTTTCAATATGGATTTCTCGACTGCGGATTACCTCAGTGGGATAGGGCAAAAAGTCTTTATTGCGGAGTTGATGCCACGTTTTCCTGTGTATATCGACTTGCTGCCGATGGCTGCGCAACAAGTAATTGCACAGGTACATCCTCAGACCGTTCCGGCCTCTCGTGTGTTGGAGTCAGAAGGGCTGTGTTACCAAGGTTATGTCGATATTTTTGATGCAGGCCCGACACTTGAAGCCGAAGTCAGTAGCCTGCGTGCAGTCAAAGACAGTCACACTTGTGCAGTGAAAATCGTCGATAGCGTTCCAGATGATGCAGGGCGTTATTTGGTGGCAAATGATCGCTATCAAGACTATCGCGCGATTTTGATTCAGCACGCGGCTGAGTCGGACAGTTTAAGTTTAACGGTAGAACAAGCGCATGCCCTTGGTGTGCAAGCAGGGCAAAGCATTCGTATGTTGCCTTTAGATAAGATGGAGCAAAAATAATGTCACAAGGGAATCTATATATAAACGGGACATGGTCTCCAGCGCAAGGTACGGCATGGGACAAACTCGATCCTGTTACGCAAGAAACAATTTGGCACGGTGCAGAAGCGACAGCTGAGCAAGTTGAACAAGCTTGTCAGTCTGCACGTGCTGCCTTTGCTGCTTGGGCACGTCGCCCTTTAGCCGAGCGTCTTGAAATTATTCAACGATTTGCCAGCTTGTTAGAACAAAACAAACAACAGCTTGCAACGATTATTAGTCGTGAAACCAGTAAGCCGATTTGGGAAACGTTGACTGAGGTTCAGTCGATGATTGCTAAAGTGGCGATTTCAGTGCGTGCTTATCACGAACGTACAGGTGAAAGTCTGACGGAAATGCCAGATGGTGCAGCGTCTTTACGTCACCGTCCGCATGGTGTGTTGGCTGTATTTGGCCCGTATAACTTCCCAGGTCACTTACCCAATGGCCACATCGTCCCTGCGCTGATTGCAGGCAACACTTTGGTCTTTAAACCAAGTGAATTGACGCCGTGGACTGCGGAAGAAACGGTCAAATTATGGCAAGAAGCGGGTTTACCTGCGGGTGTGTTGAACTTGGTGCAAGGTGGTCGTAGCACAGGTGAGGCACTTGCGCAGTCGCATGAAATTGATGGTTTGTTATTCACAGGCAGTGCCAATACAGGTTATCACCTGCATAAACAATTGGCTGGTGCTCCAGAAAAAATTCTCGCTTTAGAAATGGGCGGTAATAACGCATTAATTATCGACGAGATTACCGATATTGATGCGGTAGTGAATTTAACCGTCCAATCTGCCTTTATTTCAGCAGGTCAGCGTTGTACCTGTGCACGCCGTTTAATTATTAAAAATGGCGCTGTAGGCGATGCCTTCATTCAACGTTTGGTTGAAGTCAGCCGTAACTTGGTGGTGGGTCAGTGGGATGCTCAGCCACAACCGTTTATGGGGGGGGTAATTTCACTGCATGCTGCACAGCAAATTTTACAAGCACAACAACGCCTGATTGATTTAGGAGCGCAAGTTCTGCTCCCTGTTACTCAAGCGGATGCCAACAGCAGCTTGTTAAGTCCAGGTCTTTTAGACGTGACCCATGTTAGCGATGTGCCAGATGAAGAATATTTTGGCCCATTGAGCTGTATCTATCGTTATGACCATTTCGATGAGGCTTTGGCATTAGCGAATGGCACTCGATTCGGTTTGTCGGTGGGTCTAGTTTCACCTGACCGTGAGCTGTTTGATCGTTTATTGATTGAAGCGCGTGCAGGCATTGTGAACTGGAACAAACCGTTAACAGGCGCGTCAAGTGCTGCACCCTTTGGTGGTGTAGGTGCATCAGGAAACCATCGTGCCAGCGCTTTCTATGCCGCAGATTACTGCGCATGGCCAATGGCATCACTGGAAAGTCAGCAGGTAAGTTTACCTGAAAAATTATCGCCAGGCATTGTGCTGTAAGTCGACAAAAAGGGAGTTTAGAAATGTCAGGCTATGAAATTAATTTTGATGGTTTAGTCGGTCCAACACACCATTATGCGGGATTGTCATTCGGAAACGAGGCATCCACCAAAAACCAAAATAATCTTTCCAACCCGAAGTTGGCTGCCAAGCAAGGTCTGTTAAAGATGAAAGCTTTGGCCGATATGGGTTTAAAACAGGGTGTATTTGCACCGCAAGAACGTCCACATGTCCCGACTTTACGCAAATTGGGCTTCCGTGGAGATGATCACAGCGTGATTGAACAAGCGATGCGTACCTCGCCTGCATTGTTATCCGCGTTGAGTTCAGCATCCTGTATGTGGACTGCCAATGCGGCAACCGTTTCACCGTCGGCGGACAGTGCAGATGGTCGTGTGCATTTTACTGCGGCGAATTTAAACAATAAATTCCACCGTTCGATTGAACATGACACCACATCGCGTGTTATGGCAGCGATGTTTAACGATGAACGTCACTTTGCCCATCACGAAGCGCTGCCACCTGTGGCATTGTTTGGTGATGAAGGCGCGGCGAATCATAACCGTTTAGGCGGTGCTTATGATCAGGCCAGCGTGCAAGTGTTCGTTTATGGTCAGCAGTTCCTCGGTGGTGGTATTGGCCCGAAACGCTATCCTGCGCGTCAATCCTTAGAGGCGAGTGAAGCCGTAGCACGTTTACACCAGCTCAAAGCGGAACAAACGGTATTTATACAGCAGCATCCCGATGTGATTGACCAAGGTGTCTTCCACAACGACGTGATTGCGGTGAGTAACCAAAACGTCTTGTTCCACCATCAGCATGCATTTTTGAATCAGTCTGAAGCATTGTCAGAAATTCGCGAAAAAATGGCGCGCTTGGGTCAAGAATTCGTCTCCATTGAAGTGCCTGATCAGCGTGTTTCTGTGAAAGATGCGGTCAATACGTATTTGTTCAATAGCCAATTACTCACCCGTGCCGATGGCGGGATGAGCATTGTGGTGCCTGAAGAATCACGTCAAAACCCAGCAGTGTGGGGTTATTTAAACGACATGATCCAAATGGGTACGCCGATTGACGACATCAAGGTGTTTGACCTACGTGAAAGTATGCGCAATGGCGGTGGCCCTGCATGTTTACGTTTACGTGTGGCGGTGAATGAAGCAGAGCTGAATGCAATCAACCCAAACCTGTTCATGAATGATGCCTTGTTTACCCGTTTAAACACGTGGGTCGACCAGTATTACCGTGACCAGTTGGCGCAACAAGATTTGGCTGACCCGCAATTACTGATTGAAAGCCGTACTGCGTTAGATGAACTGACGCAAATTTTGAACTTAGGTTCGGTGTATCACTTCCAACGTTAAGCAATCGTGCAGGGAAAGCAGATGATAGATTTTCTAGGTGATGTTTTAGCACAACGTGTCCCGACAGTTACGCATGGCGTACAGCATGATTTTCGTTGGGAATGGTTGGCTGAAGGTGTTTTATCTTTTACGCCGCAACAGGCTTATGAAAAAGCAGTCGTGCTTTCCGCGGGTGTGCATGGCAATGAAACTGCGCCAATCGAGTTGTTGGCGCAGCTGAGTCAAGATTTGTTTGCAGGGGCATTAGAGCTCAAGGTTAAGTTATTGCTGATTTTAGGGAATCCTATCGCGATTCGCTCAGGGCAACGCTATGTTGAAAATGATATGAACCGCATGTTCTGCGGAGCCTATCAACAATTTACCGACACATTTGAAGCGCAGCGGGTGGCGGTCTTAGAACAGATCGTCACCGCTTTTTTTAATGATAGTCCAGCTCAAATACGACGCTATCATTACGATTTGCATACCGCGATTCGCCCATCTTTGTTGCCGACTTTTGCCTTATTTCCTTATCAAACCCATGACTATGATGCTGCGATGTTGGACAGCCTAAACGCTGCGGAATTGGATGCCTTAGTGTATCACAATGCCGTAGGTCGTACCTTTACACACTTTAGCAGCTCTCAGTTTCAAGCGGCCAGTTCGACGCTAGAACTTGGTCATGCAAAACCCTTTGGACAAAATGATTTGACAGCATTCGCTGCAATTAATCATGTGCTTCGCGCTGTGGTGAGTGAGCAGTCCTTACCTGTGCGCCAAAAACAAGCAATTCAAACTTTTCGAGTCGTTGATTCGATCATCAAAACTGAAGAAGACTTCCAACTGAATTTGGCAGATGCTGCGCCTAATTTTTCTGCGTTTGAAACTGGTGCTGTTATTGCCTTACAACAGGGCAAACCGTATGTAATTGCACCAGAGCAGGTTCGGATTTTGTTTCCGAATACTCAAGTGAAAAAGGGATTAAGAGCAGGGCTGATCTTAACTGAGGTTTATTCAGGATGATTTTAGTCAATTTATTAAATGTGCTGATGGTGGTTTATCGAACTTAAGTCGTTAAATTAATTTTCAATGGAATTGAATATATGGATATTGTTAAAAATATTAATTCAATATTTTTATCTACTGATTATAAGGTAACTTATGGTTGGTGGATTTTTTTGCGTTTATTGTTTATTAAGTTATTGTTTTTTAATAAAAAATATTTGAATTTGGCATAGGTTTTGCAAGTCGTGTAAACATTATTTAGTGGCTGATAAAGGATTAACTCTCCTGGCTCTGAATAGTAAAAATTAATGTTATTGAAAGATAATATGTAGCTTAATTTGGACTGAAATGAAATAAGAAATTATTTTAAAAAAGTCCCATATTTACACCCGTTGGGCTGTAAATTGGAGTAAAAATATGATGAATGGAAAACAAGCCCATCAACAAAAAGAACCTTTAGAAGGTGATTTATTGGGTGGACATCATTACGAGTCAGTTGAGGAAGAACAACTGCAACGCTCACTAACCAATCGTCACATTCAGATGATTGCGATTGGTGGTGCGATTGGTACAGGTCTCTTTATGGGATCGGGTAAGACGTTGGCTGTGTCAGGTACATCCATTATTCTGACCTATTTAATTATTGGTTTCTTCTTCTTCTTCGTCATGCGTGCGATGGGGGAGTTACTGCTTTCCAATACCAACTATAAATCTTTTGCTGATTTTGCAACGGTATATTTGGGTCCATGGGCAGGCTTCTTTTTAGGGTGGTCGTACTGGCTTAGCTGGATTGTCACTGCAATTGCCGATGTGATTGTTATTGGGGGCTATGCACAGTTTTGGTATCCTGATCTCCCCGCATGGATACCCGCTTTCACCTCAATTGCCATTTTGACTTTGTTGAATTTCGTTGCTGTAAAGTTATTTGGTGAAGTCGAGTTCTGGTTTGCTTTAATCAAGATTATCGCAATTATTTTATTCCTATGTGTTGGTATATATCTCATTACCATTGGATTTGTCTCTCCAGATGGTGTCAAAGCGTCGTTAGCTCATGTGGTTGAGAAAGAGTCTTTGTTCCCATACGGTTTAACTGGCTTTTTAGCAGGGTTCCAAATTGCAGTATTTGCCTTTGTCGGCATTGAATTGGTGGGTACTACTGCGGCAGAAACCAAAGATCCGCATTATGCTTTACCACGTGCGATTAACTCGATTCCATTACGTATTTTATTGTTCTATATCGGTGCTTTGGTTTGTATTATTGCAGTCACTTCTTGGTCACAAATTTCTCCAGATAAAAGTCCATTTGTTGAAATGTTTACCTTAATTGGTTTGCCTGCGGCAGCCAGTATTGTCAACTTTGTGGTGGCAACCTCTGCCATGTCTTCTGCGAATAGTGGTGTGTTTGCGACCAGCCGTATGTTGTTTGGTTTGGCTGTAGAAAAAGATGCACCGAAAAGTTTTGCCAAACTGTCGAAAAGTAAAGTGCCTGTGCTGAGCCTTATATTTTCAATGTTCTGTGTAGTGGTAGGAACGTCGATTCTGTTTATTGTGCCGAATGTCATGACAGCATTCATTATCATTTCAGCCTTTACTTCTATTCTATGTATTTTTACTTTTGCCATGATTATTTTGTCGTATCTGGCTTATCGTAAAAAAGACCCTGAATTACATGAGCAGTCGGCGTATAAAATGCCAGGTGGTCGATTCATGGCATGGTTTACCTTGTTATTCTTGATCTTTGTGGTGGCGATTTTAGCACTAGATCATGACACCATGATTTCATTGGCATTCTCCCCACTTTGGTTTATTGGCTTAGGTATTGCTTATTACTATAAAACGAAAAAATATGCAGAGCGCAGTTGGATTTTGACCCATGGTCGCCGCATTGAGCATGATGATATGCAAGAAAATAATTAGTGAAAAGTGAGAGAGGGTATTTACCCTCTCTTTTGTTATAACGATGAAGAGGGTTTTATTTTGAAAAAGTCGACATTATTGGCTTGTATGTTAGGTGCAGGGCTGTTGAACATCAATAGCAGTTTTGCAGCGCCTTTATTAACCTCGCATATTTCAGCCAGCCAATCAGCCGCGCCTCAGGCCAATGCTTGGGTTGAAATTAATGTGCAGGCCTTTGAGCAAAATATTCAGACTTTGCAGCAGCAATTACAAGACAAAAGTCAAATTTGTGCAGTCATGAAAGCTGATGCGTATGGTCACGGGATTGAACTGTTGATGCCGAGTATTATGAAGCTGAATGTACCTTGTGTGGGGATTACCAGTAATGCCGAAGCGGCAATGGTACGTCAGTCTGGTTATCAGGGACGCCTATTAAGACTACGTGCAGCCACAGACCAAGAGATTCAAAATGCGGCTTCTTTAAATATGGAAGAGTTGTTGGGCAATTATGAGCAAGCACAACGTATGTCGCAGTGGGCAAAACAACAGGGTTTAACCATTAAATACCATTTAGGCTTAAATGCAGGTGGTATGGACCGAAATGGTTTAGAGTTGAATAGTGAAATGGGCAAACAGCAAGCGCTACGTATGACTAAATTAGCCAATCTAAAACTGGTGGGGATTATGACCCACTATGCAGTAGAGGATGAGCAATATGTGCGTGACCATCTGGCGGTGTTTAACCAGCAAACGGACTGGTTGATTAAAAAAGCCAAATTAAAACGTGAAGCGCTGACTTTACATACCGCAAATTCTTTTGCGACCTTAACTGTTCCAGAGTCACATTTAGATATGGTTCGTGCGGGTGGCGTGATTTATGGTGACAGCCTTCCAGATCGGGTCGAATATAAAAAGCTGATGGCCTTTAAAACCCAAGTGGCAACAGTTAATGCCTATTTGAAAGGCACAACAGTCGGCTATGACCAAACCTATACCTTGAAGCGTGATTCGCTGTTGGCGAACTTACCACTTGGCTACTCAGATGGTTATCGACGTGCCTTTAGTAATAAAGCCTATGTGCTGATTCGAGGCCATAAAGTGCCTGTAGTTGGACGAACTTCTATGAATACCACCATGGTAGATGTCACGGACTTTCCTGATATTCGTGCCAATGATGAAGTGGTGCTCTTTGGTCAGCAAGGTGCTGAAAGTGTCAAGCAAAGCGATTTAGAAGAATACAATGGTGCTTTACTAGCAGATGTTTATACCATGTGGGGTAATTCTAACCCTAAGGTTCTGGTACGGCACGATTAATAAACGACCAGCATTCGGTATGCTTGGAGATAACTTAAAAGTACCGATAGTTTGAGTTGAGCAACTATTCATCGCCTTTTTAAAGGGGTGTCTGGTTGTTTATACAGAGTGAATGAGTCAATTGAAGGCAGTACATATTGAATGATGTGCTGTCTTTTTTCATGGCTGTATTTGATGATTTTGGGTTAGAGAAGCTGAAGCCTTGAGGGATGTTGGCCTGCTCTCAATCAATTTTAAAATAGTGTGATCCTTCTGATTTTAAATGCTTTAGATCGTCTGAACGTTGTTGATTTTACATTTACAACACGAATGTAGTGATGAAATCTGCACTGAACGACAAAAAGCAAAAACCGATTTTTTGAACAACCTTCTCCATTCCAAAAATAAAAGCAAATACTATTTGTAAATAATAATCTAATTGATTATTATTCGCATCCACATAGTCTTCCTATCTCAATTATCTTTATAGGTCTCAGGCATTGAGGCTCTGGAAAAATAAATTGAATTAAGAGTAATGATTATCAATATCATTTAATAAGTGGGTTTAACCGCATGAGTATGAATCAATACCAGTCGCAATTTTCGGGCGACGAAGCTAAAATTTTGAACTTACGACCTTGCTATTTATCACTATGTTTAGCTGTTTTAATGACTACAGGCTTCAGCTCAAACAGCTTTGCACAAGAGAATGTCTCTGTTTCAACCTCTCTCCCTAAGATCACCGTATATGCTGAACATGAAGATCAGGCGCCTGTTTCAAAAACTTCAATCAATAGAGACAACCTCGACAAGACGGGGGTAACCGATATGGCAAGTATCGTGAAATACTTGCCTCTCGTTCATGCTCCATTTTCGGTTGCAGGCAGTGGAACTTTTTTTGATGGGTCTGGTACAAGTAGTTATAACATTCGTGGTATTGATGCCAATCGTATTGGTTTAGATATTGATGGTGTAGATATAGCTGAAGCAACGGTTAGCTCTTATATTCCACCTAATAGTATGAGTCAACGTGGCGCTGGTCGTGACTATATTGAACCTGAAATGTTTACATCAGTAGATATCGTTTCAGGAACAACAGATGCATCAACCGACGGTATTGGTGGGCGAGTCTCATTTAAAAATAAGTCTCCAGAAGATTATTTGGTGGATGGTAAAACTATCGCGGGGACTGCCAAAGTAGGGTATAGCTCTGCGGATGAAGCGTGGTTAAGCTCTGTGACGGGCGCGGTAGGTAATGACGAGCTTAAAGCCTTAGTGGCTTATGCACATCGTGATGGGCATGAAACAAAACCTAACTCTAAAACCAAAGCATTTCCGACCGATTGGAAGTCTGATGCTGTATTGGGACGAGTACTGTGGACGTTATCCGATCAGCATCAATTTAATTTGACTGGGGACTTTTACCGCAAAACTGCCGATACTACAGGTATTAGTGCAAGTTTATTTAGCAACTATAAAAGTGATGCCACCCAACAGCAAGATATTGACCGTACCCAATTTAGCTTAGAACACATTTACAAACCTGCAAACTTTGCTTTGTTTGATCAGTTGAAAAGTAAAATGTGGTATCAAGAGTCAAATAATGAAACTGATACATCATTCATGAACAGTGCGACAGTCGCACGTGACTTTTCAACGACATATAAAGAAAAAAATACAGGGATTAAGTTTGATGCACTGAAGCGTTTGAGCAATCAAACTCTAAAATATGGATTGGCGGCAGACCAGAAAGATTATTCGAGTACTAAAGTGGACTTACGTAATGGCTCGAAATTGTCAACACTCTATCAAAACGGTTATTTACTTGATTCTGAGCTCAAACGTTATTCTGCTTACCTCTCTGATGAGATCCGTTTAGACCTCTTAGGGCGTGATTTAACTTTAACACCATCAGTTCGCCTTGAACGACAAGAGTATCGCCCGGACTCTTCTGCATATAGTGATGTGCAAGATCGTGATTTTAGTTATGTTTCACCTGGTTTTTCAGCAGGTTATCAGTTTAATCCAGAAAACTATAGCTATTTTAAATACACCCGCGGTACACGTATTCCTTCGCCAACAGAGATGGGCGGGATTTATCAAACCACGGCAGCTAATCCAAGCTATATCGTGATTGGTAATTCAAACTTAGATAAAGAAACCAGTGATGCGTTTGAAATTGGACTGAGAAATACTTCAATTGACGGTATAAAGTTTGATATCACAGGCTTTTATACGAAGTATAGCGACTTTATTGATTATTATAATTATGGCTATACAGCACAGTATACTAATGGTTATTACCGTGCAGAAAACTTAGCCAATGCCACAATTTGGGGTGGTGAGCTGTCTACGCGCATAGATCTAGGCCAATTTATTTCAAACTCAGATGGATTTAGTTTGGCATTAGTAGCCGGAAAAACGAAGGGAACTGCAAAAAATAAAGATGGTTTGAAAACTGGTGTGAACTCGGTTCAACCTGAAAAGGGAAGTTTAACTTTTGCTTATGATAACCCCAATAAAGTCTTTGGTTTAGGTCTAACTGCAACAGCAGTCGGGGACAAAATTGCGTCCAAAGATGTCACGACTTATCAAGATGATGTTGCGTACCAACGTGTTGCTGGCTACACCATTTTTGACTTATCTGCTTACTGGAATATCAATAAGTTCACCAAAGTGAATGTAGCTTTTAACAACATCTTTGATAAGACCTATTGGGATTACTCCGCAGTTGGCACCATCACAGGAACGAATCAAGCCAGTTTAATAGATCGCGCAGCCGAATCAGGTCGAAATATTGTCGCAAGTGTTGAATTTAAATACTAAATTTCAAAGCTAGATAGAACAGGTATTCCATCCAGCAAACTTAACTTTCAGGAAATGAAATCATCATGAAAATCATGTCTACATGGGTAATGGGTATCACGATGCTCAGCGCTTCAGTGAGTATTTTAGCAGCAGATAAAACAGCGCAAACAGATGTATATCAACAAGCTTATGCTATTCATGCGCTCTATCATCCAGAAAATAAGCAACCCAATGCTTCCGTAGTGACACAACAATATATACAAGATTATGCTGCACTTTTTAGCAATAATAAAAAGGTGACAGCTGAACAGTTTGCCCAATTTGAACAGACACGTTTAGACCCCGTACTCAAGCAACGCCGTGAAATGTCTTTAAAACAGGCACATGTTCGTTACGGTATTTTAGATAAAAGCAAAGATCAAAAGTTAACGTTAAAAGAGTTCCAAGCCTCTGGTGAAAAGACTTTTGATGGCTTTGATCTGAATCAAGACGGTTTGATTAATGCAGAAGATGCTCAGTTGGCAGGAGGAAGTATAGGAACACATGATGGTTTTCGTGCCAAGTTACCTATTTCGATGCCGATGCCAAGCAATGTGGCTGAGTTTATCGCGCAATATGGACAGGGTAAAAATTATGTAACTTTAGGCGACTATCTAACCGCACGCGATAAACAATTTTTTGAGACGGACAGCAATCAAGATTTGATCGTGACTGAACAAGAATATGTCGATGAGTTTATGCAGCGTTTTGACCGTAATTTAGCGACGGGTACGACTCAAATGCAGGAGATTGCTGGACAGCAATTCAAAGCGATTGCAAAAGGTAAAACCACCATTCAAGCAAACGATATTAAACAGTATGCGAAAAAAGTAGGGCAAGCCTCAGCCCAATAAACCAGCCATACCTTTAAGTCATTTATGGGTGGCTTAAAGGTAAAACTAATTAGGTTGACGATGGACAACGATACATCAATGGAATATTCAACAATGAAAAAAATAGGTTTGACTTGCTTACTGAGTATCTTGGTCGTAAATAGTTGGGCACATGCACCTTTTGTTGCGCCAAGCAGTTATGTGGTAGAAGGTGGCAACACTGCAGTTTTGGCAGGATTTGCAGAGCAAGCTTTTGACTCGGAAGTAGCCATTAAAGGCTTTAATTTTAAAGTGCTTACACCAAAGGGTGAAACTCAAGAATTAACATTGAGTCATAGTAAAGTTTTAAGTTTGGCTGATGTGAAAACGGATCAAGCAGGAACTTATACAGTTACAGGGCTCCGAACAGGTGAGCTTAAATATGCAAAAGTTGGCCAACGTTGGTTGCGGGTATTAGATGCAAAAACTGAAGGTTTATCACCACTGACTGAACGTCATTTTGTTACCCCAAGTGAAGTACAAGCGAAAAGCCAGCAGTTTACTGTGCAACGTTTTGATCAGTTGCTGAGTTATTTTTCTAAGCAACAGCAGAGTGAGCTGAAGCAAGAGTATACCCAACAAGGTTTAAGTTTGGTCTTTTCAAGTCATCCAAATCAAATTTCATTAAAAAAACCATTCACAATAAAATTAAACTTGGGAAATAAACCTGCGTCAGGTTTTCATGTAACACTAGAAAAGCAAATCACCACATTGGGAGAGGCTGAAAAAGTGACTCAGTTGCAGACCAATGGTTCAGGTGAGGTTACTTTGCTTTTTCCAGCGGTCGGGCAATACCTTGTGACTATGACCTCACCTGAACAGTCTGAAAAGTTTCGACCGAATGCTCAGACCTATAGAACGATTTTGAGTTTATACGTAAATCCTTAAATGTAAGCTAAGGCTAAAGAGGTCATTTACTGAAATCTGTTCGAGTTCATCTCAACTGAATCACAGGTCTGTGAGTGACAAGTGCCGTTATTTTTTTTTGAGCATCAAAGAATATTACGTAGTTCGCGCGCAGTTTCTTGTAGCAAAGGCAGTATGTGTTGAATCAAATATTCTTTGGTTGTTCGCATGGTAGGGGAAACAATATTTAAGGCTGCAACGACTTTTAACTGTTGCCCATAAATCGGAACGGCAAGTGCATGTACGCCCAATTCATGTTCTTCACATGAATAACACCAACCTTGCTCTCGAATTTCATGCAATAAGGCCAGAAACGTTTCATTATTGGTATGGGTGTATTTGGTGAGGCGTTGTAGCGGATACTGATTCAGCCATTCACACTGTTCCTGATCGTCGAGATAGGCCAATAAAATTTTACCTGCTGATGTGGCATGTGCAGGTAGACGATTGCCCAAATGTAGGCCATAAGGATTGACACGATCTGTTTGTTGATGTGCGGCGCTACGTGCAATAGTAATGGCTTCATAGCCGTCTAAAACCATCACGGAAAAAATGAGTGAGGTTTGATTGGTCAGCAGGTTCAGTAGAGGTTGAGAAATTTTGGGAAGTTGTGCTCCACCTAAATAAGCGCCTGAAAATTTGAGAATTTTAGGGGTTAAATAAAAATAATGACCATCAGATTCTAAATAGCCTAAATATTCAAGAGTGAGTAAATGGCGTCGTGCTGCGGCACGGGTCATGCCTGTGCGTTCCGCTGCCATAGTGATATTTAAACGATGTCGGTCAGTACCAAAGCTGTCGAGAATAGCCATACCTTTACTGATCCCTGCAACAAAGTCTTCATGTCGAATGGTTTTCTTATTATTGTGATTATGTATTCGCTTTTCTATTCGTTCTTTTTCTTCATGCATTTCGGTATCCCTATCCATTTTTATCCTTTGTCTATTTTTACTATAGCGTGAAATCAGAGTGAAATAATCAGGTTTTGTTCGATATATATATAAATTGTTCGATGATCGAACAAAACCTGTGCTCACTATCTAGTCGAAAATCACTAAATTATAAAAAATGAGCAGATAAGGAAATCTAACTAAAAGACTAGGGAATCTTGTCGAAAATAAAGTAACCCATGAGTATAGGTTAGTTTTCCGCGCCTTTTCAAATTTGCATGATGCACAATGGAGTTATCTAATGATAGATAAAAGTGCGGCATCCCTCGCGGAAGTGCTCTCCCAAATCACCGACGGCTCAACCATCATGATTGGTGGTTTTGGCACAGCAGGACAACCTGCTGAACTGATTGATGGCTTGATTCAACTCGGCATTAAAGACCTCACCATCGTCAGTAACAATGCTGGCAATGGCGACTATGGTTTAGCCAAGCTACTCAAAGCGGGTGCTGTGAAAAAAGTCATTTGTTCGTTCCCGCGTCAGTCCGACTCTTGGGTCTTTGATGAACTCTATCGTGCAGGCAAAATCGAATTGGAACTGGTGCCTCAAGGT
>NZ_JBIQOD010000007.1:0-156392 GCF_044130335.1 Acinetobacter halobius
ACCTCTTAGCGCTGATGGTAGTGTGGCGTTTGCCATGTGAGAGTAAGTCATCGCCAGCTCATTATTCAAAAGCCCCCTAACGATTAAGTTAGGGGGCTTTTTTTATTATGTGGTTAGTGAAATATAGAGGAAAGAAGAAGAGATCAGAAACCATATAGTATAAAAAATTTATATTCATGCATGATCTAAAAGGATTATTCAAAAGTTAAAGTTAATGAATTTCCATGTGTCTCAATTCAAAGATCAATGTTTGAAAAACTTATAAGGCTCCTTTTAGGCTTTTTTGATGCTCTTTCACTTGTTTAGCATATTTTTTTCCTTGGCGTTTCATCTTCCAGCTTGAATGGTAGCCTGTTGGACCGACATTATAATAAGCCAAAGCTTTGGGCCAACTTTCTGCTTTTTGGTTATAGTTAGAGAGAATGTACGTGCCACAATTAATATTATTAACTTCCTCAAATAAATCGCCAGGGCAAGTTTGTTGCCAATAGCGTGGGATAACTTGTGTTAAGCCAATAGCACCAGCAGGGGAAATAGCATAATTACGGTAACTAGACTCTTGTCTTATAACAGCCGCAATTAACAATGGATCGACATTATAACGATCAGCACTTTGCACAATGATTGGCGCAACACGCTGTGCTGTAGTTGCTTCAACAGCATATGCCTTTTGAATACCATTGGCTAATTTTGCTGAACGCTTTTCAACAGAACCACCACCGAGCGATGAACAGCCTGTAAATATTAAAGCTGTTGTTAAAATTAAAACAGATTTGGTTCTAATTTGAGATGTGGGGAGGGATCTTTGAAAATTCAACAAGCTGCATATCCGTTGGTTTTAGCATTTGAAATGATCATATTCATCAGGTAAAGCACAGTCAACCCAGTGTGAGAGATGCTCTTTTATGGATTTGTTAAATTTGCCTTTTATTTAAGCAATATTTTCGATGTTAGGCAAGCACGCTGATTTCTAATGCTCTTAACATGATTCCATGACATGAAAGATAGATACAAATAGATTGTATCTAAATAGCCTAAGTAATCATAATGTCAGTTCATTTGTGTCTATGGGGGGACAACTTTAGATGAGCTAATATTTTAGCTAAACGCTTTTGGATGAAAGGCGATAGTTTTAGTTATCGCCTTATTAATATTGAATTATTTTAATTCGCTGGATGACTTGCCTAGTTCACGGCGCGCGATAATGAGTTGCTGAATTTGCTGAGTTCCTTCAAAAATATCTAGAATTTTAGAATCTCTTGCCCATTTTTCTAAAAGCTCATCTTCGTTATAGCCGACTGTTGCTGCAAGTTCGACGCACTTGAGTGTAATTTCATTACAGATCCGGCCAGCTTTAGCTTTTGAGATAGAGGCTTCTTTTGAGTTCGGTTTTTTGTTATCTGCCATCCATGCGGCTTTTAAGGTCAGTAAACGTGCCGCTTCCCATTCGGCTTCCATACGATAAATTTGACTCTCAATATGAGTCGTCTGTAAGTATGGCGTTATGTATTGAGGATCTAAATAATCGCTAAAAATCTCTTTAATGCGTTCTAGTGAGGCCTTGGCACAGCCTATAGCCATTGCTGCAACGAGTGGACGGGTATTATCAAAAGTTTCCATCACACCAGCAAAGCCTTTAGTAGCATCTATTTCAGCATTGCCAAGTAAATTGCTTGCAGATACGCGGCAGTCGATTAAACGAATAACTGCGGTATCAGAGGCTTTGATTCCTAGCTTATGTTCTAAACGTTCCACTGTCATGCCAGCAGTTCCTTTAGGAATCACAAAAGACTTGATCGCTGAACGCCCTAACTTTTTATCCAGTGTTGCCCAAACAACGATGGCATCGGCACGATCACCAGAAGTCACGAAAATCTTTTCACCATTTAAGATGTAATCATCGCCATCTTTTGTTGCTGTGGTGCGAATAGCCGCTGAGTCCGAGCCACAGTTTGGTTCAGTGATTGCCATGGCCGCCCATGTGTTTTTGAAGCGCTCCAACTGCTCTTCATTGGCAACAGCGGCTATTGCTGAATTTCCCAGCCCTTGACGGGGCATTGATAGAAGTAAAGCGGTATCTCCATAGCACATTTCAATGACACTTAATGCGGTGGAGAGATTGACACCATTTTTATTGCCTTGTTCATTGGTACCCCGCTTACCAACAGCGGCCCCTGCGTTCATACCTTCACCACCTTCATTCATACCATCGACTAAGGATGCCAACATATCCAGTTCTTTAGGATAGCTATGTTCAGCTTTATCGTATTTTCGGGAGATAGGGCGAAGTACATTGATTGCAACTTGGTGGGCTTGGTCAATCAGCAATTTAAATTTCTTAGGATTTTGTAAATTCATGCCAGTTTTCCTTTTTATTATGCATGTAGACCAGAGTGAACAATTGCTGTTGCACGTAAATCACGATACCAACGTTCGACAGGGTGTTCTTTGGTGAATCCGTGCCCACCTAAAATCTGTACACCATCAGTGCCAATTTTCATGGCTTTTTCGGCGCAAAGTAAACGTGCTAAATAGGCTTCACGGTGAAATGTCTGCCCAGATTCAGCTAGACTTGCTGCATTTAGGATAAGCATACGCATGGCATCAATTTCGATGGCCATATCGGCAATCATAAAAGCAACACTTTGACGGTGAGAAATGGGTTCACCAAAGGCGGTGCGTTCATTGGCATATTCAATACAATATTTTTTGACTGCTTCACATGTGCCGACCGCCATTGCACACCACATTAAATTGCCGAGGTCTAAAAAAGCAGTGTAGTTGAAGTCTTCATCACCTAAGCGTAAAGCAGGGGTTTGATTAAAAATTAAAGTTGCTGTTTCGGTGGCTTTGAGCCCCATAGCGGGAGATTTTTTAAACTGAATACTTTCATCGCGTCTGAGAATAAAAACTTCAGCTTGACCATTAAGTTCGGCACTGACAAGGAAAATATCTGCACTTTCAGCCAATAGCACCAGTGTCTTTTCGCCTTGAATAAGATACTGGCCATCACATGAAATGGCTTTGGTTTTTAACTGGTAAGGATTAAAAGCAGGCGTAGCTTCTTGAATTGCAAAGCTAGCGCGAATGCTAACGTCTTGCGCAAAACTGTTCAAATATAAAGCTTGTACTTGCTCAGAACCCCATTGTGTAATGGCATTAATCACACTAAAGGTAGAGAGCATACCCGCAGCTAAACTAAAATCACCTTTGGCCAAATGCTCCGCAATAAGTATATTACTCAGAATATTTTTTTCAGATGCAATACCGCCGAGTGCTTCAGGCAAAGCATAAAAGTTTAGACCTAGGTCTTCGATATATTGCCAAAGTTCTGTTGGAAAAGTTTCATTTTGATCGGCACTGGCGGCTAATGGGTAAAGTACATCTGCAGCGAATTGAGACATGGTGTCGATGGTCATTTGCTGATCTTCTGAATAGTTCAGATCAAACAATGATTTTTCTTGATTGTTGAGCCGCTGTTTATGCAGATCTGTATTGGCTTTAAAAGCTTTTTGTGTTTTTGATAGGGTTTTAAAGCTTGCTTTTGAGCCTTGATAAAGTGATTTTTCTACAAACTTTCTAAGTTTTAATTGGTCAAGTACGTCGCTACTTGCCATCTTTGTGATCAGTGATAAGCCAAATCCCTGCGCTTTATTTACCATATTTGTCATTATTTTCATCCAGCAGAATTATTCTGTATTTTTATGCTGACATAGCGGAACATGAATGACTATGTCATCGCTGACATGATGTATTGTCAAAGATAAACGGTAGATGGTGTGTTTTAAATTCTTCTAATGATTTGTTTTTAAACTTTTTTATTAAATCGTTGGAAATTAAATTTATTGACTAATTGACCAAAATGACATTGCGTCATTTTGGTCATGCAGCTTTTAGATGAACTTTTCAACCATTGCGCGAACATTGGTTTTCGCTTCAATCACTGTCATAAAGGTATAAGCACCGATGAATTTACGGCTGATAAACATAAATTCTTTGGGTGGAACACTGAAATAGCGAGACGCCATCGACTTAGACGCTTGTTGCATGACACGGCTATGAAGTTGGCTAGCTTTCCAGTCATAAGCAAAGTGTTCATCCATAACACCAGTAGGTAAGTCAGGATTGTTACTAGGACTGCTGAATGCTTCAGTTGCAAGTAAAAAGACTTTAGCCATATCCGGTTTAATGCTTTGAGGGATAGAGTCGAAAAATTCATAGCCTGTCATTGCTTGAACCATTTCTTCACTATTGTGGTTAAATCCAGCATGAATGAGCTTGCGTGCAACACCGAGTAAGTGTTCATCAAACTGTCGAATTGCACCAAAGTCAAGCAGAACGATTTTATCCAAGATGTCATTGCCATTACCTAAGCGAACCAGATAGTTACCAAAGTTCGGATCGGTCTGCATTTCACCCCATTCAAAAATCTCGCGTACCGCAATTTCAAGTGATGCTTCACCAAGTTTGTTGCGACGTTCTTGCGGTAGAGACAGCATGACGGGGCTGTTAATCGGCACACCACGTTCAAAGGTCATGCATAACACTTGGTCTGTGCAATAGTCATCAATAATTTGTGGCACGATGTAGCGTGGGTCTTCTTTTAAGCGAGCAGCAAAGCGGCGTGTAGTTGCAGCCTCAATTTTATAATTCACTTCACGGTGCATCATTTCACGGACTTCGTCGAACCATTGATCGAACTCACGTGTTTGCGGCACCATGCGTGTCAGTTTAAGCATATTTTTGAATAGGCTCATGTCTGAGTCAATGGCTTCAGCAACGCCTGGGTATTGAATTTTTAATACCACCTCTAAACCATCAGACTTACGTGTTGCGCGGTGCACTTGTGCAAGTGATGCAGTGCCTAAAGGTTCGTGGTCGATGGTTAAATCATCCAGTTTAGAACCCAATTGGCTGTGTAATTGCTGTTTAATCGCAGGCCATGCTAAAGCGACTGTTTGATTGTTTAGAGTATTTAACGCTTGTGTGATTTCTTCTGGTAAAAAATGTTCACCATATAGCGCCATCATTTGGCCAATTTTGACGATGGAACCTTTAAGCTTGCCAATTTCAGATACCAAATAATCGGCTTGTTCTTTCATGGCTTTTTTGCGTTTTTTTTCTTTTTCTTCTTCACTAGAAAACATAGACGTTGCGCTAGAAGCTGCCCAACGTGTTCCAGCAAGCAACGAAGCTTTGGCAATCGATAAACGACGATCCATAGAGGAGGTTTTCAGTTGTTTAAGCTTATCGTTGTGATCTGACATAATTCAGTAAAATCCTTTCATCAGCAAGGGCAGCACTTAAGATTGTAACGGATAATATCGTGTATTCACGTATTAAAAAAGTTCAACTTGCTGAATAGCGAGTTAAAAAAGCTTATAAGTGTCAGATAAGTACTTAAAAATAGCTCAACCTGAGGTTTTACATGCGAAATTGGATTTTAAGTTTGTTCTTCTGAATCAGTTCATTTTTATGCGTTTGAATGTGTTGTAGAATCATTTCTTGCACAGGTTGGTGCATAAAACCGTGTGCATAACCTTTAACAATAATGATGCTTGGTAGACTAAAAAAGAAATATTTTGCATCTTCAACGGTCGCGCAGTCAAAGATACCTTGTTGTTGTAGTAGGTTTTGAAAAAAAGCTTTTTCAATGTCGACGTGGTTATTTTCAGTGTCATTCCAATAACGCTCACGCATCGCCATTAGATTATTGTGTTTATAACTCATAGGTTGGGACGTAATCAGCAAAATAATTCATTTCATAATAAAGCCATTTGATCTGATTTCAATGTAAAGCCTGTGACTTCATGTAAAAGTAAGGATGTGGAAATTTTATAAGTGTTTAGTATGTTCATACAAAATAGGATGTTATATTAAAGCGTTGCAACGCGTAGATGTTGTGAATGATTAGATTAAAAAATGATTAAAGAACATTTGTTTTGGGGAATGGAATTGAAACAGATATTAGGTCTACTCCTTGTAATGGGATTGTGCGGTGGTTCAGCCTTTGCGATGGGTCCAAGTAAAGAATATGAAATATGTATGAAACAAACGGGTAATGTATTGAGTGAGATTGATACATGCATGAGTAAAGAATATAAAGTACAAAAAAAACGCTTAAAAAAAGTGTTCAAAATATATTTAGACAAAACCCCTACTAATGAGCAAGCTTTGGTTAAACAATCTCATCAGCAATGGCTTGAGCAGCGTGATCAAATTTGTAATAACAAACCCATTGTGAAAAATGAAAAGACTGAAGTTCAGCGGATTTCATGTCTGATGCAAATGACACAAACCCGTGCAGATATGTACGAAGCACGTACAGGCAGTATAAGCAAATAAGTGCAAAGCGTATGAAAATGTGTTTGCTGTGCATCAAAACATTATAAATCATAGAAAAACAGGGTATCATAAGGCGTTTTTACAATGACCTTGGAGACGCCTTTAGTGGATCGCCCGACTATTAGCCCTGAACATATACAGGAAGCCGCTGAAAACTTAAGTACAATTCGTGATTTTATCCGTTTTGGAGTGACAGCATTACGTCAATACGATGCACATTTAGGTCAAGGTACAGAAGACTATTTTGCTGAAAGCTCAACGTTGGTGTTACAGACTTTATCTTTAGATTGGAATGCGGATGCTGAAATCTTAGATTCAAAGTTACTACCAAGTGAAAAAGCAGAAGTTTTAAGTTTATTAGAACGTCGAATTAATGAAAAAGTACCGACTTCGTATTTGCTTAATTTGGCATATTTTGATGGCAAACCATATTATGTCGATGAACGCGTACTGATTCCACGTTCACCGATTGCAGAATTGATTCAAAACCGTTTTGCACCTTATTGCTTAGGTGAAAATGGTCAAATGGGTGAGGCAGTCAATAACTTGCCAGAAAATCCAAATCCAAAAACACCACAACGTATTTTAGATATGTGTACGGGTTCAGGTTGTATCGCGATTGCTTTAGCTTATGCCTACCCAGATGCTGAAGTGGATGCAACTGATATTTCTAAAGAAGCTTTAGAAGTGGCTCAAATTAACTCAGAACACCACGACAAACAGTATCAAGTGGCTTTACTTGAGTCTGACTTGTTTGCCAAAATTCCTGCTGAAAATCAATATGATCTCATCGTGTCGAACCCACCTTATGTGGATGCTGAAGACATGGCAGACTTACCAGAAGAATTTCACCATGAACCAGAATTGGCACTGGCAGCAGGTCAAGATGGCTTAGATTTGGTTCGTAAAATGTTAGCTCAAGCACCAGATTACTTAACTGAAGATGGTCTCATCGTGATTGAAGTGGGTAATTCTGAATGGGCAATGCGCCAAAACTTTAATACCGTTGATTTTTACTGGTTACAGTTCAAAAAAGGCGGTACAGGAATCTTTGCATTGACTGCAGCTCAGTGCCGTCAATTCCGTGATTTATTCATTCAATCTGTTCAAGCATAAAAGGAGTCGTTGGACATGGCAGGTAATAGTATAGGGCAACTCTTCCGTGTAACGACTTGTGGTGAATCTCATGGTGTAGGCTTAATGGCGATTGTGGATGGTGTTCCACCGGGTCTTGAGCTTACAGCAGACGATTTGCAAAAAGATTTAGACCGTCGTAAGCCGGGCACCTCGAAATTTGCCACGCAGCGCAAAGAACCTGATGAAGTTGAAATTATTTCAGGTGTGTTTGAAGGTAAAACAACAGGTACACCAATTGGTTTATTGATCCGTAACACCGATCAAAAATCCAAAGATTACGGTAACATTGCACAAAGCTTCCGTCCGGGACATGCAGACTATACTTATACACAAAAGTACGGTTTCCGTGATTACCGTGGCGGTGGTCGTTCGAGTGCGCGTGAAACGGCTATGCGTGTGGCTGCGGGCGCGATTGCGAAAAAATATTTGGCCGAAAAGTTTGGTGTTTTAATTCGTGGTCATGTGACCCAAATTGGAACTGAAGTTGCTGAAAAATTGGATTGGAATGAAGTACCCAATAATCCTTTTTTCTGCGGTGATGTCGATGCCCTACCGCGTTTTGAAGCATTGGTGACTTCATTGCGTGAACAAGGTACCAGTTGTGGCGCAAAGCTTGAAATTTTGGCTGAAAAAGTACCTGTAGGTTGGGGTGAGCCTGTTTTTGACCGTCTAGATGCTGACATTGCCCATGCCATGATGTCCATTAATGCTGTCAAAGGGGTTGAGATTGGTGATGGTTTTGCCGTTGCTGGTCAGTTCGGACATGAGAGCCGAGATGAGTTAACCACAGATGGCTTCCTCGCGAACCATGCCGGTGGCATTTTGGGTGGTATTTCGAGTGGTCAAACCATTCGTGTTGCAATTGCGCTTAAACCAACAGCATCTATTACTACACCAGGTAAAACGATCAATATTAATCGTGAAGATACTGACGTATTAACCAAAGGTCGTCATGACCCTTGTGTGGGTGTACGTGCGGCTCCGATTGCAGAGGCAATGCTTGCGATTGTTTTAATGGATCACTTTATGCGCCATCGTGCTCAAAATGCAGATGTTGTTGCCCCATTTGCGCCGATTGAATGCTAGAGAATTTTCTTCCTATTTAAGAAAGTACATATTAAAGTCAGACTTCGGTCTGACTTTTTTATTTGAATATGAAAGACAATATAATTCGTTTGGTAAAATTAAATGATATTGAAAACGTTGTAGATGTCATCAATATTGCCTATCGTACCAACCAAGGTTGGACACATGAATTTAATGTTGTTGCTGGAGATCGTATATCTTCAAAGCAGTTAAAAATCGAACTACAAAAAGAAAATTTTAAGCTCTTTGTTTTAGAAGCGGATGGTCAAATTTTGGGGTGCATTGGCTTAACCGAAGATGTTGACTCTATTGAAATTGGAAGTTTTGCAATTTTACCTATGCATCAAAATTCAGGTTATGGAAAGAAATTACTCAATTTTGCAGAAGTTTTTGCTAAACAAAAGCAACATATTGTTAGGTTAAACATGTCGGTCTTAAATGTAAGAAAAGAATTGTTAGCATATTATGCACGTCATGGTTATCACGATACTCATAAGACGGAATCTTACCCATTGGATGCCAATGTAGGACAACCTTTGATTAACCTTCATTTGGTCTTACTGAGTAAGCAAATTTAGAGTTCGAGTCTTTCTAATTTTTCAATTAACTGTTGTTTCGCTTGATCAATTTTCTCAGGATTAGTTTTGTTGGACAGTTGATCCTTGGTTTTTAAGTTTAAAAAGTATTGAATCCTTTCTGCATTTGCGCCAGAAGGATGGGGAAAACCATCTAAAATTTGGTTTCGGCTTAAATAGCCTAAGCTAGATAAATAATGTAAAATTTCAATCACACTTTGGCCCAAAGGGATATACAACGCATCGGGTAGATTTTGAATTTGGGGAATAAAATAGTGCTCTACATGCTGTCTCAAAAAAGCATTTCTAAGCATATTCGGTGATGTTCCTGTGTAATTCTTGCCATTATTCAATATGCACTGCCTGAGTAGTGAGCTGTGTTGTACCAAATGCTGTTGCTGTAAAAAAAGCTCAGCGGTCGTTTCAATGCGAAGTTTTTCATGCAAACCAACATGATCCAAAATTTTAATCAGGTTTTGCCGAAGTGGACCACTAAATGCACCAGTTGCTTTGGCAATACTAAGTGCTTCACTATCAGAATAACCTTGTTGTAGTGCATCCTTACAAGCTGTCACAGCATTTCGCCATTGTAGTTGTCCTGGCGCTATCCCCACGAGCACGATTTTGGCATGAGGATTGATGGTATCAAAAGGTGCATAAAAGCTCTGGAGTGAATCAAATGTAGTTATTCGAAGTAAATTAGAGCTGAATAATTTCTGAAGACTATGCTGTTGAATAACTGTTTTATAGTCTGAAAATTGAGCATTTGGAAGAGTCATATTTTGGAGCATAAAGCAGGAATTTATCCATTATAGTGCAAAGTTCATTATCATATTGGATCAATGTGGATCGTAATAAACGACAATATAATACTTTGAGAGTAGTTTTAAATTTCATGATTACATGGTATATAAATTGCTCATAGAATAATAAGCATTATTGCAGGAGAGAAATGTTCTGCATTCGCCGAAGGAGCAACGACCCCGGAAACTCTCAGGCAAAAGGACTGTAATAATGAAAAAACTCTGGAGAGAAGTGTTCAATCACTCACCGAAGGGGATGGTTTAAAGCTTCATGGGAAGTTTTAGATCGAAGCTCTCAGGTACACATGACAGATGGGGTTTGACATCAAACAATAAAAAGGAGGTGTCTATGTGTCATGTCGTTGTCATTGGTGCTGGAATTACAGGCGTCACAACTGCGTATGAATTAAGTTTACTTGGCTATCAAGTGACCGTTGTTGACCGTCATCTATTTCCAGCCATGGAAACTTCTTTTGCAAATGGTGGACAACTGTCTGCATGCAATGCTGAAGTTTGGAACCAAAAATCGACAGTGCTGAAAGGCATGAAATGGATGTCTCAAAAATCTGCGCCGTTGTTGCTGAATCCATCTTTTAGTGTACATAAATATGCATGGTTGATGGAATTTCTAGGCAATATTAAACATTATGAGACCAATACCCACGAAACGGTCCGCTTAGCTCTATTGGCTCGTCAGCGCTTATTTGAAGTTGCTGAAAAAGAGTCAATTGACTTTAACTTAGAGAAGCGTGGAATTTTACATTTTTATCATAATAAACAAGACTATGACGTTGCTATTCGCGTCAATGATATGTTGAATAAAGGTGGGCTTGAACGTTGCGGTGTAAGCAATGAAGAAATTAAGCAAATTGAGCCGACCCTGACTGGTGACTATTATGCAGGATTCTACTGTGAAGGTGATGCCACGGGTGATATTCATAAGTACACCACAGGTTTGGCAGAAGTCACCCAAAGATTAGGTGTAAAATACCGTTTTGGGATGGATGTAACGGATATTCAACATCTATCGACGGGTGTTGAGGTGAAATTACAACCGAGTTCTGAAAATGTAGAATTGGCACCGAATGATGTTGAGATTTTGGCTGCCGATGCTGTTGTGGTTTGTGCTGGTGTAGGCAGTTACCAACTGGCAGAGTTAGTCCAAGAACGTGTCAATGTCTATCCAGTGAAGGGTTATTCGATTACCGTTATGTTGAATGACGAAGAGAGTCAGCAAAATGCACCATGGGTAAGCTTGCTGGATGAAAGTGCAAAAATCGTCACTTCACGTTTAGGTAAAGACAGATTCCGTGTAGCGGGAACAGCTGAGTTTAATGGCTATAACCGTGATATTCGAGCGGATCGTATTCAGCCTTTGGTGGACTGGACTAATCGTAATTTTAAAGTCTCGACAGAGCATGCGGTACCTTGGGCGGGCCTTCGACCGATGATGCCGAATATGATGCCAGTGGTACGCCGTGGAAAATTAGAGCGTGTGTTCTTTAATACAGGACATGGGCATTTAGGCTGGACGCTATCTGCTGCGACAGCAGCCATGATTAGCCAAGAGGTTGCCACAGCTTATCCTGTTTAAGCCAAAGGTTGTATTGGGTTATATGAGAAATGATAAAAACAAACTCAAGTCGGACTTGTTTTTATCATTTTGACTTAATGATGTTATAATTCTGCCTTAATTTCAAAAGATTGCTCACAAACTAATACTTTAAACTGCATCAAAAATACGTAGTATGGTTTCAGGTAATTGATGACTAATTCGAAGGTGAATAATGATTAACATGAAAATGGCTTTGGTGATTTTGGCTTCTGCAACGATGATTTCACTTGCGGCATGTAGCGATAAAAAACAAGAAGCTGAACAAACAGCAGTGGAAAGTTCAGCAACCGAAACACCAGTAACCAATATTGAGGTGAGCCCTGACATGATTGATGCTGCACCTTTAGAGTCTGAGGAGGCAGGTGCGTCAGTGCCAGTAGCTGCTTCTGAAGCAAAATAAGCTCACTATAGAAAAGCCTCCTGATTTGGAGGCTTTTTTAAATGGGCAACTTTTTTTTACAAATGATATAAATTTAGAGCATAAATAAAAAATAATATTGAAACGCCACCTAACAATCTATACAGTTTGTTTAGTAAATATTGTCAATGCAAAATGACTTCTATTCAATGAGTATTTGAAGTCTAAAGGACAATAAAAAAACATGATGTTGCTAAACTCATGTAAACATGAGGGAATATTTTGTACGCAGGAAAGCTAACAGAAGTACCATTTAACTTTAAACAACATGGCCGCGCATGTGCATTGATTGCTTTGGTCATTTTTGTCTGTTGTTTGCTTGGAATACTGACACGACCGATTGCATATTTTGCTTATTTTTGGCCCGCCAATGCTGTACTCATCGGCTTGTTTTTAAGATTTCCTCAGTTAAGAAATCTGGGGGGATGGATAGGCGCTTTTATTGGTTATATGTCTGCGGACTTGGTAACGGGAAACCATTTTGAACTAACTTTAGCATTAACTGTTGCCAATTTTATTACAGTCAGTGTCTCTCTGTTTTTTATTCAATATTTACAAATAGATTATCGTTCTGATAATAAAGGATTAAATTTTCTCTATTTATTTTTAGTCTGTATATTTATTGGCTGTTTCTTTAGTGCGATTTTTGCTGTGACCGTTGTTCCACATATGCCACATACATTTATGACGGCAGATGACTCTTGGTCTGAGTTTTATATTTGGTGGACGGGTGAAGTCTTAAATTGTATCTCCATTTTACCATTGATGCTTACGTTCCCGACTGGGAAAAAGTTCACCAATATTTGGAAAAATCGGAGGCAGTGTGAGACAAAGTTTATAGATTTATTGCCACTATTTTCTGTTATTGTTTCTGTGGCTTGTACACATATTTTCTTTGGTCCAGGCGCTTTGCTTTTTCCTTTAGCAGGGTTGATTTGGGCGGCCTTGAGTTATAATTTATTTTACGTCAGTGTAATTAATAGTACGGTCTGCTTGGTGCTATATCATAGTTTAACAACCTATTATATTTCACGAACTGCAGATAATTTTTTGGCAACGTCAATGTCCGTACGAATTGGTCTATGCATGCTGATGATTGCGCCTTTGCTATTATGTATCGTAAGCCGAAATCGGCATGCTTTATATAAGGAAGTCTTATATCTTGCCAATCATGATCCTTTAACTCATGTGGCTAATCGTCGTTTTTTCTTTACAGAAACTGAGAATCTACTAAAACAAAATCAATTCAAATCGCTTACGATTATTATGCTTGATATTGATCATTTTAAAAAAATGAATGATCAATATGGACATTATATAGGAGATGTTTTGCTACAAAGCTTTGCAGCCACGGTCAAAAGTAATTTGCGTGAACAAGATCTATTTGCACGTATGGGGGGAGAAGAGTTTGTTGTGGTGTTGAAGAATACGAACTTAGTTGAAGCAGAAATGATTGCAGAGCGTATTTGTCGTGCCGTAGCGTTGTCCAAGACTCAAGTGGCGCATGCAGTTTTAAATATGACCGTGAGCTTAGGCGTAGTACATCAGGTGCTACCAACGCAAAATAGTCTACAGAGTATTCTAAATCAGGCAGATCGGGCGCTTTACCAAGCGAAAACATTAGGGCGGAACCAAGTACGTATTGCCTCTTAATCTAAAAGCAGGTAAAACTAGATAACAATAAGAATTATATATTTGGATCACAATGATTTTTTCTGAATACCTGCAATACGATGCTTTAGGATTGGCTGAGTTAGTTGCACAAAAACAAGTCCATCCTGCTGAATTATTACAACATACTGCACATTTGTTGGAGTCATTAGGGCATACAGTAGTTGAAGCACAACCTGAAATTGATGGTATGGCATTGGCCCGCGACTTTATCACGACATGGTTCAGTCAATTTTCGTATATGTTAGAGCAGATCAAACAACAAGTCCCAACAACAGCAGGCGATTTCGAGTTGGATTCTTTAACTCTGGCTGCCTTTGGTGCGAAAACAACAGCCTTAGAATATATTCATAACCTGAATCATTGGGGAATATATGTGACTCGAATGAACCAATTCTTTGACCATTATGATCTTTATTTAACTCCTGCAACTGCTTCAGTCGCGCCCAAAAATGGACAAGTTTCCACACCTTTATGGCAAAAGCCGATTCTAAAAAGCCTACTTAAAGTCGGTAAGGTGCATTTGCTCGCTCAAGGGAAGTTGGTAGATAAAATTGTAAAAGATAATCTGCTTTGGGTGCCTTTTACACAACTGGCAAATATTACAGGCTTACCCGCAATGTCTGTACCTTTGTATTGGAATGCTGATAACCTACCGCTTGGTTCGCAGTTTATTGCGCCTTTTGCTCATGAAGACTTGCTACTACAATTGGCCAATCAACTTGAACAAACTCAACCATGGTTTCATAGATATCGTGAGATCCACGTATAGAAAGGCTATGTTAGTTTAACTACCCAAGCTATAAGTGTCGCTCAAAAAGCGGCTTAAGCTTGTACTTCTTTGGGCAGAAAGATTACCAAAGACAGCCCGAATAAGACGGCAATACCAGCCAAAATAAAAATATATTCGCCCGATAGAATGCTCCAATAATGTCCTGCAAGAATACTGCCTGATGCGACGCCAAGGCCCCACATGGTGCTATAAAGTGCCTGTCCACGGCCTTGTTGGCCTAAACTAAAATTTTGGAAAATGATGCGCATAGCAATCAAATGGAATAAACCAAAACTAAAGGCATGAATGGTTTGTGCTAAAAATTGAATCGTGAAGATTTGTGGAAAAGAACCTACCAAAAACCAGCGTAGCGCCGTGAGAATGAGGCAAACAGAAACAAGGAGCCGCCATGAAAAACGTTTGAAAAACACCTGAGCAACGGCAAACATAATAATTTCAGCCATGACGCCCACTGACCATAAAAAACCAATTTCAGTGGTTGAATAGCCTGTTTGTTTTAAATAGTTGCTATAGAAACTATAAAATGGGGCATGTGAAAAAAGTAGAATAAATTCAATGCTAAAAAATGCGGCTACGACAGGCTTTTTTAAGATAGGTAAGAGTGGCTCAAGGTGCTTTTGAGAATTGGGAGCTGTGGTTGGCTCACGAATGCTAAACGACCAAAGAAAAGCCAAAAAAGAAATACATAGTAGTAGAATGGGCAGCATAGAAATTGGAATTATTTCTAATAATGCACCAATACCAAACACACCGACTATAAAACCAATAGAACCCCATTTCCGGACTTTTCCATATAATGCACTCCGTTGTTCTCCGAGCCAAAATAGGGTAACACCTTCAAATTGAGCTAAAATTGCATTTTGGAAAAAACTAAAAATTAGCATGAGCAGAGCAACGGTTTGAAAGGAGTTTGGAATGATAAAAATCATGAACCAAATACAAGCTTCCATCCATGTAGCAACTCGGACTAAGAGCATCCGTTTCCCTGATTTATCTGCAATCCAACCCCAAATAAACGGGGCAAAAAAACGGGTAATAATGGCAATGGATGAAAGAATACCGATTTCACTGTAGTTAAAGCCTTGATCTTCGAGATATAAACTCCAAAACGGCATGAATGTGCCTACAATAGAATAATAAAAGAAGTAAAAACCAGCCAGTCGGTGCTGAATGGGGAATGGAAGCATTGTGCTGTATTCCTTGCTAGAGCGAAAATATTCAAAAAGTGTTAAAGCATTTACTTATTTAAGCTTGGCTATATTTTTTAAAATAAGATAATTATATCAAAAACTTAAAAGTATTTGATTATCTGTTTGGGTTTTGTTCAAGGTGCAGTCTTAAAATACGACGTAACTCCAATAAGGTCTCTGCTTCTTCATGTACTGAATGCTTCGCTTTAATAATTTTTTCAGATACAGCATGGTCTAAATGTGAACTCGAATAGGGCACAATACCATCACTCATTTCACGTGTATCATTGGTCTGACGGTAGTTACCCATAATCGAATGATAGGGAATGGTGGAAACAGGCATGATGTTATGGGTCAACGTCATAAAACGAGACTTTGGACTTAAGTCATCTGGTCCTGATTGCACCATACCTTTAGTGCTAGAGCTGCCATTCAACTGCATATCAACTTGGTTAAAAAAAGTGATTGGTAGCTTCACCATTTTTTTCACTACCCCCATATACCAGCGATCGGAGAGTTCACTGCCACGGTGAGGTGCAGCAATAAATACTGCACGTCCAATAGGTAAGTCTGAGTGGAATTGAAAACGGTCTTTGATGATCGGATACTGCTGCAAGCGAATGTATTGTTCATAGTTTAAAAGTGGAATCACTTGTTCCGAAATATCTTGCTCACTGATCAATAAACGACTAATCACGCCTCCCATACTATGTCCAATCAACACAGCATCACTGGCTGAACGAGAGTTAGGTTTAACCTGTGCAAAGGCTTGTTTGAGTAGGGCGTGAATTTGATAGCGACTTTCAAAAATGGGCATATTGGTCGAATAGAATACCTGCCAAACTTGAAAGTTTTCACGTAAGACTTTGTCACCTAAAATGTTATTGGTCAAGTTGATCCATGTTTCAGGACTGCTGGCTAAGCCATGAATGAGGATAATAATTTTCTTATTTGGTTGATACGGTTCAAGCATATAGACATGCGGCATCCGTAAGCGTTCCGTTCGATCAAGTAAGGTTAAATAACCTGTTGAGCCTAATTTATTTTCAGCTAACCAATAGGCAAAAGGTACGGAATAATTTGCGGTGAGGATGTATTTTTGTTGATTAATTTCAACGTACTTTTGTGTATATGGATTAAATAACTCAATCTCAAAAGTAGCTGTTCCGTTGAGGATATTTTCAATATCACTTTCTGCATTTTGGGGCTGTGCTGTAGCAGTGACAGACAAATATTGTGCAGAATGTATATTTGGATTGCGCTGATTTTGATAAAACAATATAGGGTCAAGGATAAAATCATTTTTAGTGGGTGGTTCCGACGCTGTAGCGACCACAAACTCTGCACCAAGACCATCTTGACGGTTGACTTGATAGAAGCCTGAGAAATTTAAATTATAACTTGATTGAACTCGTTCAATACCTTTATTTTTGAGTTCGGGATAGTGTTCTAAGCTTATGAGGTATCTGCTTTTTTTTATGTTGAGTTGCGAAGGAACTTGCTGAAAAGGCTGCGTGTGGTACGCCGTAGTAATGAGACGTGATAATGCAACATTATAAAAGCTTCTGACATGCATTTGTCTTTGATCAAAAACGCGGGTACTCGGGCTTTCTTGCATTTTAAATAAGTATACATAGCTATAGCGTAAGCTTTGGTCAAATGCTTCTAGGCTATTCTGCAAGCAAGGATTCTCACCCGAGGTCTCTGATTGGGTACAGTCTCTTTGCTTTGATAGCTGTAATGCTTGGGCTAAATATAGTTCACTTAATGCTGCATAACGTTCATCAACAGCAATGGTATTTTGTTGATTTAAGCGGTTTAAACATATTTCCAATTTAGCAGCGCATTGTTGTGGAGTCAGGCTAAGTAGTTTTAATAAACTTAGGGTTTCGGTACTTAATTGGTCATGCGTTAATATATTTTCCGACTTATTACGAATGGATTGGTGAATGGTTTTTTCTTTAACTTTGACCAACTGGCAGGCAGGGAATAAAGCAATAATTAATCCTAAAATAAAAGACCGTGGTAAAGCATGATGTCTTTGTGAAAGCATAGTTTTTAGCACGGCAGTTATCTATATAGGCTAAACATGTCTTTTATTTTATGACAATTATTACTGAGATACATCAAAGTTCGTGGATGTGATCATTTAACTATTTCATATTTGGTTTTAGGGTTTAGCTTCAATTTATTTCGAGATGAAACGCTTTACCCAACACATGTTTATGAATAAACCGTAATTTATCGAGTACTGGATTGGACAAGGTAAAAGGATAGGCATCCTCTAACCCCATGCTTCGATTCAAAGCATTCAAATTAAAGGTTAGTGTCATCCATTGTTTCAGTAGTAGATCAAAATCTTGAGCGCCTATGGGGTTCTCATAAAAGGCTAAGTCATTCTCGTCTTTCCTGTTGTTTCGAACAATTAAACCTGCGTAGTAAGCGGTTTCTAGCGTATCCATCATATGTAAATAATGTGCCCATGTTTCTGCCCAATCTTCCCATGGGTGCGTACTGGCATAGGAGCTCACATAAAATTTATCCCAGTTTTGTGGTGGGCCATCTTCATAGTGACGTCGTAGTGCTTCGTTATAGTCTTGGCGTTCATCACCAAAAAACTGACGAAATTCATCGACCAGTTCAGGGTGGAGCGATTTAATGAGATCAAAATAATAATGCCCACTTTCATGGCGAAAGTGACCCAAAAGTGTTCGATAATTTTCCCCCATTTTAATGCGTGTGGTTTCACGATAAATAACATCTGCTTCACTGGCATTGAGAGTAATGACACCATTGGCATGTCCAGTCAGCACAGGCAGACCTTGTTCTGGCATTAAAAAATTAAAGCGTAGCCCAGAACGGTCATCATCGTTATATTTGGGTCTCGGCATAATATTAAGACGTTGCATTAAATATAAAAAACGGCGTTTAGCATGTTCGAGGCG
Organism: Acinetobacter halobius; assembly: GCF_044130335.1. NCBI lineage: Bacteria > Pseudomonadati > Pseudomonadota > Gammaproteobacteria > Moraxellales > Moraxellaceae > Acinetobacter > Acinetobacter halobius. The sequence goes on from NZ_JBIQOD010000007.1 coordinate 18,579, forward strand.
GGACCAGTAGACGATATGATCAGGATTCTCTAGACTTGGGATGGTATAGGTAAGCACGCAGGATTCACAGTAAATATCGTTACTTTCAGCTGGAATGACCCAATTACACACTTGATGATGCTGATAGTTATAGCAAGGTTTATAGCGCTTTTCTTGATATTGTTCATTGAGCGCCAACCAAAGTACGGGACTATGTTGTTCAAAACTCCCCATGTCTTTTTCTGATGCAATATAACCGAGTGTAGTTTGGCAACTCACACATTGTGAGTTAGCAAAAAAGACTTGGTTTTGGCAGGATGCACAAGTAAAAAATTTCATTGGCGGCTGTATCAGTCGTGATCTTTTGGACTTAGTATAATTGATGTTGATTCAGTTCGTCATGCATAGTCATCAGTTTCATTTGTCTTTTAAAACTGAATTGCTGACTGCGTATAATATTTATAATGAACGATATTTGCTTGATGGCTTTTGTAGAAAAGATAATCTTTCCTGTATTTATGGGTGTGCTAGAGCAAATCCATGAAAAATGCGATTAAACATAACTGCTGTTTTCAGTCAGCTACTGTGAGTGGTTTTGCAGATGGTGCTTAATCGTATAAAATTTATATCGTAGTGTAATAAAAAGCTTGATTTAGGCACAGATTCGTCAAAAATAGTACGTATGTGAAGTCATCCCTTATTTGAACTTTCAAAGTTTTTTAAGTTTCTAGGAGTAAAATATAATGATAATGAACGTATCACCAAAAAAATGGCTACTCATGGGGTTAGGAGCGATGTTCCTTTCGGGTTGTGCAACGACCGCTACAGACCCAAGTCGTCAAAATGTGGGTACGACAGGTTTGCTGATTTGTGCGAAAAATGAGCTTTGTCCAGTAGTTACTGTAAGCTGGAATGAATCGAACAAGGAGCTACTTAAATTAAAAATTCATTTGAGTAGTACCTATAACAAATATGATATCCAAAAGGTTGAATTTACAAATGAGCAAAAAAGCCAATCCTTTGCTGTAACAGGTTCTACAGAGCATGATCATGTGTTAGGTGCAAACCGTTCTACGAATTATATTTTAGCGCCTGTGAATTTGATGGGCAGCTTAAAAGGCACGAGCTCAATTAAAATGAATATTTATACTGACAAAGGAATTATCTCTCGATATGTCTATAAAGATGGTGTTTCCGCACCAATTTTGGGTGAGTTCCAGAAAGTGTATCAATAAAGAAAAAATCGCCATTTGGCGATTTTTTTTATCTGCCAGATTGATATCTGGATAAGTAGTATTGCCCCATATCTTCTTTGCGATGGTTATTACTTGGTATGCTAGCCCTTATTTTATAAATGTTTTACTGAAAATCATCTTTGATTTCCCACAATGCACTTAGATGTGTCACTTCTAAAAATAAAACATAATTCCGCACAAAAAATAAACGTTTTTATGCGCTGTAGCTTTAAATTTGCTTTAAAAAATTGGCATGCATTCTGCTTATTCATTGGTAATACAAAAAACTTTTTTGGTAATACTGATAGGAGTTGCAGATGTCTAAACACTTCAAAGAGAGTTTAATCGCTTTAATCTCCATACTTAAGCTATTTGCCATAGAAATTTTAAGTGCAAGAGCTGGAATTTACATCAAACAAGATTTAACGAAAAAAGGATAACGACGTGTCTAAACCAAAGTTGGCGCGAATCAGTATTACTGTACCAGAACGAACCGTTGATGCATTGGATCAAAAAATTGTTGATCAACACTATGAAAGCCGTTCGCAAGCAATCGTCGATATGATCAATAAGCATTTGATCGCGGATCAAGAGCAACGTAACGCCGTGATGGTAGGGACTTTCACTTTACTTTATAACGCCAGTGTGACCCCACTTAGGATCCAATTGCTAGATTTACAGCGCCAATTTTTAGAACAAGTCGTGAGCTCACTGCATATTCAATTGGACGAGCAAAAGATTCTAGAAGTGATGATTTTGCAGGGTCTAAGCACTGAGTTAAAAGCTTTAAGTCAAAAATTCATTGCCTTGAAAGGGGTGATTAAAGGGCATTTGGAGCTTATGGATGCCGTAATGCCTCCGATTCCGCAAAACGAAAATCTGAATGCATTGAAATCATAATGCTGTACATCTATTAGAGAGCAACTTTAAGCCTAACTGCATCGGGGAATAACCTTATGATTAAACAAGTATTTTTATCAGTATCTATGGTTTCTGCTACATTCTTGGCAGGGTGTGATAATACTGCCAAGGTTCCAGAAAAGCAGAAAACGGCATCGGCCTCAACCAACACGCAGCCAATCACCATTGGCTATAGTGATTGGCCTGGCTGGGTTGCTTGGCAAGTTGCAATTGAAAAGGGGTGGTTAAAGGATACAGGCTTGAATGTTGAATTTAAGTGGTTCGATTATTCGGCATCTATTAACGCATTCTCAGCGAACCAATTAGATGCAATCTCAGTATCGAATGGGGACAATTTGGTCATTGCTTCTGGAGGAACCAAGGGCGTAATGATTATGGCCACTGATTATTCTGCTGGAAATGACGTTATTATTGCGAAAGATGGGATCAACTCAATTTCAGATTTGAAAGGGAAATCAATTGCTGTTGAAAAAGGGCTAGTTGATCATCATTTGTTATCTACCGCATTAAGTGATTATAAAATTCAAGCGACTGATGTGACTTTAGTAAATGCTGTTACCAATGAGCTCCCTCAAGTATTTTCAAGTCCCGATGTTGCAGCAATTGCTGTATGGCAACCCGTTGCAAATCAGGCTTTGAAAGCCGTTGCGGGTTCTAAAATTATTTATAGTTCTAAAGACAAACCTGGTCTGATTTATGACACTTTAACGGTGAATACGGCACATCTATCTTCACATAAAGAAGATTGGAAAAAAATCATACAAGTATGGGATAAAACCGTTAAATACATCAATGATCCGGTAACGCGTGATGATGCAGTCAAAATCATGGCAAAACGTGTTGGTGTTGAACCAGCTCAATATTTACAATTTATAGATGGAACACATCTACTGGATATAGATGCGAACAAGAAAGTCTTTGCCAAAGGCAATGGGTTAGATTCGATTTATGGTTCAACATATTTTGTGAATGAGTTTAACGTCAAAAATGGTGTGTATAGCACGAAGGTAGATGTTGATGGTGTGATCTTTCCTGAATTGGTCGAAGGTCTGAAATAATACAAATAATTTTTAAGAGGCTTTCTTTAAAAGAAAGCCTCTTTTGTATTTGATGGTGATGTATTTAAAACGTTTTATTTATCAATAATATATACTTAAAGTTTAATCCTGATGCAGTGTGATCATTTCTGCTCAGACAAAAGAAAATTCAAGCAATATGACAGCTCTAAGACATTCGTCATCTATTCGGATTTCTTGTAGTGAGGGACTTGGCTCATTGGCATCGGAAATCGTAAAGTCTATCTATAGTCTGGCTCAAATATTGATTTGATTTGGCTTTCTGACTATTGCACTTCAGTTGGGTAAATTAGCTCATGCATGGGCTTTTTGGCAACAACATTAGGGGCATTTTCGGGTCAATCTTAACTTAGATCAAAAACCTCTTTGTTGTCTGTTTTATTTGGAGTTTTTGCAAGTTCTGATCATTCTAAGGTTTCCGTACGTCCTTCACCAAGAGAGGGATCTAGCCTCAATGTTTAATCCCAAAGCTCTCCGTATACTCTTTCACTTTTTCTTCAAGTGGCAAAGCAGAAAGCTTTTTGCTTGATGTTTAAGTTTGTCAATTTGAGATCCTAAAAAACTTTTGTGTTTTGACTTAAACGCATAAAAATAAACTTTCAATTTCAGATGCTTTGAGAAGAAAGATGCAACTAGGCATCGGGTTAGATTTCAGTACTTTTTGAAAAAACATTAATGATGATGATTCCTATGACCATAAAGGCTAAACCTAACAATGCAGGCGCATCGAGATTTTGTTTGTAGTAAACCCAACCAATGAAGGAAATTAGGATAATGCCTGCTCCAGACCATAGCGCATAAGTGATTCCCACAGGAACAGTTTTCATGGTCAGTGCAAGGAAATAAATTGCAACTAAATAACCCACCACTGTAATTGAGGCGGGTAACCATTGAGTAAATCCGTCAGAAGCTTTAAGAGCAGAAGTTGCAATGACCTCAGCCACAATAGCAATACATAAATATAGATATGACATATCTGATCAGCTCCTTACTTCACATGACTAACTTTCGTCATACGTGGGATGACAGGTAACTCAGCCAAAGCAGGGTCAAGCTCATCTTCATCAGCATGGACAAGTCGATCTACATGTTTGCGTAGTTCTTTAAACTCAGTTGTTTGCATTAAATCTTGATGTCGTGGTCGAGGTAAATTGACCTCAATAATTTCTTTAATTTCCCCAGGATTTGCTTTTAAGGCAACAATACGATCGGCCAACAAAATGGCCTCATCCATGTCATGTGTCACAAAGATGATAGTGATATCAATGTTTTGCCATAGATCTAGCAGATGCCTCTGCATTTTTTGACGAGTATGTGGGTCAAGCGCGCCAAATGGTTCATCCATCAGCAGAATCTTGGGTTCATTGACTAATGCACGGGCAATAGCGACACGTTGTTTCATACCACCAGATAATTGATGTGGATATTGGTTTTCATATTTTTCTAAGCCAATAATATTAATCCATTCCCGTGCAGCCGCTTCAGCCGACGCCTGACTTGCACCTTTCATCAGTGGCCCAAACATGACATTTTCCTTTACTGTTTTCCATGGGAATAACGTGTAGCCTTGAAACACCATGCCGCGCTCAGGGCTTGGCCCTGAAATAGGTTGCCCATCTACTAGCAGTTCACCACTGCTATAAGGATCTAAACCTGCCACAACTCGGCTAAAGGTTGATTTCCCACAGCCTGATGGACCAATCACACAGATCAATTCACGCTTATGAATTTTCAGATCTAATTGATTTAAAATTGTGCGTGAGCTTTTACCATGCTGAAAGATTTGGCTTAGCTGTTTGGCTTCTAAGATTACAGGGCGTTGATAAATTTGATTAAAATACTCACGAGCATTAAATTCTGTAGTTCCCATTATTTTGCTCCTACTTTCCATTTAAAAAGATGTTGTCCTAGCTTCATTAAAATCACATCGCAGAGCAATCCAATCACACCAATAATCAAAATAGCTGCAAAAACGTTGTCGAAGTGTTGATAGCGAGCTTGTTGGGTGATAAACCAGGTAATGCCAGATGTTGCGCCAATTAACTCAGAAACGATCAAATAGGTCCAAGCCCAGCCGAGTAGTACACGTTGATTTTGATAAATATCAGGTAATGCTGCAGGGATAATGACGTGAAACAGGCTTTTCGCTTTATTTGTTCCGAGTGTATAACCCGCTTCGATCAGTCCCTGATCAACCATCCGAGTGGTATTGGCAATAATTAGAATTTGTTGAAACAGTGTCCCAATCACAATAATTGCAATTTTCGGTGCATCATTTATGCCGAGAATTGCTACGGCTAATGCACCAAATGCAGGGGCTGGTAGATAACGGAAAAACTCAACAAAGGGTTCAGCAAGTTTTGAGATAGTGCTTGAGAAGCCACAAAGAATTCCAAGTGGAACCCCAATAATTGATGAAATAAAAAATGCAGTGAATACGATTTTGACGCTATGCCAGAGACTTTGATGTAACCATGGCGCATCAGCCTGTGCTGGAGCCGTCGTAAAAGATGTTACTAAAGCTTTCACTACTTCATGTGGGGCTGGTAAGTAGATTGGGTTAACTAGTTTACCTTGAGGAACGGCCAAGTCATGATCAACTGCATTTTGTGCTTCATGATAAAACACAGCTTTATCAACACGGCTTCCTTCTTGTAAAAACGGAACACTACCAGAATCTGTAATTTGTACTTGCGGATGCCAGATAAATGGTAAATAACTTACTGCACACCAAATGAGCATTGGTATTAAAAATGATCCTAAGCTGAGCAAAAATTTGCTTTTAGGACTGAGTTCTCGTGTGATGTAACCCATATTTTCCTAGCCCCAATATTACTTTTTTAATAAAATGTAATACTGTTAAGCAAAATAGATGCCAAGCTTTGAGATGGGTTTTATCTGCATATTTTAATTTTAAGCCTGTTTCAATCATGAGTTTTTCATTTAACCCAGTAAATAAGCAAAGCCTTTGGCATAAATATGTTTTAAAATGTGCTATTGATAGACTGATGCTCAAAAGGGGCCGCATCACATGGCACAAAAGTCACAACAATCTGCACTGAACGAATTGATTGCAGAACAAAAACTACTTTGTGAAGAATTTGACTCTGCTTATGTTGAAGTAAAAGGTGATGATGTCGTAGCTGTCGCTGTGCATACTTTAAATCAAGAACCCATTGTTGGTTTACGTAAAAAGCCTGAAACTGAGGAGAATGTTGCTTGGTTTATTTATGGTGGTGAATTGGGTGAAGGGCAAGACTTTTTTACAACCATGACTGTACGAGAGTTACAAGATATTTTGCCAGATGTACTTCCGTACTTGGCTCTAAGTGAAGGTTACCGTTTTATGATTGATGGTGATGACTATGAAGACGTTTGGAAAGAAGGCGATGAGTCTTAAGACATGAAAAAACAGACATGGACGTTGCTTAGTTTTTCGTTATTTTTATTATCGCTTCTATCAACCCAGAGTTATGCAGAAACAATAAAACTGACTCAGGCGCAATATGACCAGAAAATGGCTGAATATACCGCAACGGTGAATTCGACTAAAAGTGTTCTAGATTCAAAAGATAACCAAGCAACTGCAACAGAGATGAAAACTGCATTTTGTCAGCGTATGGATGCTTATCATCAAATTGCTGCGCTGTCCAAGGCCAATATTGAGTTAAGTACAGCACCTGTAATGTTGATGGTGGCCAACCGTTATCTTGAACAGCAAGAGAAAAGTTTAACTGATAGCGGAATGAATGAAAGTGCTTTTTGCCCAACGGCTAAAGCTTTAAAACTTGAAGATACGAAACGAGTCAAAAGTAAAGTAACTCAATAAGACAACACGGAATTAGCGTAGATATTAAGATCTAATTTATTGTTTCAGTGTGCTGTATAAATAGACAATGTGCCCGATTGTGTTAAGATAAATAAAATCAACCATCGTTTGAGTAGGAGTTGGTGTATGGCAGCTTATACCGACATTAAAGCAGGCAAATATGAGGATGATATGATTCCTAAACTTGCTATTCATGCTTTTCATGATGCTTTTTTAAAGGCAACTACGCGTTCGTCTGTGGTTTATGCAAAAGCTGAGCAATTGGTTGAGCGTGATATTCACGGTAATGAAACTGTTTTACAGGACTTAAGTAGTGCTTATGTCGATGTAGGCGTTTTACCGACACTGACACGTAAAAAGAAACACGCAACTGTATAGATTGATATGCCACCTCGACAACCTAGAATAAGAATGTTTGCAGGGCCGAATGGTTCTGGTAAAAGCACTGTTAAAGATTACCTCTTGCCCCAACATATTGGGGCATATTTAAATGCAGATGAACTCGAACAAAATTTAAGACAAAGCCAACGCCTTGATTTATTGCACTATCATCCTTCCTTAAAAGCATCAGAGTTGGTCACTTTTTTAAAAAGTAAGAAACGTCCTCAAGCGGGACAGTTCGTGACTTTACTTGCGCATGATCCTATTGTGCTAGATGAATGGAAGATCGAGTTTAAAACCGAAGAAATTGATTCTTATCTCTGTGCACGCATTATTGATTATATTCGGTTTGAGTTTCTGCGCTTAAAAGTCAGTTTTACTTTTGAGACGGTGATGTCACATATCTCTAAAGTTGAATTTCTCCGGGAAGCGAAACGTCAGGGTTACAAAACCTATCTATATTATGTTTCAACAGTAGATCCACAAATCAATATTGCTCGGGTCAAGTATCGCGTCAGTGTAGGCGGGCATCCTGTCCCTGAACAGAAAATTATTGAACGTTACTACCGCAGTATGGATCTGCTCATGCAAGCCGTAGAATGCTGCGATCGAGCCTATTTGTTTGATAACTCTTCTGACGGTATACAAGCGTCTTTTCTTGCAGAAATAGAAGCAGCCGAAACCTTAAAAATGAATGCCGCCGTGTCTAAGCTGCCAAGATGGTTTGCAGAACGCGTGTTATCAGAATTCCAATAAACTGCTTAAAAAATAGCTTGTTATTTCATCACTTTTCATATATCTACCTACATAAAAATATATTCAAACGTCGTAAATGTGTTTCATAAACCTAAAATAGTGATCATGATGTAGAAATGTACCCATAACTCTATTCAGTTTCTTTAAATGAAAACTATAATGAAATAAAACGAGATAAATTAAGTATTTCTAATCTAAAAAAAGGTCGAATAGAAAATCTCTCGGGGATATATTCAAGCTTTTTACATTATTGTGAAGAATAACTATGTAAAAGAAATGGTTTAAGTTGTCAGCTGAAGTGTTAAAAATTTGGATAATGGACTAGCAGACTTCATTGAGCTATCCCAAGGTAGATGGATGCTCCTGTAAACAGCTGTTATATGTAGGCATAGCATGATTAGATACAAAGTACGCTTGATTATTTCTATATTTTATATATTATAAAAATATATATTATATGGGTGATTGCCAATGCACGATTTTGCGTGGTCTTTTCTAGGTGGAATATTCCTCGGCATCTCCGCCGTTGGATATTTATATACCAATGGACGAATTGCGGGAATTAGTGGTCTGGTCTCTCAAGTTTTAAACTTAAAGGGGATTATAAATACGCCTGCACTGTGGTTCTTATTGGGTCTGTTTATTATTCCGTTTATATACGCAGCTTTTGTTCAACCTGATATTCATATGGAAGCGACACCTTTCATGTTAATTATTGCGGGCGTATTGGTAGGTTTTGGCACTCGTTTAGGCTCGGGTTGTACCAGTGGGCATGGTATTTGCGGTATTAGTCGCTTATCCAAACGTTCAATCATCGCTACGATTAGTTTTATGTTCGCAGGCTTTATCACTGTGTATATCGTTCGACATATGCTTGGAGCAATCTAAAATGAGAAATGTTTGGGCATTCATTTGGGGCGGATTATTTTCAATCGGTCTCATGCTATCAGGAATGTCGAATCCTGCAAAGGTGATTGGTTTTTTAGATATTTTCGGGCAGTGGGATGCCAGCCTAGCTTTTGTGATGATGGGTGCAATTGCAGTTGCATTTATTCCTTTTCAGAACGCTGTACGTCAGTCACACCCACAAACCTTTTATGGTGAAGTCATACAACTGCCTAAAAATACGAAAATCGACAGAAAACTGATTATCGGAAGTCTGTTATTCGGTATAGGCTGGGGAATTGCGGGAATTTGTCCTGCACCGAGTTTCACTTTGATTGGGTTGGGGTATTATCAAGCGATCTATTTTGTAATTGCGATGTTCATAGGCGTGTTGCTACACCGTAAAGTGATGGAGTAATATCATGATGCAAACAGCTCAAGTCAAAGCCTTTTTTGACTCTGCAACTAACACCTTTAGTTATGTGGTGAGTGATCCAGAAACTCAGCGCTGCGCCGTGATTGATAGTGTGCTGGATTATGATGCAGCATCGGCAAAGACTAATACAGAGCAGGCTGATTTAATCATTAGTTATATTCAAGAAAATAGCCTAAGCGTAGACTGGATTTTAGAAACACATGTGCATGCCGATCATTTAAGTGCTGCACAGTACTTAAAGCAAAGACTAGGTGGAAAAACTGCTATTAGCCATAAGATTGAGATCGTACAACAAACTTTTGGTGAGATTTATCACTTAGATATTAAGAGTTTAAATGCTACGCAGTCATTTGATTACCTTTTTGCAGATCATGAGACATTTTTGATAGGCAACATAAAAGCATATAACCTTCCAACCCCTGGCCATACACCAGCGTGTTTAAGCTATGTCATTGGCGATGCTGTTTTCGTAGGGGATACCTTGTTTATGCCTGACTACGGCACAGCACGTTGCGACTTTCCTAAGGGAAGTGCAGCAACGTTATTTGACTCAGTGAGAACTTTGTACACATTGCCAGATCAAATGCGGATGTTCTTATGCCATGACTATTTGCCAGAGGGCCGGGATCATTATCAATATGAAACGTCCGTTTCTGTACAAAAACATGAAAATATTCATATTAATACCGAAACACAGAAAGTTAATTTTATCGAAATGCGCAATCGCCGTGATGCAACTTTAAGTATGCCAAAATTGATCTTGCCAGCCATTCAAATCAATATGTTTGCAGGAAAATTTCCTAAACCTGAAGAAAATGGTGTTTCTTACTTAAAAATTCCGCTGAATTATTTTTAAAACAGAAACTTGACTCAAAAATTTAAGCGGGTATTAGACACAATACATATATATGATATTTTAAATTTAGCCTAAGCAAATTTACATTCAAAATAGCCTAAGCAGATTTGAATAAAAATCAAAATGTCATTTGATTTATTCACATTAAAAATTCAATATCTATAGAAATCAAATACAGTAAGTTTTATATGATTCTCAATTATCAATTTCATCAAAATGAACAACAAACAGCAAAAACACTGGTATTCGTTCATGGTTTATTCGGCAGCTTAAGTAATTTAGGAATGCTTGCTCGACACTATTATGCGAGTCATCATGTATTACAAGTCGATGTTCGTAATCATGGCTTATCTGCACATTCAGATGCTATGACTTATGAATTGATGGCTGCTGATCTGATTGACACTTTGGATGAGCTTAATATTGAACACTTTTCTTTAATCGGCCATTCTATGGGTGGAAAATTGGTCATGAAAGTGACAGAAGTGGCAGGGAATCGGTTAGAGCAACTTGTGGTGCTGGATATTACGCCTATTGCGTATAAAGAAAATCATCATGAGCAGATTTTCAAAGCATTATTTTCAGTGCAAAAAGCTGATATTGAAAATCGCCAGCAGGCCATTGAAATTATGCGTGAATATCTCAAAGAAGAAATGGTAATTCAATTTTTACTAAAGTCTTTTAGCAAAGGAAAATGGTTGTTTAATGTAGATGCCCTGTATCAGAATTATGCTCAAATTCTTTCATGGGAAAATATAAAAACATGGCAAAAACCTGCATTATTTATTCGTGGTGGAAAGTCACCTTATGTAGAAAAGCTCGAATATATGGATGCGATTCAATCGCAGTTTTCTCAAGCGCAGATTCAAACGGTTGCAGATGCTGGGCATTGGTTGCACGCAGAAAAGACTTCAGAAGTCTTAGAAATCATGAACCAATATTTGGATCATGATTGCAACTGACTAATTTAAATTTGCTGCTAAAAGTTGCCCCTCGGAGGTCAACTTTTCAGCCATCTCAGCGGTTTTTTTTAAACCAGGCATTCGATACTCGGTATGTCCATAGTCTTGGATTGACGTCCAACGTCCGCCCCAAGTTAAACCGACAGATTCTGCAACTTCGCCATAGAGCTGATAGCCACGCATCGCCCATGGGTCTCGTTCAGAAATAACGACTTTTCCATCTCGCTTAAATGCGACATCGGCTGCCAAGCCAAATTGGTGGTAACTTTGATAACCACGAGCGAGCGTTGTATTTTTATTAGTGGCTAGGGAATTTTGGCGTTGTGGACTACGATAGCCCTCAAGCAGTACCAGCTCATAACCATGTTGATCACGCATGATTTTAAATACCATTAGTAGACGCTGCTTATAGCGCGGGTTCATTTTATGCCATTTACGGTCAGCCGTTGCTAAACTGTCATACGAATGGGCAGAATGTACATCCTGAATACTCGGGTCGTAACTCAAAGTACTGGCTTGAATAGAATTATTATTAAGATCCGCTTGCTCAAGCATACTTGCTTCAACTATGGCCGCAGCAACCAATGATTCTTCTACTTCTGGTGGTGGCGATAAAATTTGTCCCTCGAGTAATGCATAAATTTGTGGATCTGATTGTCTTAAATAATCGGCTTCAATCTTAGTAGGCGTGACAGGGCTAGTAAATGCAAACATCAAGATGCTGGTAAATAAAAGGAGACCTGCAACTAATATCCACCATTGCTGAATATGCCAAGAGGATTGTAATTGCTCAGGTGCCGCAGCATTATTGATGTGTTGCGCAAACTGACGAGCAGACTGAAACTTTCTTTTTCCTTGAGGAATTAACCCGACAAAAAAATCGGTAAACTTTGTTCTTAATTCATAGGACAGTGCCAAACTGAGTCCTAATGCCAGAATTAGAAAAGTAGAAAAAAGAGCATAGATCATGGTGTGGTAAGAGCCACATGTTTAGTTTCCACGGCGCGTGTTGTAATCGTTGTTTGTACATCTCCTACAGGAGATTCCTCTGGTATATCCAAAGATTGCTGTGGCCTAGTTATTTTTTGTGGGCTCTGTTTTTGCGAATGGTCTGAACTGCGTGGAGAAGTATTCTGATTTTTATTCTCCTTGTTTTGAGATATTGCATTCGTCGTCGGCTTTGGTACAGCTGTGGTTAATGCTTGGGGCCGGCGTAGAAAAGCTTTACTCAGCTCATCATCTTTGGGTTGAATAAATTCATTAGATGACTCTGGATCATTGGTTGCTTGAGGCTGATTTGAAGCATTGACTTTGCTCGCCTCAAAAATAGCTTCGGGTTCGCGCGTTGGCATTTCATTGTCTATTGCAGTTGTTTGATCTACAGCTGGGTTTTGGTTCACTTGGAGGGATGTATTTTTTTGTTGTATAAAAAAGTAAGTAAAAGCAATGCTTGATGTTAAGAGGATACCCACACAAAAACCACCCACGGCATAGAGCATGGGTGCAGGTCTTTTCTTTTTTGCTGATGTCAAAATTTTGACTGAAGTTTGTTTTTCACGAGTCATGGATTGAGTTCTTAGGGCAAATGGATTGTGATATATGCTTGTTCAGTAGGTGCTGAAATGACATTTTCATATTTAGCTAAAGAACTCGTATTTTGCTTAGACAACATGTAGTACAAGCCACCAAAGGCTAACAATGCAAACATTACCAAGAACAGTAAAATCCAATAGAACGGTAGTTCGCGGTGAATCATGTGTTTAATTTGATCGGGCAGAGAGGCAAAGGGAGAAAAGGCAGCCTTTTTCCCTTTTAAATAGTCAATTTCATCCCCCACACGTGCTACCAGATGATTTAAATTTTCTATAGACTCAATACGATATTTACCGTGAAAACCCAACAACATGCAGTAATGATAAACTTCTAGAGCACCTAATCGACCATGTCCTTTACGACGTAGTTCCTCTAATATTTCGAAAAAACGATAACCTGCAAGTTGTGACCCAAATAAACTCAGTTGTAGGGGGCTAATGAGCCAGCTATTTTGAAGCTCAAAAAACTGTGTATCTTGCTGAGTCACAATGGTTTCATCTAATAATGCACAGTAGGCATATTTAGCGTCTAGAATATCGTCTGCAGAAAACTGTAATTTTCGTGCTTGGTTTTCAAAGCGATCGAGCAATGCAATAACTTTTTCACGAAATTCCGTGACACTGCTAGGGATATATTGGTTTTTTAATAAAAAAACGATATAAAAACCATCATGCAATAAATCGACTAAGTTCGAGGTACTGGCAGTTTTTGCGGCTATAGGTGGTGAAACTAAACCAGTTCCAATTTGTCCATCATCAAAAAGTGAAGGGGCATTATTCATTATTATTATCCTTGGCCATTCATAACCACAATCAATTCAACAGCAATATCTTGAAACCCCGCTGGAATATAAATACAAATCGACTCGGCATCTAACATACGTTGGTATAAGTCATTATTCGGTTCGATTTCAAAGTAACTCACGCCAGACCGGACAGGAATCGCTGTTGGCACTTGTACTAAATGTTGTAACGGTACGGCTGGAAGTGCAGCAACTACACGTTGTTCAACGTCTATTGTATTGCCTACTTTGAAACGTAAAGGAACCAATTGAACCAGTTCGTGGGTTTGCATCATACTGCTTGAAACAGCCAAGTACAGCCTTGAATCACGTGTAATTTTGTCTGACTCTAAACGACCTAACCAATAAGATGGTCGGGTTTCTTTCAGTAGAATACTGATGTAACGGTTTGAAATAATGGTATCCAATAAGTCACGTAAAATGATATCAATCTCAGAAAAGCTTTCTTGTAAATGAAGATGTTGATAACGTGGTAAATGTTCCACATCATGTGCAGTCGAGAACGTGAGTAAAGAACCTGTTAAGCGCAATAACTCAAAATAAAGTCGTTCTGGGTGGATATGTGGGTATTGCAATAAATGATTTAATGTTGCATGTGCTGTATTCAGTGCATTGACCAACCAAAATGACACAATATCACCAGAGCGGAACTCAATCAGTTTCTGCTCATTTTCACGATTATTACTTTGAATGGTCTTAATTTTCGCTTTAATGACATTTAAAGTACGTTTTAGACTTGAAATGAGGTTCTCAGATGACTCAATGTGCAAAATTGGGGGAATAAAATGGCGATCAAACTCAAATTGCCCAGAGCTTTGACGTTTAATCTTTGCTAAAGCTAGATATAAAAATCCATCAAGTTCTTGATTAGGCTCAATATTAGCATCTAATAATCTGAACTCGGCACGGCGGTGTAATAATGTGATATCGGCTTCGCTGGCATCTGTAAATAAGTCATGAGTCGAAGTCGAATAAGAATGATAACGACCCAGTTGCGTACTATTTTCACCGGCTAAGTTCCTCTTGTTGGCTTGCACAATTGGAAGTGCTAAATAGACTAGAACTTCGCCACGCAGGTTGAGCTCATCTAATAAAACGGGCGATGGTAATAGATCACGCATAGGCGCCTGATAAATTTCTCCATCTTGCCAAATCACCTGAATGCTTTCGAGCGCCAAGACATGCGTTTGTAACTGAGCTTCGTCAAATTGTACTCTTTGAATGCCATAGGCAAATGGAATGGTCGAGCGAATCGTATGATTCAAGCGTTGCTCATGATAAGCATCTTGCAATTGAAAATGTTGAGGACGTAAGAAGAGACCTTCGCCCCAAAGTATTTTTTCTGCTTTAAACATGAAGATTACCAGTTATCAGATTCATTAGATTGTGGTTGTACACCCAAAAGTTCTTGGATGTTAAGGAGTGGATTTTCACTTTTAATGACTTGATTTAGCCACTCGTGAAGTGGCATCTGATTCCACTTTATAGTTTTCTGCAACATGTAACTTACGGGACTATGTGGTTCATTAGCTTGGAAATAGTCTGAGATATCTTGCAATACACGCATTGCTTGTTCACGATTTACGAGGTGATTTTGCGGTTGCACCTTAAAATTTTGAGGCATTGGTGATGTATTCTCTAAGCTGATTTGTTCTTCTTGTTGCATCAATGAAAGTCTTTGGCTACTTATCATTGCTGGTGTTGCTGATTCTGTCGATGTATTGATGGCATGTGTTTGCACAAAAACATCAGTTTTATAGAGTTTCTTTAAACTGATATGGACATTTTCAAGCTGCGTATCAATAGCTGCAAAGCTAGGGGCATCGAGTCCCATGAGGCGATCTAACACACTTTTGAGTTGAGACCATTCGGCTAGAAGTGCTGAAAAGTGTTGATAGTTTTGATATTGAAATGATTTTGATGTATTCAATAAACTGTGCTCGAACTGTTCAATCCCCTGAGATTGGACAGTATGATTTTCCTCGTAATTTTCGATTTGTTTTAATTGCTGATTTTTTTGTCTCAGCATCGCTTCGTAGTCACCCAGTGAAAACTGAGGAGAATGTGTGATTGGAACGCGTTTAATCAAGGCAACCAATTGATTGATTGAACCTTGTAATAAACCTAAACGTTGATCTAAATCATCTTCTTCCATTTCAGGATGTAACTGTGTCCAATAGTTGCTCAGTGTCCGATGCATTAGCTCAAGTGCTTTGGTTATGCCTTCAAATCCATACAAGTGGGAGCAAGCTTCAAGTAACCAGCCCAGTAAACGAATGTCTTTTGATTTTTCAGTTAAAAGCTCAATAGATTTTTGATGTACAAAATGCCAATCTGCTTGTTTGGGTTCAGCAACCCAATCTCCTTGATCGAGTAGTGGATCATCTTGAGTTTTTGCAATTTTAATGGCATGAAACTCATTGGAAAAAGATAGATCTTGTCCACAAGGATAGTCGCTTGAAATAGGAGACAGTAAAGACTCAAGTTCTAAGCTCATAATTCGATACTCTATAAATTGGGTTAGGCTTGATCTACTTGTTTTTTATTCGGCTGACGTTTTTTGGGAACTTTTGTTTTTTCAATTGGATCTAAACGGTAGGTGATTTCATCATCTTTAGCATTGATATAAATCACTTTAGGCACATTATCTTCCGCTAATGCTATTAAAATTTCAGTTGCTAAAGCAGGCAATACCGTAGCATTTAAAATGTGATCTATATTACGCGCACCGCTATCGACTTCCGTACAGCGGCTCAATAGCAATTCGACTAAGTCGTCTGTATAGTGAACTTTGGTTTGATACTGTTTTTCAAGACGAGCTGTTATTTTACTGATTTTATGATGAATAATTTCAACTAATAAATCATCATGTAAAGGTAAATACGGAACGATCCGCATGCGTCCTAAAAATGCAGGCTTAAATTGTTTATATAGACTTGGCTTTAGATGTTCAATTAAGTTTTCTGCGCTTGGCCATGTATCAACAGGTTGATTGATGCAAGCTTGCATAATTGCAGTTGAACCGACATTTGATGTTAAAAGGATCGTGGTATTTTTGAAGTCAATAAGTCGGCCTTCACCATCTTCCAGTGTCCCTTTATCAAAGACTTGATAGAATAATTCTTGAACATCATTGTGCGCTTTTTCTATTTCATCGAGCAGGACAACACTATAGGGATTCCGCCGAACAGCCTCTGTTAATATACCGCCTTGTCCATAACCAACATAACCAGGAGGAGCACCTTTCAAAGAGGAAACAGTATGTGCTTCTTGATATTCAGACATATTAATCGTAATAAGATGTGATTCTCCACCATAAAGTTCATTGGCTAAAGCAAGAGCAGTCTCAGTTTTACCTACACCACTTGGACCAACAAGCATGAATACACCTTGCGGTTTGTTCGGATCATCCAGTTTTGCTTTAGATGTTTTAATACCCTGAACCAGTTGATGAAGGGCATAGTGTTGTCCCATGACGCGGGCTGAAAGCTTATCCTCTAATGTTAAAATCTGTTGGATTTCATCATTCAACATATTGCTGACAGGAATACCTGTCCAATCTGAAATAATTTCAGTAATCATTTGCGCATTAACACGTTCAAAGACCAATGGACTTTGACCTTGTATTTCAGCTAATTCTTCACGTAATGTTGCAATTTCTTTTTGAACATTTTGATGATTTAAATCTTTTTGTCGTAGTTTAATCTTTTCAACGAGTGAACGCTCTTTGTGCCATTGTTTTTGTGTCAAATTAATCTCTGTATCTAGCAGTGTTAGTTTGTGCTTTAAATCTTGTAAGCGTTCATGATGAATTGGCAGATTCTGGTGCTCATTCTCCAAAATTTTGTATTCAAGTTTTAGATTATGTTGTTGAGCTAGTTGTTGATCTAACTTTACAGGCTGCGCATTTTGGGTGAGCGCAACACGAGCAGCAGCCGTGTCGAGTACACTAATGGCTTTATCAGGAAGTTGACGACCACTGATATAACGATGTGAAGAATTTACTGCAGCGATGACTGCTTCATCATCTATATTGAGATTAAAATGTTTGGTCATCACGGGAAGCATGGCACGTAACATATCAATAGCCACTTCTTCTGTTGGCTCTTCAACTTTAATGACTTGGAAGCGTCGGCTAAGAGCCGCATCTTTTTCAAAATATTGTTTATATTCAGCCCAAGTCGTGGCTGCAATGGTACGTAACTCACCACGTGCCAATGCAGGTTTTAATAAATTAGCAGCATCATTTTGTCCTGCTTGTCCACCTGCACCAATTAAGGTATGTGCTTCATCTATAAATAAAATAATAGGATGGCTCGAACTTTGAACTTCTTCAATCACCTGCTTTAAACGATTTTCAAATTCTCCTTTAACACTCGCACCTGCTTGTAATAGCCCCATATCGAGAATATGAAGTTGTACATTTTTTAAAGCGTCAGGGACTTGGTTGTTGACAATTTTGAGTGCAAGACCTTCGACAACTGCTGTTTTTCCTACACCTGGTTCACCTGTCAGTATGGGGTTGTTTTGACGTCGGCGCATCAAAATATCAAGCATTAAACGGATTTCAAATTCACGCCCAATGACTGGATCAATTCGCCCATTTTTGGCTTTGTCAGTCAAATTAATGGTGTATTGATCCAGCGCTAATGTCTTGTTTAAAGTGGGAAGTATTGGAACGTTAGTTGGTGTTAAGACTGTTTGATGATAGCAATCTTGTTCACTACTGTTAGTGCATAGGTCTATAAACTTATGCTTCATTGTATCAATTGGAAATAGTTCAAAAAGACTCGAGGCACGTGATGCGATTTGGTACAAATCAGGCGCAGTTAGTAGTGCAATCAATAAATGCCCAGTTCTAATGATGGAATTTTGTTCAGCAGACGCAAGTAACCATGCCTGTTCTAATAAACGAACTATAGATTGGGCAAAAATTGGTGTCCGAACATTGCCCTTGGGTAAGTGCGAAAGGCTGAGCTGTAAATCAATAACTAAATCTGCGTGAGAAATATTATATTTTTCCAGTAATAAAAGAAGGTCATTCGTTTCTGATTGTGACAATAATTCCAGAAAGAAATGTTCAATTTCAATTTCATAATTTTGTTGATTAATACAACTATTTGCGGATTTTTCTAACCCAATACGTGCGTGATTAGATAGTTTCTTAATTAGAATTTTAAGGTTATTCATATATAACTCAGTCATGGTTTATAGCAAGGCTTTAACAAGCAATCATGTGCCAATAGCAATTTGTTTTTTTGGTTAAAGCTAAATTTTTATATAAATTAGTGTTTTATGTTTAATTTAAAATACTATTTTTTGCTATTTTATATATATGACCTAAGAATACACAAATCATTTTTAGATAAAAAAGATATAAAATTACAAAAAGAGAACATAAAAAGATCAAAATTCTTTTGTTCGGAACATTTATTTCTTGACTTTAGGTGGGATGTTTTTGTTAAATCTCAGCGTATTAAATAACCAATAAAGAAGCGAGAGTTTAGGTCGCTAAATATTAATTTGAAGTTATACCCATAATAATTTTAATTTTTTATTCATAATAAGTTTGAGGCAAATTTTGAAAAGTTACTATTTTATTTTATCTACATCCATTCTATTGGCTGCGACGTCACTTGCTTTTGCAGACACAGAAGGTGTGATTCAGCTAAGCAATAAGTGTATTAAGGCATATCCACTGGTCAGTGGAGAAACTGATCAGAATTTACTGCATTTATATATGCAGCTTTGTGATAAGAAAAATAAAAAAGATGATGTCTTAAAAAATCAGCTCTCAGTTCAGGCGGCAAAACGCTATCAAGAGCTTGGGAAAAATTATAAAGCGTTACAATTGGTTGAAACATTAAATGCTCAAAATATACAGCACTCTTCACTTACAGATACGCAGTTTTTAGCGGGTATTGCGATTGCAAATGCGGCATTAGACTATATGCGTCAAGAAGAAATGCGTTATTTATCAGCAGACTTAACCTATCCGCCTGCTAAAAACTTGTCACAGAGCATACAAAATTCTCTACCAGCACCAGACACTAGTGACGCAAAAGCAGTTGTGCTGAAGACCTCCAAAAAAACAACACGCAAGCCTGCTGTTACTAGTTCTAAAAAAACAACAAAAAAGGTAACTACTCAGCAAGTAAAAACAAAAAAAGTTGAAAAAATACAATCAGTTGAATCTTTAAATAAATCGAACGCAAACCCATTTAATGCACTTTAAAACTTAAATTGAAAGAATAACGAACAGGATTTTTACATGGCTAAACGTGAAAGTGTACAAAAAAAGCTACAGCGCATTCGACCACCGCGTGTCCAATTAACATACGATGTTGAAGTGGGGGATGGTAAAGAAATTAAGGAATTACCTTTCGTTGTAGGGGTTTTAGGAGATTTTTCAGCAGCCTCTGAACTAGAAAAAACCAAGCTTAAAGATAAAAAATTCATTAATGTTGATTTAGAAAACATTGATGAAGTTATGGAGTCATTATTGCCTCGAGCAACTTATCAAGTTGAAAATACTTTAACTGATGACGGTGGTCGAATGTCAGTCGATCTGACTTTTAAATCTATGGAGGATTTTCGTCCTGAAAACGTGGTTCAACAGGTCGATCCATTACGAAAGTTGGTAGAAGCACGTGAACGTTTGACGGATTTACGAAATAAAATTTCAAACAATGAACGTTTAGAAGATTTGTTAGATCAAGTTTTACAAAATACTGACCAAGTGCGAAAAATGAGTGTGGAGGCAGAGAATGAATAATTTTCAATCTACAGCAGTAGCTCAAGACACTACAGAAGAATTTACGTTATTAGACTCAATCGTTGAAAGAAGTCGTATAGCGCGTAATGAAGAAGAACATGATCGTGCTAAAAGTCTAATTGGTGAATTAGCTAAAGAAGTGATGGCTGGAACAATTACTGTTTCAGAAAATATGACCTTATCTATTGATAAACGTATTGCAGAAATTGATGCGCTCATTTCGACTCAACTCAGCAGAATCATGCACGATGAACAATTTCAAAAAATTGAATCGACATGGCGTGGTTTATATTATTTTTGTCAGGAAACGCCATCTAATCCGCTTATTAAAATTCGGATGTTGAATACTACAAAAAAAGAGCTAATTAAGGATTTTCAAGGTGCAACAGATTTTGATCAAAGCACACTGTTCAAAAAAATATATGAAGAAGAGTATGGTTCATTTGGTGGAGCGCCATATGCCACATTAGTTGGTGATTTTGAGTTTGACCGCACGCCTTCAGATATGTATTTGCTTGAACAAATTTCGCATGTTGCAGCAGCAGCACATGCACCGTTTATCTCTGCAGCAGATTCAAGCATTTTAGGCCTAGAATCTTTTACAGATATAGACCGCCCTCGAGAGGTTTCAAAAATCTTCGAGACGGCTGAATATGTGCAATGGCGCTCATTCCGTGAAAGTGATGATGCGCGATATGTGGCATTGACCATGCCACGAGTACTAGGCCGTTTGCCATATCACCCTAAAGAAGGTACTGCGACCGAAGGCTTTAATTTTGTCGAAGAAGTGACTGGACAAAATCATCATGACTATTTATGGATGAATGCTGCTTATGCATTTGCAACCCGTTTAACCAATGCTTTTGATATGCATGGTTGGTGTGCAGCGATTCGTGGTGTAGAAGGTGGCGGTTTAGTAGAGGGCTTACCTGTCCACACATTTAAGACTAATGATGGTGAGGTTGTCTTTAAATGTCCAACTGAGATTGCAATTACAGACCGTCGCGAAAAAGAACTCAGTGATCTGGGTTTCATTCCGCTTGTCCATTGCAAAAATACAGATTACGCAGCATTTTTTGGCGCACAGTCGACGCAGAAACCGAAAAAGTATGATAGCGATTCTGCGAATGCAAACTCAGCTTTATCAAGTCAAATTCAATACATTATGGCAGTGTCACGTATTGCACATTATCTAAAAGCCATGATGCGGGATAAAGTCGGTAGCTTCGCATCTGCTGGAAATGTCGAAGCATTTTTAAATGAATGGTTAGCCCAATATATCTTACTTGATGACGGCGCTTCACAAGAAGCGAAAGCGCAATATCCACTTCGTGAAGCCTCTGTCAAAGTTGTAGAGAATCCTGCACAGCCAGGGCACTACAAATCTGTGGTTTTCTTAAGACCACATTTCCAGTTGGACGAGTTGTCAGTATCACTGCGACTTGTTACTGAATTACCTCAGTCCTCAAATTAATTTTGAATGCCAACACATAATAACTTTAAAATAGGAAAATATTAAAAATGAAAGATATATACGTACAATTTCGTGGTAAGTACAAAGTAGATGGTGAATCACGCGATGCTGAACATAAAGGCTGGTTGGAGGTAAATTCTTGGTCACATAACATTCGCCAGCCGAAGTCCGCAACATCCTCAAGTGTAGGTGGCCATACAGCTGAGCGTGTAGAACACTCTGACATGATTTTTGTGAAAGATTTAGATGCAACCAGCCCAAAGCTATGGGAAGCATGTTCAGCGGGATATACCTTTGATGAAGTTCAGATTGATTTTTATCGAGCGAATGGTGATAAACGTATTAAATATCTGCAAATCAAATTAAAGCATGT
Source organism: Acinetobacter halobius (assembly GCF_044130335.1). Lineage (NCBI taxonomy): Bacteria > Pseudomonadati > Pseudomonadota > Gammaproteobacteria > Moraxellales > Moraxellaceae > Acinetobacter > Acinetobacter halobius. Next base: position 40,912 of record NZ_JBIQOD010000007.1, read on the forward strand.
GTTGGTTTCAAGTGTTACACCAACAGTGAGTGAAGAAGGTGTCCCAATTGAGAGCTTCGGTTTGAAATATGCCGCAGTGGAATGGACGTATAACCAGCAAGATATTAATGGTACGCAAAAAGGTGCAGTGACCAAGAAATGGTCACTGTCAAATAATACCGCATCGTACGCTGCATAAATATGCTTCAAAAATAAGGGCTAACTTATATTAGCCCTTATTTTTCATGTAGGAAAATTCTAGTCAATATGAACCTAGATCAACTTTATCCATATGGTTTTAGAAAAACACTATTTGACCGATTGTTGCCTACAAGTGAGCAGGATCGGCAGGGGATGTCTCTTCAAGAGTTGCGCGAGTCTGTCGCGTATGATTTAGAAGAATTACTTAATAGTCGTATGGCAAATTTCGACTCAGTTATTGATGCCTTTCCCTTAGTAAAAAAATCCATTTTACAGTTTGGGATCATTGATTTTGTTGGGCTTTCGACGGCTAACCCCTTAGACCGAGATAAAATATGTCAGTCTATCGCATGTTCTATTACCGCACATGAGCCAAGACTAAAACAGGTTAAAGTCGAAATGTTATTTGATGGGCAGAATATGGGAGCTTTATGTTTGAGTATTCAAGCTTATTTAAATATTCATCCATTGTATGAGCCTGTTATTTTTGATGCTTTACTCAAACCAACAACACAACAATATGTTATTTCTGCACGATCTTAATTGGGTGATTTGTGATTGAAGAGTTATTACCTTACTATGAAAAACAATTACAAGAATTTGGACAGCAATCACGCGAATTTGCACAAAAATATCCTAAAATTGCTCAACGGTTGTCTTTAAACCAAGAACAAATTGATGATCCGCATATTGAGCGCTTAATTCAGTCTTTTTCTTTGATTGCAGCTAGAATTGATAAAAAACTTGTAGACAGTTATGACGTCTTTACACGATCACTGTTTGAGGTGATGTTTCCACAATATTTAAAGCCTTTTCCTGCATGTACTATACTTAGTTTGGAAGATTTAAATAAGTGTAAACAATTAACAGAAGCACATGTTGTTCCTAAGAATACCACGATTAAGTCACGTAGTTTTAAAGGAGTGCAGTGCGAATTTAATACCACCCAAGAGTTAAAACTATTACCACTTGAGTTGTGTCAACTCAGTTTTAAAACACATCCCAGTGCACATATACACTTAAATCAAAACGCTACCCTTACTTTAGGTTTTAATCTTTTTAATCAATCTCAGCGCATTTTAGAAAAAGAATGCTTACCTATTTATCTGGATGCTATATCTAATTTTCCACTCCAGGTTTTGGATGCAGTGTTTCAATCAAATACTGGGTTTTCATTGAAATACGGTCATCATCTGATTGATATTAAAAATCCTTTTTGTACTCAAGGTTTCTCAGAAGATGAAAGCTTACTGCCATTAGATCAGCATACACATCATGCTTATCGGTTATTGATGGAGTATTTTTGCTTCCCCGAAAAGTTTAGCTTTCTAAATATGAAGTTAGATTTTTTAAAACATCTAGATAAAGGTCAGCATTATTTTGAAATTTTAATTCACCTAAAACTTAATTTAAATGATCAAGTGAATATTAAAAATTACTCAGAATTAAATATTGCAAACTTTAAATTATATGTTACTCCAGCAGTGAATTTATTTAGGAAACAAGCAGAACCACAGAAAATAAATCATAAGCAATTAGAATACCCTTTAATTACAGATGCACATCATCCTGAGTATTATCAAACATATAGTATTACTAGAATGCAGATGATCCGTGAAAAATCAAATCAAGAACAAACAGCATTTGATATTTATCCTTTTTTTGCAATGAGTCATTATCAAGATCCAGATACTCAATTTTTTTATAGTTTAAATTCAGCCCATTTGCATAATAAATATACAGAAACAGTATATAGTATTATCTCAAAGCAGCTTTCGCCAGAAAGCACTAAATCAGACTTCATTAGTACACAATTACTGTGTTCCAATCGTGACTTACCCCATGAAGCGCTAAGTCAGACTAATAGTATTCTGAGTTTGAATGACAATAGTCTTGCACGGCGAGCGGTGGTTCTAAAAAGACCCAATAAACCCTATGTTTTTGAAAAAAATAAAAAAGAACAATGGAGAATTATTTCACATCTTTCATTAAATACTTTGTCCTTAATGAAAGGAGAGACCTTAAGTCATATTAAGGAATTACTTGAACTCTATAATTTACCCAAATCAAAAGAAAATCAACTGATTATTAACTCAATTCAAATGGTTGATTTTTCTCTTACTCAAAAAATGGTAGAGGCAAAACCTTTTCCATTATTTGTCCGTGGTTTAAAAGTAAAACTAGCGATTGATTCAAAGGTTTTCCGGGGGCATAGCTTATTCATTTTTAGCCAGCTTTTAGCACATGTTTTCAATTTAAAAGTACACATGAACAGTTTTGTTGATGTTGTTATATCCGATGCTTATACACAACAGGAGTTATACCAATGCGTGCAGAACGTTGGTGGCAAGACACTTCTGTAATTGGGGCCTTGATTGAACAACCGTGTGCCTTTGAGTTTATTCAAGCAACACGATTATTACGGCAGACAGCAGATTCAAACAAGGAAATCAAGGGAGATTGGGCCAAGCCATTTAGATTTCATAGTTCTTTAAATCTTAATTTTCCCGATACAGAGATTGAAAGTTTAAGTCTTGATGAGGAGAAAATTCATTTAACCAATTTAATGGTCGGGCTAACAGGTATTCATGGAAGCTTACCCTATAGCTATACCCAGAAAATTAGACACAGTCCCCGTATCCAACGCGAGGAGACTATTCATTTTTTAGGTTTGTTCAATCATAAGTTGACGACCCAATATGTCGATGCATGCTTGGCTTATCATTTACCTGTGCGCTATGAAATTGAAGCAGAGAACCATTATTTAGATATTTTGCACGCTCTGAATGGATATATTCGCTCACAGCACCATCAACCAGATTTAGATGATTATTTTGCTGAATTTGCAGGTTTAATGCAGGGGCAAAATAATACAGTACATGCTTTGAAGATCATGTTGAGTGCTGTGCTTAAACAAAATATCAAGGTTTCTGAGTTCATCGAAGAAAAATTTACTCTGTCTGTTGATCAGAGAACAGTGCTTGGAGGAAATGGAAACCTTTTGGGAATGAATACTTTTTGTGGTGAAACGATACGTCAAATTGACGAAAAGATAGAGATAGTGGTCGGCCCAGTTTCTTATAGCGAATATTTAACATTTTTACCGAAAAAAGAAAATAGCGAAAAAATTAAACGGATTTTGTCTACTTGGTTGAGCCCAACACTCGCGGTTGATCTAAGGCTCATTCTAAATAAAAACGATATTCAACCGTTACATCTGAATTCAATAACCACTATGGGCTTATCCCAAGGTGCTTTTTTAATGCCTAAACAGAAAGATCACAACGCTGAAACCTGTTATGCACTGATGGGAATGTGACATGCTTAAACTTTTTATTGCAACACTTGTGAGCTCATTGTTACTGGTGTGTGGTGTTGTTGTTTTTTATTGGCGTGATACTGGTTATGACCCAAGTGCAATTGATTTAGTTCATCATTTGCTTTTACTTCCCTTATTGATCAGTGTGATTTTATGGTTGCCTTGGGCTATCTACAGAGTATGGAAAGCACAACAACAACGTAAAGAGCAACGAAAGCAAGATGAGTTGGCACAAAGTCAACAGATAGAAGCTGTAGAAAAACAAGCAAAACCTGTTGATATCGAATGGATCCAACTTAATATTTATTCTTCAGCTGCTTATAGTGCTTTGGGAGAAAATGAAACAATTATTGATGAACTGCAAAAGTTTAAAAGCCCTGAGTTAGATACTCAATTACAGAATAATTATGGGCTTCCAATGTTGTCCTATCGTATACAAGCGCTAGACAATGTCATTACAAATGCAGATAAAGAAGATGAATTTGAGATAGAGCATCCTCGTCACCAGCGTATTCAAGCATTGATTGAGCATCAACTTGAACAGCATGCTGAAATATTGTGGCAAATTGCGCAGCACTTAAAACAATCTGCGTTATTTTATGACAGCGAGTTAGCTTATGAATATCGAATGCATCCCGCTTGGATTGATCCGAATAGTGAATATGCATCTGATGTACAAGACGATCAGGAAAGCATTAAAAGTGTAACGAAACTGAATCGTATTCATATCCATATTTTGTTATCTGAGTCGGTTTTACATTTTTGGAATGAAGCACAAAGTTTTGAAATTGTGGAGCATTATTTAAGGTCTTTAGGGATCATCACTGCGCAAATCCAAATTGAACATCATTATTTGAGTCAAGAAACTGCCTATAAAGATTGGGTGTTGTTGTTGGCACAACTGTCTAAGCAACTAGAAGAAATTTCATTGATTCTTAATGTTGACTCTGAAATTGATCAAGAGTTGCTAGATGAAAAAACATGGCTGACGGATCGTTACTTACCCTCAGAATATGCATCGAGTTGGTGTTTGGCTGCATCTTTTTTACAACTATTAGAGACTACACCACAAAAAAAACTGAATATTGGTTTAAATGTGGACAATATCTTAGATCAACTTCCAACTGAGCACATAGTGAGCTTAGAGCAATTGAAGCCCGTTCAGCCTTTTGTGTTGATATTGGATGATATGACAAATATTCCAACCATAAAAAAGGTCAATCATGCTTTTAGTCAAAGCCATATTGAGCCACACCATTTTATTTATACAAAACAAAGTCTTGGTGATACGCAGCATTTGGCTAAAGTATTCGGTTTTATGCTGAGTATGCATTTTCCAGATGAACTTATGACAATGATCTATAGCGTAGATCAATCTTCAACGCATTGCTTTATACAAGCATATGAAGACATGAATGAAAAATTAGCACAATCCATTTAAATTAAAAAAGAATAAGAGAGTAACGTGAATTCTTTATTTTACAACGTATTAGGTTATGTTTGGCAGTATGTGACGAATCCTAAGGCCATTATCGCTTTATCTTGTTTTGTTGCGTTATTTGCAATGTATAACACGATTCCCGCCAAAGTTTTTTGGGCTTTAATGATCTGTTATGTATTAGGGCTTGTGATTTGGGGTGTGTATTTATTGATTATGCGTCGTCGGCATGCTGCACAAGGTGAGGTGCTTGCTGACGCCATTGCCCATGATACGAAAGCTGAATATGGAAAGCAGAAAAACAACGATGAGCTTCATTTGATTCAACAACAGATGAAAGAGTCTATCCAATTGATTCGGAAATCTAAACTAGGCGATAAGAAAGGCAATGCAGCCTTATATGAATTGCCATGGTATATGGTGATTGGTAATCCCGCTGCTGGGAAAAGCTCAGCCATTTATAACTCGGGTCTAAAATTTCCTTTTGAAGAGACACATCAAAGATCAGTTTCTGCCGGTTTAAGTGGAACACGCCAGTGTGATTGGTTTTTTTCAACAGAAGGAGTCTTATTGGACACCGCAGGGCGTTACTCCATTTATGTGGATGACCATTTTGAGTGGTTAGGTTTATTAAATATTCTAAAAAAGAATCGTTCCAAGGCACCTATTAACGGTTTGATTGTGATTGTGAGTATTGCCGAGTTAGTCAGTAATAGTCCTGAAAAATCAATTAAACTTGCGAAAAATTTACGTGCACGTATTCAAGATCTAACTGAACGTTTAGAGGTTTTCTCTCCAGTTTATCTGGTCTTTTCGAAAATGGATTTGATCGCTGGTTTTACAGAGTTTTTTGAATGCTATGAAGTGAACGAGTTTGATCAGGTTTGGGGCGCAACGTTACCTTATAATACAGATGCATCAAACCATGCGGTTGAGTTATTTGAGAAACATTATTCAATTTTATACGACGGTTTGAAAGGGGTGAGTACCACACATCTTAGCCGTCGACACGCTCAGAATATCTCGCCAAGCGTAATGACTTTTCCTTTGGAGTTTAAGAGCTTAAAGCCTGCATTGAAAACGTTTATTAGTACACTTTTCGAAGATAATCCTTATCAATTTAAGCCTGTTTTTCGTGGTTTTTATTTCACGAGTGCGCTACAAGAAGGTATCATCGAAAGCCCAATGACTGAACAAATTGCACAAGACTTTTTATTACAGAAAGGTTTGGGTAATGACAGCGGTATTCCAACACGTTCAATTTCACAAAATCATGGTTATTTTTTAAAAGGTCTATTTTCAGACGTTATTTTAAAAGACAAAAACTTAGTTAAGCAACACATCAACCCAACGCGTAAACGTCAACGGTATATTGCATTCGTTACCGCTTTATTTGGTGTGGCTCTTATTTTAAGTCTATGGGTTTGGTCTTATCGTAATAATCAACAGCTGATTACCGATGTACAGGCTGACTTAGAAAAGGTTGTGTTACTTGAAAAACAGTCAGGTCAAGAGTTGTCCACACAGCTTAACGCACTGTTAATTTTACAAGAACGTATGCAACAACTCGATCAATTTGAGCAAGATCGACCACTAAAGTTTGCTTTTGGTTTATATCAAGGAGATGAGCTGCATGAGAAGCTTAAAACTGAATACTTAAAAGGTGTTCAACAAATTATATTGGTTCCAACGCAGCAAAATATTACTCAATATTTACAACGTGTTAAAGCCAATGAAGAGCAATTGCGAACCAATCATAGCAATGTAAAGCTAACACCTGTTTCAAAAACACAGCAATATTTAGAGCCGAGTGATACGAATCCACAAGATGCATACAATGCATTAAAAGCCTATTTGATGATGGGTAATGGTCAATATATGGATGCCAGTCATTTAAGTGACCAAGTGACTCGCTTTTGGCGGTCGTGGTTAGACAATAATCGTGGACAAATGCCACGCGGTGAAATGATTCAAAAAGCTGAGCAAGTGCTGTCATATAGCATGACTTTAACAAATGATCCTAAGTTTCCAGTCCTAAGCTCAGATAGTCTGGTGGTGGATCAAGCACGTCAAGTCTTGTTGTCTGTAGTACGAGGCATGCCTGCACGAGATCGTGTTTATAATGAACTCAAAATGCGCGCAGCAGTTCGTTATCCTGCATTGACCATAAAACAGATGTTGGGTGAGACGAATCAAAATACAATTTTAGGTAGTTATGCACTACCAGGCATGTTTACACATGCCGCATGGTCTGAATATATCGAACAAGCTATTGATGAAGTTGCCAAGCGCCCAACAGACACCAAAGATTGGGTGCTAAATAGCACGCAATCTGACGATTTAAGCTTTAGCGGTAGCCCAGATCAAATCAGAAAACAGCTAACTGACTTATATAAAAAGGAATATATTGCGGAGTGGAGAAAATTTCTGACGGGCATACATTATGCGAAAGCAAGTGATTATGCTCAACAAACGAATTTTATCCAAGTTTTAGGTGAACCAGAAAACTCACCAATTCGCAGTGTGTTTGATCGAGTTGCGACAGAGACTAGTTGGGATAGTCCTGTTGTAATGGCTGAACTTGCAGCACCACAGACTGGATTTGTTGCTTGGTTTAAACGTAAAGTCTTAAGACGTGATGACGCAAAAATTAATGCAACTATCTTAAATCAAGCTCAAGGGCCTATTTCCAAAGAGTTCCAAATGTTTTATCAGTTGGTTCGTAAACGTGATGATCAACAAAATAAATCTTTGCTTGATGAATATATGCAGTCTTTGGCACAAGTTCGTAGCAAATTCAATGATCTAAAAAGCTCTGGTGACGTTGGGCCAGCTACAATAAGCTTGGTTAAATCTACCATTAATGAGCAAAATTCAGTATTCAATACAACGCAAAAACTGGTAGATGAAAAAATGTCTGTTGGGTTGTCTGAGCCAGATCAAAAAATACTACAAAAGCTACTTATGTCACCCCTTACACAGTCATTTGAGAGTTTAATTATTCCAGCACAAGATGAGATGAATAAACTTTGGCAAATGCAGGTATATCAACCATTTAATAGTGGTTTGAGTAAGAAATATCCGTTTAACTCTTCTGCAACTTTACAAGCCACCAGCAGTGAGATCAGTCAAGTTCTCGGGGAGAATGGCAGTATTGCACGTTATGTAAAAGAGACACTTGATCCGTTGATCATTCGTCGTGGATATACTTTGACATCGAAGACTTGGAAAGATCTAGGTATCAGTTTGAATCCTCAATTTGTTGTAAATTTTCAAACTTATGTTGCGCCAAGTCGTGGCATGGCCACAGGAGAGTTAAATCAAACTTCATCTGCACCAGTAGCCCAAAATCAATCTAATTTTCAATTTTACCCAATTGAAAATACTAAACTTCTATCATATACCATTGATATTGATGGACAGCGTATGCTCTATGAAAATGGGGTTCAGCAGTGGGTGAACTTTGTTTGGCCAAATGCAGGTGCAATTCCAGGTGCACGTATTACAGCTATTGATTTAGATGGAAAAACCCATACGATTTTTGAGGCTCCAGGTGAGTACGGGATTAATCGTTTAATTGACAGTGCACAACGTACGCAACGTGGTGGAAGCTATGAAATGATATGGAAAAATCAACAAAATCCTGAACTTGCTGTAAAAGTTAACTTCCGTTTAATTAGCGGGGATGCCAGTGGTGGAGTAGGAGGGCAACGTAGCTATAACGGTATGCAATTAGTTGATCAAGTGGTTTCAACTAAATCCGTTCGTGTGGTGGCTGCACAAACAGCACCTGTAGCAACAGCGGTGAGTTTAAAAGCTCCTACAAATTTGCAGGAGCCACGTTCATGATTTTATGGAAGACATGGGATAAGGAGGCGTGCCGATATGGATGAACTGCGTACATTGCCTTTATATTATGGAAAATACCCAGCACATGGCGATTTCTTAAAAACACGTGGACAATATGCTTTAATTCAGGTGATTGACCAATGGATTACGGAAGCTTTAGAACATGCGATGCAATCGGAAAACTTTGCTCAAGCTTATGAGAAATTACCATCATTAGACTTTTTCATTGCAAACCCACAAGAAAATCATTTTCTTGTGGCAAATTTAATTGCAAGCCATGATAGTTCAGGGCGCCAATTTCCAATGGTCTTAAGCCATTTATTGGAGGTTGATGATAGTTTCCAGCATATTATTTATGCACCATACCGCTATAAACAAACTTTGATTGATTTGTTTCAAAAAAACCGTGTAATGCGGTCACTACGCGATGAAAATATATTATTGGATAAGTTGACGAAATTACAGAATGAAATTCAGGTTTTTAATCATGTTGAAGCCTCTGCATTTTATGAACATCATACAATCCACTCATTTGCACAATTACTAAAAATTAGTAGTTACGAGTTTGCCCAAAGTATGATTGGATTAGGTTTGTTGCTACAACCAGTTATTCAGCAAGGGACGAGTCGCCTTACCAAAGTTTTGATTTTACCTATTCATAACGCTGCTTATTGCTACGAAATTGCAGCTTTTTGGGTCAAGTTAATCAGTTATTTTATTCAAAATCAAAATGCAGAGCTCTTGATAGGCATCTCTCATGACGAAAAACCAATCTTACTATTTGGTTTTCAAGGTGCTGATATTCTGACATTAAGTGAAATTTTTACACAGAAAATGGATACAGGTCGTTGGGTTTCATTGGTCAATGCAAATTGGATAGACCCTTATTTAGAACAAAATGCTGGTTTGGCAACCCTTGAACAAGCATTAAGTGAGAGGCAATTAAGCTTAATGCAAGGCGTAAAAATTTTTAAAAAAACATTTATAGATTAATGAGATATGAAAATAAATTATAAAATTAAAACAACGGAAATTCTATTCAGTTTAACACTGTTTTTCGGTGTCAACGTTTGGGCAGAGCCGGTTATTGTAGAAGGCATTGTTCCCAATCAAGCCAGTAAGCAAACCATATTAGCTAAAATGTACAGCATTTATGGTGCAGATCAAATTATTGATAAAATACAAGTTAAAGCTGTAAATGCACCGTCGGGTTGGAGTGAGTCTGTAGCGAATTTGGTGATTCCAGAGCTAAAAAAAGTACATCAAGGGAAATTGTCCGTACGTGGTACGCAGATGGAACTCAATGGAAAAGTAATGAACTCAACGGATATCCAGCCCATAACAAACTTATTTCAGGGTTTAGTCATACCACCTTATCGCTTAAATACGCAATTTTCTGTAAATCAGGCAGAACAACAAATTATTGATGATACGCTTAAAAATCGAATTATCGAATTTGAATCTGGCAGTGCCATTTTAGCAGTAAGCGGGACACAGATTTTAGATGAAATGGCACTGGCTTTAAATAAGGTTGGAGGAAAGAAAGTCCGAATTGTTGGGCATACAGATAGTTCTGGTGATGCGACAAAGAATCTAGCTTTAAGTAAAGAGCGAGCTATTGCTGTAAAAAACTATTTGCTAAACAAGCATATCGCTGAAGAGCGTTTAAGTGTTGAAGGAATGGGAGCAAATAAACCTGTTGCTGATAATGCTACGGCTGATGGGCGCAAGAAGAATCGTCGAATTGAATTTGAGGTGATATAACTTATTTATAAGAAGCTACATATAAGTGGCTTTTTATAAATAAGCTATATTTCGTATAATGTATATTATGTTAAATAGCATATCCAAGACTGTAGCCTACGCAACCTCAGTTGGTGCTACAGCTCGACATCGTGAATCCCAGTAAAATTATATTCACGATGCCGAGTACGCTAATGAACATAATATACGTTATGCCGAAATCTACGCGCGCAACCAATCAATGTGATGATCTAACTTGATAAAAAACTGTTTGAGTTGATCTATTTCTCTATCGTTGTCTAATTCTGAATTTTGCAGTTGTTCCAGCACGATCTCCAGTAGATCGCGTATGTACACATAGTCAACCTTGGTTAAAACACCCTTTGATCTGTCATAGCTGACTGTTTTGTAAATGTGCTTCAAGTGTCATTTAAAATTTGGAGAAATTATTGATACAAATATTAGAATGAGTCTGCATTTACAGACTCATTCTCTGTCACTATGTATTACATAAAGTTGTATTGAAGCCTAACTACGGATGAACAATAATTTTTACAGCAGACTCATTATTGTGAATTAGTGTTTCAAAGCCTTTAGATACAAGATCATCTAATGCAATACGTTGGGTAATGAAAGGTTCCAGATTAATCTTACCTTGCTCGACTAAACGGATGGTTTCCTGATGGTCATTGACATAAGCAATCGTGCCACGAATATCGAGCTCTTTCATGACCACACTATGCACATTAATTGTGGCAGGATGGCTCCAAATCGAAACGATAACGACCACACCAGTTGGTTTCATCGCCGCCACCAGTGTATCCATGACTTTATTAACACTACTACATTCAAAAGCGACATCAACACCACTGTCTTCCGTAATTTTCATCACTTCAGCGACCACATCAACTTGTGATGGATCTAGCACATAATCTGCAACACCCGCTTCTATCGCTTTTTCTTTACGTTTTGCACTCAATTCAGTAATGATGACCGTGAGGCCTTTGGCCTTTAAAATGGCTGATAAGAGTAAACCTATTGGGCCTGCTCCACCAACCAGTGCGATATCGCCAGCTTTTGCACCACTTCGTACATAGGCATGATGACCGACAGACAAAGGTTCTATCAATGCTGCTTGGTCTAAGGGAATATCATTTGAAATAGGATGTACCCAACGTCGTTGCACCGCAATTTTTTCAGAAAGACCGCCACCACGTCCGCCTAAACCAATAAAGTTCATATTTTTTGATAAATGATACTTATCATTGGGGCCAGTCGGTACATCATCCGCAATAATGTAGGGTTCAACGACGACATGTTGCCCAATTTGGATATCATCTACACCCTCACCAACTGCATAAACCACGCCTGAAAATTCATGTCCCATTGTTACAGGTGCAGATTCTCCCGAAATTGGATGTGGATGACCACAAGGTGGAATAAAAATAGGGCCTTCCATGAATTCATGTAAATCTGTACCGCAAATACCGCACCATGCAACTTGAATTCCCACTGTGCCTGGAAGTACTTTCGGTTCAGGGATATCTTCAATTCGAATATCCCCTCGATCATAAAAACGAGCTGCTTTCATTCTGTATTCCTTATGTTGATATTAACGGTAAACCATTCCACCATCTGTCAAAATAGACTGACCTGTAATGTAGTTTGCATCCTCACTGGCTAAAAATGCAACTAATGCAGCCACGTCATCTGGTGTTTCAGCACGTCCTAAAGCAATACCATCTACATATTTTTTATACGTTTGACCAATTGGTGCACCTGTAATTTCAGAGAACCGCTGATCTATTTCGACCCACATGTCTGTGCCTACAACACCTGGGCAATAACTATTTACAGTAATTTCAGCACTGGCATATTCTTTAGCCGCTGCTTGCGTCAATGCACGAACTGCAAATTTAGTTGCCGAATAAACACCGAGTAAAGCAAAACCTTCATGACCTGCGATTGAGCAGGCATTAATAATTTTTCCCGCCTGTTGGCGTTGTTTAAATTTATTTGCTGCGGCTTGAATCCCCCAAAGTACACCACCGACATTGATGTTCATGATTTGGTTAAATTCATTCGGTGTTACTTCTGCTAAAGCTTTGACTTGTGCAATCCCTGCATTATTGATCATGATATCAAAGCCATTAAGTGTCGATTCGGCATGATCAATTGCATGACTGACTTGTATTGGATCTGAAATATCCGCAATAAATGTGGTGGTTTTTACGCCAAAGGCTTCGATCTTTTGTTGAACAGTATTTAACTTTTCTTGATGAAGATCGACCAATGCAATATGAACACCTTCTTGTGCCAAACGTAAGGCAATACCACGTCCAATTCCTTGTGCTGCACCCGTAATTAATGCAACTTTATTGTTTAAACCTCTAGGCATGTTGCGACTCCTTAGATATGAATGGCACGTTGCATCGCCGACAATACCGACTCATGCATCGCCTCAGATAAAGTAGGATGAGGGAAAATGACCTGTGCTAAGCTTTCATCCGTAGCTTCTAGGTATTTTGCGATGGCAAAACCTTGGATGTGTTCGGTGACTTCATGTCCGACCATGTGAGCACCTAACAATTCACCCGTTTCCTGACTAAAAATGGTTTTAACAAATCCTGCGCTATCGCCCAAAGCCAATGCCTTGCCATTGGCTTGTAAAGGGAACTTACCCACATTGATATTCAAGCCCGCAGCTTTCGCTTTCTGTTCTGTCAAACCAATACTGGCCACTTGCGGATGGGTAAAAATACAGCCCGGAATTTGTGTACGATCTAAAGCATGTACATGACTCAGTCCTGCAATTTTCTCCACACAAAGAATGGCTTCATGACTGGCTTTGTGCGCCAAACAGGGTACGCCTGCGACATCGCCAATTGCATAAACGCCGACAACATTGGTTTTACACCAAGAGTCGACTTTGATAAAACCATTCTCAAATTCAATGCCCAAAGCTTCTAGGCCAAGATTTTCCGCATTCGGTTTCACGCCAATAGCTGAAAGTACCTTGTCAACGCTAATGATTTGCACACCTGCGGCAGTTTCAATATGACAATGCACCTGAGTATGATCAGTTTCTATTTTTTTTACGGTCGCTTCGGTTAAAACCTGCATACCCTGCTGTTCAAATTGCTTTTGTACATACTTGGCAACTTCAATGTCTTCGCTGGGGAGAATCTGCTTTGCAATATCAACCAAGGTGACTTGGCAGCCTAAGTCTTGGTATAGGCTTGCAAACTCACTGCCTATAGCACCCGAACCAATGACCAGTAAAGATTTTGGTAATTGTTCAGGAACTAAGGCTTCTTTATAACTCCAAACCTGATCACCATCTACAGGAATATGAGGCAAATTGGCCGCACGTGCACCTGTTGCGACAATAATATGCGGTGCAGAAATCTGCTGTTTTTTACCATTTGCATCAGTAAGTTCTAATTGCTCTTTGGCAATAAACTGGGCTGTTGCATTAAAAACAGTGATTTGATTCTTTTTCAATAATTGCCCGATACCTTGCACCAGTTGCTCAGAAACCTGTCTGCTATGACGGACCAGTTTTTGAATGTCAAAATCAACCGTGTTAAGCGTAAAGCCAAACTGCTCTGCATGTTTGAACTGCTGCGCAAGCGCAGCCCCGCTCAATAATGCCTTGGTTGGAATACATCCCCAATTAAGACATACTCCACCTAAGTGTTGTTTTTCAACGATTGCTGTTTTTAATCCCAGTTGCGCTGCGCGAATCGCAGCGACATATCCTCCAGGACCAGCACCAATAACCACAAGATCAAATTGTGTATCTGACATGGCTATTCCTCCTACACCAAAATTAATGCAGGATTTTCGACAAACTGCTTAAATGCCGATAGGAATTGAGCACCCAACGCACCATCAATGACACGATGATCACAAGACAATGTTGCTGTCACCATTTGACGAACAACAATCTCATCATTTTCGACGACCGCACGTTTCTCTGCTGCACCTAGGGCCAAAATTGCACCTTGAGGTGGGTTAATAATGGCATCAAACTGTTGAATACCAAGCATTCCCAAATTGGAAATACTGAAACTGCCACCTTGAAACTCATCAGGTGCTAATTTTCCAGTTTTGGCACGTGTCGCCAAATCACGCATATCATTGGAAATTTGCGCCAAAGATTTACGGTTTGCTGCTTTAATAATTGGCGTGATCAGTCCGTTTTCGATGGCCACAGCAACCGAAATATCAGCCTGTTCAAATTGTAAAATCTGCTGATTTTCTTCATCAAACTGAACATTGACCTGTGGAACTTTGATCAGTGCAGCAGCAGCAGCTTTAATCAGCATATCGTTAATGGACAGTTTGACATGCGGTACAGTACTGTTAATTTGCTGACGCAAAGCCTGAACCGACTCAACATTTAAGTCTATCGTTAAGCGAAAATGTGGTGCATTACGTTTTGCTGCTTGTAGCCGTGAAGCGATTGCTTTACGCATACCATTCATAGCCACAGTGGTGAATTTTGCGGATTCTGCTGGATGCGCATGCTCAGTATGTTGAGCTTGTACAGGGTTTTCACGTTGATATACAGCTTCAACATCCTCCTTACAGACTCGTCCACGTGAACCCGATGCACGACAATCATGTAAATTAATACCCCATTGTTTTGCCAAACGGCGGGCAACAGGTGTCGCTAGAACATCACTATCATCTGCTTTAGATTTCGCGGCTTTCGTACTGGCTTGATGACGCACATCTGGCCAAGAACCACCAGCAGCTTGAACTGCAGCCTGAATATCTTGAACACTAATACGACCTTCACGTCCAGAACCCGTAATCTGAGACAAGTTTACATTATGCTTTTCAGCCAATTTCAAGGCATGAGGCGTTGCAAAAATATCATCGCTTTGTTGGAAGCCTTGTAACGTAGCAGGAATTGAATATCCGCCCTGAGCCACCGCTTTTGATGCATGACCAACACTGTTCTGTTTAGGCGTAGCTTGTACTTTGGTTTCAACTTGAGCCACAGCTACTTTTTCAGGAACCGCTGCTACCGCTTTATGTTCAGTTACAGCAGGTGTTCCACCTAAGGACTGTGCAAATGCTGCAACTTCTGCATCGGAAACTTGAGCGTCTGCACAAATTGCAATGACTCCACCTACGACCAGCGTGTCACCATCTTTAGCAATAATTTTTCGTAGCAAGCCATCAAAAGGTGCCTCCAATACATTGACGATTTTTGTGGTTTCAATTTCACAAATATCCTGTCCTTTACTAAATTGCGTACCTTCCTGAATTAGCCATTGGGCAATCGTGCCCTCTTCCATGGACAAACCCCATTTTGGGATTTCTAAGGTTTTAATTTCGCTCATCCTAAGCCTCCAACGTCTTACGTACAGCCTGTTCGATGCGTTCTACACTGGGTAGCCATTCTTTTTCTAATACTGGTGAAAATGGTACGGGTGAGTGTGGTGGAGTGACTAACTCGATTGGTGCTTTAAGATAATGAAAGCCTTTCTGGGCAATGAGTGCAGCCACATCATGTCCGAAACCACAACGCGCTGCAGATTCATCCACAATCACCACGCGGCCTGTTGAAGCCACTGACTCTAAAATACCGTCTTCATCTAATGGAGAAATGGTTCGAGGGTCAACCACTTCAACCGAAATGCCTTCTTTTGCGAGCTTATCCGCGACTTCATTGGCACGATGTACCATCAGGCTTAAAGCAATAATGGTAATATCAGTGCCTTCACGAGTGTAATTTGCGACACCAAAAGGAATGGTGTAAGCCTCATCTGGCACTTCACCCTTAATGTCGTACAACAACTTGTGTTCGCAAAATACGACAGGATCGTCATCTCGAATGGCTTGAATTAACAGTCCTTTCACATCATAGGCACTCGAAGGCACCACCACTTTTAAGCCTGGCACTGAGGCAAACACGTTATATGGCGACTGGGAGTGCTGCGCTGCTGCGGAAAAACCTGCACCAATCATGCCACGTACAACGAGTGGAGCTTTGGCTTTACCACCAAACATGTAGCGGAATTTAGCCGCTTGGTTATACAACATGTCATAACACACGCCGTAAAAATCCATGAACATTAAATCAGCCACAGGTCTTAAACCTGTTGCAGCAGCACCGGCCGCCATACCAATAATCGCCGACTCTGTAATTGGAGTATCAATGACTCGCTCAGAACCAAATTCAGTCCATAAGCCTTTGGTTACACCAAGCACACCGCCAAAACCTTCCAGTTTATTGTCATCAGTATTTTTACCACCATGCCCACCACGAACATCTTCACCGACCACAATGACACTTGGGTCACGGCGCATTTCTAATTCAATTGCTTCTTTAATCGCGTTTCGATAACTTTTATTTGGCATTTTTCTACTATTCCTTTAGTAAGAGACGTAAACATCAGTAAGTAACTGAGAGACTTCTGGGTATTTAGCTGCACGTGCTTTTGCAACGGCATCGTCTACATTGGCTTTAGACTGGGCATCAATTGCATCCAGTTTGGCTTCCTCAATTTTGCCTTTGACTTTTTCACGGAATATCTTCAATGGATCTTTATGCTCTTTGACATAATCCAGTTCTTCTTTGGAACGGATAAGTCCCGGATCACCTTCAAAATGTCCATAAAAACGGTTGGTTACAGTTTCAATCACACTTGGACCTTCACCACGGCGGGCACGTTCAATGGCTTTTTGTGCAACTTCATACACAGCAAAAAAGTCTGTTCCGTCTACCTTTTCAGCAGGTAAGCCAAAACCTGCTGCTCGACCTGCAATATCTTTACTGCCTACGGCATAATCATGTGCAGTACCTTCACCAAAACCGTTATTTTCAAAAACAAAAATGACAGGAAGCTTTAACACCACAGCCATATTAATGGCTTCAAAAGTTAAGCCCTGATTTGACCCGCCATCACCCGTAAATGACAGACCAACACCACCATTCTTAAGTGTTTTGGCGCTTAAAGCTGCCCCAATCGCCAAAGGTGGGCCACCACCCACAATACCGTTTGCACCGAGCATGCCTTTATCTAAGTCCGCAATGTGCATTGAGCCACCTTTACCACGACACAAACCATCATCTTTACCAAAAATTTCTAACATCATGGCGTGAATGTCACAGCCCTTAGCAATACAATGTCCGTGACCACGATGCGTTGATGTAATGAAGTCCTTATCTGTTAAATTTTCACAAATCCCTACTGCAACAGCTTCCTCACCGCTATATAAATGGATGAAACCGGGAATATCACCAGTATTGTTTTCATCGTGAAGTCGATCCTCAAATTCACGAATGTCGCGCATTCTTTTGTATGCTGCTAGCAATTGCTCTTCCGTTAATTGCATATCTTTGTTCCTTATTAACTACGCTTAAAAGAAAATCCAAAAATGAGTGATTGGATTTTTAAACCGTATATTTATATAAGGACATTTTTATTCAATTTAATATTAGACTAAAAAAATATAATGCATAAAAAGATGAGATAAATATTAAAAACAAAAGGTTATGAAATTAAAAATTTTTGTAAAATTTTACAATAGTTCAATCACATATGAAAACAAACCTTTAACCAACCTTTGTTTTATATGATAAGTTTTTTGCACTGTTTTAATATTATTAATGCAACTCAAAGAGCTTATTTAATATCAGGATCTATATTAATTATTTTAAACGACGGAGTGTTTGAAATGGATTTAAATAACACAGTATTAATAGGAAAGAAGTTACGTGGCGCTGAAAAAATGGCACGTATTCCGGTTAAAGTTGTTCCAACAGAAACAACACCGAAAAAACCAGAATGGATTCGGACCAAAATTAGTCAACCTGAAGAAGTACAAATCATCAAGGATTTACTACGACAACAAAAACTACATACCGTTTGTGAAGAAGCGGCTTGCCCTAATTTGCCTCAATGCTTTAGCGGTGGAACTGCAACGTTTATGATCATGGGAGATATTTGTACCCGACGTTGTCCTTTTTGTGATGTTGCTCACGGTCGACCAAATGTATTGGATCTTAATGAGCCCAAGCATCTGGCTGAAACAATCAAGAATCTAAACTTAAAGTATGTCGTGATTACTTCTGTTGATCGAGACGACTTAAAAGATGGTGGTGCACAGCATTTTGCTGATTGTATTCGAGAAATTCGTCAAACCAGTCCAGAGACTTTGATCGAAATTTTAGTTCCTGATTTTCGTGGTCGTGCAGATATTGCCCTTAAGATTCTGAGCCAAAACCCACCGGATGTCTTTAACCACAATATTGAAACCGTTCCACGTCTGTATAAAGCCATGCGACCGGGATCTAACTATCAGCACTCGTTGGATTTACTCCAGAAATTTAAACACTACTGTCCAGATATCCCAACCAAATGTGGTTTGATGGTCGGTTTAGGAGAAGTCGAGGCTGAGGTTATCGTGTTGTTAAATGATTTGAAAGATTATCAAGTTGACTATGTCACAATTGGTCAATACTTACAGCCATCCAAGTCTCACGCGCCAATTCATCGCTTTGTTACATTACAAGAGTTTAAGCATTATCAAACTCATGGAGAGCGCTTGGCGTTTAAAAACATTTGGAGTGCGCCATTGGTGAGATCAAGTTATTTTGCTGACCGTCAGTATTATGGCGAGTCTGTACCTGCCCCATATATACGTGAATGACTTTTCATTATTTACATGCTTCATTGATAAATATGACAGTTACGTTTATTAACATTTCAGGTGGAAATAGTCATTTTCAGCCCATAAGAACACTTTTAAAGTAATCTAAAGGTACAGAAAGCTAAATTGAGATGGTTTAATAAACCAAAGAAAAACAATTTTAAGCCTGAGCAAGAAAATGGCATGAATGACTATAATCTGAAAACTGATCTATAACGTTTAAAAATATTACAGTCTCATCATAAAGGAATATGATATGAACCTGTTCAATACCGCATCTGCAAAGAAGCTGCAAACAACCCATTTAATTAATCAGCACATCGTTCATGCCGCCCCTGTTTTGGCTTTGCCACAAGAGGATCAAACCTCTTTATTTCGTCGCTCTATCCAACACAATTATGCTGATTTATTAAGAATAGCCAATGATTCTGACATGGCTATTGGTTTGACGGACCATCAAGGGACTCTCTTATGGACATGGAGTAGTTCCGCAATGCTCTCTTCTGCTGAACAGGTTCATTTTATTGAGGGTGGACACTGGTCTACACAGGCGGTTGGAACCAATGCCATTGGCATGACTTTAAACAGTCAAAGGTCAAGTTGTGTCTATTCTCATGAAAACCAAATGGATAGTGTTCGGGACTGGGTCTGTTATGCCGCACCGATCTGGGATCCAACATCAGGTCAATTTCATGGCATTATTAATCTTTCCACAAAATATAAAAAACATACCCCTTTAGGGCTACTTGCCGTTGAACGCTGTTCAGACTTAATACAGCGGGCTATCAAATTTGAACAGCAAAATTTTTTATATATTAAAGCACTAGGTTCACCTTGGGTCCAATTTAATGGACATACATTGAACTTGAGTCACCGTCAAATTGAAATACTCTGCATTTTAGCCTTGCATCCTTATGGTATTGGTTTAGACGAATTACACTATGCCCTTTATGGTGAACGTAATGTTAGTATAAAAACCCTCAAAGCTGAGCTTTCACAACTTCGTAGCCTGCTTCCGCATTGCATTGAGGCACGTATTTATAAACTCACCTGCGAGGTTCAATGTGACTTTTTACGTGCTGAACACTCGTTGAATGCAAATCTTATTGCCAGTACATTCTCGCTATATAAAGGGAGCTTTTTATCTAAATCAGAAAGTCCTTTACTCAGCACATGGAGGCATTGTTTTGATGCTCGTTTAAGCCAGTTGATTTATCAAATGGAAGATATAGATCAACTGCTACGAATTATTGGGCAGACACATGACCGGATTGATGCTGTACAACGTCTACTAGAATTGCTACCGCAGGACAGTATTCATCGTAACTATTTTCTAGATCTTATTTAGATCCAGTGGCTGACTTTAAATTTAATAAATACTATGTTAAAGACTATATTCCCAAATCTGATCTTACTTTTTATGAAAGTTCGGCATCGTCAATATGTAAATTATATTCACAAGTTTAGAATGAGGGCGGATTCTTCCTAAAATCCTCTCCCTAGCCCTCTCCTTTAAAAAGGAGAAGGAACTTTCATTGTGATTTTAATACAGCTCAAAAAATGACTGATGCAAGAAAGCCATTAACTAAAAGCTGTATTTAATACTTGCCCCTACTGTTCGAGGTTGTGCAGCAGAGCCTGCATAAACACCATTTCCAGAATTAACCAAACCTAAGTAATAGTGTTTATCCAAGGCATTTTTTGCCCAAATAGATATATCGACGTCGTTTTTACCATGAGGAATACGAATACCTGTGGTTAAATTCAATACCCCATAACTTGGAATTTTAGAATAAATTGAATTGTTTACATCTGAAAAAGTCTCTGAGCGCCAACCATAGTTAACTAAACTATAGTGCTGTGCATTGGCAAACACGTCATGCTGATGCTGAACAGTCAAATTTGCCGTCCAACGTGGCGCACCATTGACGCGATTGCCCGAAATATTACGGTAACCTTTGCCATAGCCACTATCACTTGTCCCCCCGGCACCATTAAACTCTTCAAAAGGTGTCGGTGCTGTTCCCGAATCAAAAGTTGCATCCGTATATGCGGCATTGAAGTTTAGGGAAAATTGACGGTTCAGTTTCGCCTTTAAATCAATTTCGACACCTTGACTGGTCAAATCTCCAACGTTGGTCAACAGACCTAAAAACTGGTTGCCTAAAGCAATATTGGTGACAGCCTGATAGTCTTTAATTTTGGTATAAAAGGCGTTGATATTTGCATATAAGCGCTGATCTAACCATGTAGTTTTTAGTCCAATTTCAATGTTTTCGGCTTTTTCTGAGTCGATATTTAAAGCATCATTACCTAGAATAGCAGCAGGCGTGGCAACACTATTGATATTAAAGCCGCCTGATTTTTCCCCTGTAGAGAAAGTTGCGAAACCTAAAATATTGGGTTTAAACGCGTAACTTGCTGTCACCAACCCCGAAACACTGTTGTCTTTCCTTGATAAAGGCCCCGAATTAAATGCTTTAAATAAAGGGCTTAGTGATGCATAGATAATAGGCTCAACGTTATTTTGTTGAACTTCGCCACTTTTACGTTCGGAAGTTAAACGGAGTCCTGTGGTTAAATCAAACTTGTCTGTCGCATGCCATGTCGACTGTCCAAATAAAGCATAACTGTCAGTGGTTGAACGACCTGTCCCTGAGAGATAGGCATTGTTCGGATAGGCCGTTGTGAGTGCTGCTGCATCCGCCCCCGTACGATATGCATTGTTACTGCTAATATCTTGATAGAAATAATAACCCCCGACGACATAGTCGAAAGTATCACTGCTTGGTGAGGCTAGGCGGACTTCCTGAGAAAACTGATCTTGCTCAACTTCAAAGCCACCTGTAATACCATCTAAAGGGGTAAAGTCTAAATCATTCTTGGGTTTAAAATTCCAATCTCGCCATGCTGTAATTGAGGTTAGCTTAAAACCATTGTCAAACAACCAGTTGGCTTCTGCAGAAGCAGCACTTTGGTCTACTTTAGATTGCTGTTCGGCATCGAAGTCGACTTTATAATCATAGGGATTACGGTCAATATTTTTTGCACCGAGCAATTTAGCACGCTCTGCATAGGTTGTTGCATTTGAACCTGCTACGCCTAACGGTAAATAGCTAGCTGGATTTCCATTTGGATTCCAAGGCGCAAAGCTATAAGGCACCAAAGAACCTGTGCTTGAATCTTCGCTATTATGCTCAGCAATAATTCTTAGACTAAACGCATCGTCAGGTTTATATAAAAGTTGTCCTCTCGCACCAAAGCGATTAATTTCATTGAGATCTTCACCTGTATGAGTATTTTCAACCCAACCATCATCATGGGTTCCATAAGCCGATAATCGAACAGCTACAGTATCAGACAAAGGTTGGTTGATCGTCGCCTTCGCTTGTTTATAGCCACGCTCACCTACCGAAATTTCAGCACTCCCTTCTCGATCAAAAATGGGTTGCTTCGATGTAATATTTAAAACTCCTGCTGTGGTGTTTTTACCAAATAGAGTTCCTTGTGGCCCACGCAGTAAATCAATTTGTTCAATATCTAATAGGTCAAATACCGCTTGTCCCGGTCGCCCTAAATAAACATTATCCAAGTAAATCCCTACACTGCCTTCCAAGCCTTCATTGGCAGTATTATTGCCAATCCCTCGCACAGCCACACTAGATTGTCGCGCATGAATAAATTGTGAGGTGAAGTTAGGCAATTGTTGTTGTAAATCTTGTACCTGATAAATCTTGGCTTCTTCAAGCTGTTTACCTTTCAGCACGGTAATCGGTGCTGGAACTTTTTGTTCACTTTCCACCCGTCTACGGGCAGTAACTGTAACTGTTTCAAGCTGAATCGCATCTACATTTTGCTCACTGGCTTTTAGATGTTCAACGTCAGTCTGTGATTCTTCTGCATAAAGGCATTGTGATGCTGCCGCGATTGCAACAGACAGTGTGGTGAATATAAATGGTCTTGATGCGACCACGCGAAATACTGCTACTTTCAATGTGTTTAAACTCATGATTTACCCCGAAAAAATTGTGTTTTAAGTGCATGTACTGTGAAAATGGACCATTTTAGAAGTCAAAAACTGCTCTTACTTTTCGATTGAAAAATAATATTTAAATGATCCAATAACGTTTTTTGAGTATCTAAGCGAATCAACATCGCTCAAGTTGTATGTGCTTTTGTAACCGTTCAATTGAATAGTTGAAGAAAAATAATATTTCGACACTCATGGTTTTAAGACCTCGAAATGACTGTGCTTAACTTTGGCAATGTCTTTTGGATAAAAATACAAAGCAGCGACCAATAACCCTAGTGCAACTATTCCACTGATGATTGGAAGCACTGTAAGTGCAGCAGAGATGCCATAGGCATCAGAAATCAAACCAGCAATAAATGGCCCCGGGATTGAACCTAATAAGTGGATCGTCATCACAGAAGTTGTTCCTGACAAAGTCCGGGCAGAGACAGGAACTAACTCTTGGGTCAAGCTCAATGGGCCAGAACTGCAAAAACTTAAAACTGCCCCTGCCAAAACGATCAGACCAAATTGCAGTTTTAAATCTGTCAAAAATCCAAAAGCAATTGCATAAAATACTGTAGCTAAAGCATAGCCAACCAGTGAAACATAGAATTTTGCTTTAAAAAAACGTTGTGTCAGGTGATCTAAAACCCAACCACCGAGCGGTAAAGTAAGAATACCCACCAATAAAAATGCACTGGTCATGAGCGAAGCTTGCGCCAATTCTAAATGATGCACACGGTGTAAATAACTTGGCAAAAAGAACACCACAGGAATCCACTGTAAGGTAACGACCGCCATAGTGACATAAGTGAGTAACAACGAAGGCGTGTGCCGAATCGCGTTCCAATTCTGCTTGATCAAGGTCCAGCGAGACGGCACAGAAGAAGCTAAAGATATTTCTGAATGAGACGTTCCAGATTGAGCCTGCTTGGTTTGTACAACATGCTCATGAACTAAAGCACTTTGATAATCACGGCCACGATACAACAGAAATGCAACAACTATTCCTGGAATTGCGAGCAACCCTAACGCATGTCTCCAACCATAATGCTGTGCCACATAGCCACCAAAGGCAATACCGACCGCCATACCAATCGGTTGACTGGCAGAAAAGATACCGAGTGCTAGTTGTAATCGACGGCGTGGAAATGCGGTACTTATCCACGAGTATGAAGCTGGGGCATACGCCGCTTCACCGATACCCACAAATAAACGTGTGGTAGCTAACTGAGAAAAGCTAGAGCTGAATGCACCTAAAGCAGACGCAATACCCCAGAATATTCCCATCAAACTGGCAACTTTAATACGGCCATAGCGTTCAATTAGCATGGATACTGGAAAAGCAAACAAAACCATGCCCAAAGTCAAAATAGAACTCAGTAAACCTGCCTGTGCATCACTAATACCCCAGTCTTTTTGTATATATGGCAAAATACTGGCAATAATCATCCGATCAGCAAAGTCAAAAACCATCAATAAACATAGTAGAAAAAAGACTTTCGCTGTGACTTTGCGTCCAAACAAATAGTCGAGAGTGGGTTGCTCAACTTTAGCAAATTCGGCGGGTTCTACGTCCACATGTTTAAGGTTAAGCTGCGTCATGATATTGGCTCCGTGGACGGGTTAAACCTAAGTGTTCACGTAAGGTAGTACCTTCATATTCTTGTCTAAACAGGCCACGGCGCTGTAACTCAGGAATCACCTGTTCGACAAAGTCGGTTAAACCAATGGGAAATGTCGGAGCTAGAATATTAAAACCATCGGCTGCACCATTGTTAAACCAATGTTCAAGCTCATCTGCAACTTGAACTGGTGTGCCAATCAAAATTTTATGACCTCTCGCCCCTGCGACTTTTTTATAGAGCTGGCGAATGGTTAAATTTTCTGCACGTGCTAAATCAAGCAATAATTGCTGACGGCTCTGCCAACCTTCTGTCACGGGAAAATCAGGCACAGGATCATCCAAAGAATATTTTTCCCAGTCAATATTGCCTAAAAATGCAGACAGCAAACCAACACCGACAACTGGATCAATTAAAGATTGTAATTGTTCAAATTTTTTCAGTGCTTGCTCATACGTTTCTGCAACAATTGGCATGATACCTGGCATGACTTTAATACTGTCTGGATCACGACCAAAAGCAGCGGCGCGTGCTTTGATATCTTGATAAAAAGCCTGAGCACCTTCTAAAGTTTGTTGAGCTGTAAACACGACTTCAGCAGTCTCTGCTGCTAGGTGGCGGCCATCTTCCGAGGAACCTGCTTGTACAATGACAGGATAACCTTGTACTGGTCGTGCAGATTGTAATGGTCCTGCAACTGAATAAAACTCACCTTGATGATTGAGATAATGCAATTTGCTTGCATCAAAAAAATTACCTGATGTTTGGTCAAATAAATAGGCATCATCATCAAAACTATCCCATAAACCTTTGACCACATCGACATATTCACGTGCACGTAAATAGCGTTCTGTATGTTTGTTTTGCTCAGTTAAATTAAAATTTTTAGCTTCAAAGTCAGTGCCTGAAGTCACTAAATTCCAACCTGTGCGCCCATGGCTAATGTGATCCAAAGACGCAAATAAACGGGCTAAATGGAACGGTGCTAAGTATGAAGTTGAGATCGTGCTAATTAAGCCAATTTTCTCAGTGACTTGAGACAGTACCGATAAAACAGTTAGAGGTTCCCAATAGTATGCAGGCGCTCCTTTAGCCAATAAATGCGGTGCAGCTTGTGGCCAACCTAGACCATCTGCAAAAAAAATAGCATCAAATTTGCCTTGCTCTGCAATTTTTGCCAAATTCTTTAAATGTTCTAGGCTTGTCACGTCTTCAGGATTCACCTCTGGATGTCGCCAAGCAGCTAGATGATGCCCCACACTCTGTAAAAATGCCCCTAATTTTATTTGTCGCTTTGATTCACTCATATTTTTCTCACATAATTGAGCTTACTTAAATTACAAATTTTCAAATTTCTTGATCGTTTTTTGATATTTGATAATAAGAATTTAAGTAAACGATGTCGTTCACTTATGTTTTTAAAATAAGAGAAATAGTTTTAAATCAAAAATAATTAATCGGGATAATGTTATTCATTGTTCATATATAGTTTTGTTGAATGATTATACGAACAGAGATTGATTATTCTTTTAATTGTCTTTTTAATAGAACCTTTAGACGACATATCAAAAAGCCAGCTAGATGACAAATGATTGTACAAAATTAAAAAAGGTATTGACGGGACGCCCGACACGACAAGATTCTGAGGCATTGCATGAACACTTATTAAATATCGCCTCTGTTTATTTTTTAGAACATGGTTTCCAAGCCAGTAGTATTGAAGGAATCGCTAAAAAAGCACAGGTTTCCAAACTGACGATTTATAGACAATATCAAAACAAAACCAACTTATTTATTGCTGTGATTCAAGCAGGGGTGGAACAATATATAGCTGATATTCGTGATTGGTCTAGAAATAAAACAGTGGATGCCGAAAGTTTATATGAACTGGGCATGTTTATTGCGACACGCTGGTTTTCTTTGGAGAATATACGGTTACTACGGATGACAATTCCTGAAGTACAACGGATTCAAGAATTATCAGATATGATCAACGCCCTGATGATGCAAAGCCGTCAACCTGTCGAAGAATTCTTAGCTAAACTCAATCAACAGAAAGGCTATCATATTAAAAATCTCGGGATGGCAACCATTCAATTTATTCAGTTGTGTGTTTTTGGACATTATTATTTGCTTCGAGATGAGTCTTATTTACCAAATACAGAGCTATTGCACGAAAACGTGCAAAATACAGTGCACCTATTTTTGAATGGTTATCGCACTGTTTAAAATATTGTGATTCTATTTGAAATAAAAACAATATGCAGTCCCTCAATAGAAGCGAAACTGCATTTCATTATTTAGGCTGTGCTATTACCACTCAATTTCATTGCCCTGAAAGTCGACAAATCGCTGTTCGTTTTTACCCATAAAATTTTCAATCACAGCAACCATGCCCGTGGTACTTTGTTTCACACTGATAGGAGCATGACTTCCGCCCATTTCAGTTTGAACCCAACCAGGGTGTAAATTGAGTACACCCATCTGAGCAGGAATGGCTTCATTTACTGCAAAGCCACGTGTAAGACTGTTCAAAGCCGCCTTGCTCGCACGATACAGTTCCATGTTTCCATCATCGTTTAAAGTTACACTTCCCATACGAGAGCTCATAAATGCAATCACACTCTTTTCAGCCATTAAAGGAAGAAGCTTTCTTGCAACTGTCACAGGCGCAATGCTATTTACCCAAAATAGATGAGAAATTTCATTTGGTGTACAACTCTCAACATGTTGATGTTCCGGCCCTAAAATACCCGC
This sequence comes from Acinetobacter halobius, assembly GCF_044130335.1. NCBI lineage: Bacteria > Pseudomonadati > Pseudomonadota > Gammaproteobacteria > Moraxellales > Moraxellaceae > Acinetobacter > Acinetobacter halobius. The sequence continues at coordinate 68,511 of NZ_JBIQOD010000007.1, forward strand.
CGAAACCAACAGTAAATTGATTGATTTTTCATGATATTGGCGGGTTAAAGACTCAACTGTTTGCACATGGTTTAAATTCACTTCGACCAGTTCAAGCTTGTCTGCAAACTCAATGAGCAATTGATTCAATTCTGTAGAGACTTGGTTTATATCTCGAATGGTCGCTATAACTTCCCAATGCTGATTTAGTAATTCACGAACTAAACCTAAACCAATCCCTCTTGAAGCACCAACTACAATTGCACGTTTATTCGCATTCAACATAATATGTTCCTATTCACTTTATGAACCGTCTAGAAAATATCTAAAAAGCAGATGTATAGCATCTTTTTTAGTCATAAACGACAACAATATACAAGTCTAAAGGACATCCAGTTTTCTCTCTATGGATCTCCATCTAAGGCTTTATTTTTTACATGAATTATCAACATCATTGCAATCTTTATTCAAATAAACTCAAATGCCCTTTTATCGTTTTTGTATTTAAAATATCTTCTGCAATTCAACTGGAATGCCATTCAGTGCAGCATTGCCCGATAAAACATCAATGAATTGGTGATCTGTGATGTCGTTGACGCTAATACCCGGATTAGATGAAGCAACTGAGAGCTGCATGCCTTTGCGATGATGTCCCCAACCGTGCGGTAGACTCACTACATTTGGCATAATATCTTCAGTAATTGCAACGGTGACTCTTAAAGCACCAACTTCACTGCAAATATATACTTGCTCGCCCTGAGTAATGCGATAGTCATTTGCTGTTTGTGGGTGAATAAATAAATCGCAACGGTTTTTACCTTTTACCAAGCGCTGACTGTTATGCATCCATGAATTATTGGTACGTAAGTCGCGTCGACCAATGAGTGTCAATTTTTGAAGATGTTCATGTCTTTTGACGTAGTCGTGTAGTCGGTCGAGATCATCCAAAAATTGCTTTGGGAAAAGTTGGATTTTTTTATCTTTCGTAAACAATTTATTAGGAATACGTGGCTCTAAAGGCCCTAAGTCCATACCATGTTTATATTTTTTTAGCTTTTCTAAAGTAAGACCTTCGCCTGTGATAAAACTTTTAAACCCACCACCATAACGGCCATGTCGCAAGCCCAAATCAATCACACGTTCGATTGTCATCAGCGATTTAATCTGATGCATTGGTTTCATTTTCAACTTGGTGATAGCGGTTTGCTTTCTTGCCTTTAATTCTTCCATGCGATGTGTGAGAGCAATATAAATTTGTGCATCTGAGCGCATAAAACTTTTTTTCTTAAACAGTGGTTCAGAATATCGAGTGACATTACGAACAGCCAAATTGGTAAACACTAAATCATATAGCGCATGTTCAAATGGTCCACATGGCGGCAGAATAATATCGGCATACTTTGTTGTCTCATTCATATAGAAATCAATGGCGACCATAAACTCAAGATTCGCCAAAGCCTGCTCCAAACGGGTACCATTCGGCGTAGAAATCACGGGGTTCCCAGCAGTCACCACAAATGCTTTGACCTGACCTTCTCCCGGTGTCAGCATTTCATCCGCCAAAGTTGCGGAAGGAAGTTCACGATTAAATTCTGGAAGTTTGCGTACACGACTATGAAAACTAGCAAAACTACCTCGACCTGCAATATCTGTCATATCAATTGCTGGCGTTGTAAACATCATCCCACCTGCCCGATCTAAATTCCCTGTGATGATATTAAGAAGCTGAATGAGCCAATGATTGAGTGCACCAAACTCTTGAGCTGCAATCCCCATTCGACCATAACATACAGATTTGTCCGCACTTGCAAACGCTACAGCGATACGTTCGATTTCGGTGACAGGAATATGCGTTAGCTCAGCAATTGTGGTCAGTGGAATGCGACTCACTAAATTTTGAATATCTTCAATTTTTCCATTGAGTGGCAGTCTTGACTGGACTTGAACCAAGCCTTTAGCAAAAATAACCTGAATCAACCCGAGTAAAAAAAGTGCATCACTACCAGGTTTAATAAAATGATGTTCACTGGCGTATCGGGCAGATTCTGTACGCCGTGGATCAATCAATACCAATTTTCCACCGCGTGTCTTAATACGATCCAGCCGTCCTAAAATATCACCTGCAGTCATCAAGCTCCCATTGGATGCAGCAGGGTTTGCACCAAGCATGAGCATATAGTCTGTGCGATCAATATCTGGGATCGTAAAATTCATGCTATGGCCATACATCAAATATGACGTCAACATATGTGGCATCTGATCTAGGCTTGAGGCTGAATACATATTTTTTGATGCCAGTACTTTTTTAAAGGGTCCAATGTTCATCATGACTTCAATATTATGTGAGGTTGGATTGCCCCAGTAGCCCGCGACAGCATCATTACCATGTTTTTTCTGAACATCTACAAGGCGCTGTGCGACTTCTTCAAGCGCATCCTCCCAATCTATATCTACCCATTGGTCACCAATACGTTTTTTTGGTGTTTTCAAACGATCGGGATCATTATGTAGATCTTGTAGGGCATATCCTTTCGGACAGATATGCCCATCACTATGTGTATCTTGTGGGTCACCCGCAATCGAAATAATCTTTTCACCTTGATATTTGACCACAATGCCGCACATCGCCTCACATAATGTACATGTACGATGATGTGTCTGAATCGGCTTTGAAGCATCGTAAACTTTGATTGTTGCAACGACGTCATTATTCGTGTTGGCTTTAGCAATCTGTTCTCGATTCGTCGATTGCACATGAATCATCTCTTGCAAATCAATCAACTTACGACGTGGACGACCCACTGAACGACCCAGTTTTAGTTCTTGTATGTCTACAGCAATCCAGTCTGCAAATGTAAAAAAGTTGATTTTGTTCTGACTCAAGTACTTTTTAAGTGACATGACCTCCATTGCCTGTGTTTCACTGCTGGGATGCTCCAAACTTCCAAGCACTGAGTCCCTAGTTTCTAAGCTCCTAACTTCTAAGTCCTCAGATTTGAAGTCCTTGCTATGTAAATCAGCCACAAGCGTTTTTACCGTATGCACAGCACATTGCTTATTGGTTCCAATCACACCACTAGCACCACGCTTAATCCAACCAGCAACATATTCTTTTTCAGATAAATCACCATTGGGCAGTAGCGCTCTGCCTTCGTAATGTGCAATGGTGCCACGCACCTCATCAAATTTTAAGCCCTGTATTGCTTTGCCCTGATACCCTGTCGCAGTCACGATCAGACCAGTTTCCAGTGTCTGACTTTCTCCCGTGGCTTCAACGATAAGGTTTTGTTCAGCATCTAACGTGACTTTATTCATCCCAATACTTAAACCTTGTACGCCTTGATCAGTATGTATCACAGCTTCTGGGTTGGCATTGAAAATGAAACGGATGGTTTTCTCTGCTTGAACTTCTCGTTTGAGAATGCTACGCAGCAAAATCATATTTTCTTTGGCTTCACTGTATTCTGGCAGATCCAACATCACCTCAATTGCTGGATCTAAATCAAGATCTTGAGGATTGACCTCAAGACAAATGCCTTGATGATCAATCAATTGGCGTAACTCTTTGGGCGTAAATGCCGCCTGCGCAGGACCTTTACGTGCAATAATATTGACATTTTTAATGCCACTTTCAGCAATCATTTGCAAAGCATGATCAGCAATATCTGTTTGATGTAACTCTTCAACAGGTAGGCATACAATACGCGCAATATCCAGTGCGACATTTCCCATACCAATGATAGAGATATGCGAATGCTTTAACTGCGGTGCTAGATTTATTTGCTCAGGATGACCATTATACCAACCAACAAACGCCGCAGAACCATAAACACCTGTGACTGAACCACCTTGAATGGCTAAAGGCTTACTGGATGATCCACCTGTGGTATAAATCACGGCATCATAATTTTTTAGCAAGGTATCTCGATCAATATCTTTACCAACTTCAACATTGCCGTAGAATTTTAAATTTGAATACTGTTGGAAAAGCCGCGTAAAGTTTTCCGTAACAGATTTGATTTCAGGATGATCAGGAGCAACACCAAAGCGTACCAATCCAAAAGGTGTCGGTAATTTTTCAATCAGATCAACCGTTGCCTCAGGATACTGCTTGAGTAAAGCTTCACTGGCAAAAAAACCTGAAGGTCCTGCACCAATAATGGCAAAACGCTTGTTTGGTAATGTGGACTTTTGAGTCGCATTTGCTTCTGCTATTCGATGTTCAGCATCCACTTTACGTTCAGTAATGATCGGATGACGCTTAGATTCAATGGCATTGATTTGAATATATTGAATTTGATCTTTAGGGACGGATGCTTCGGGATAAATTGCATGTGTAGGACATTCGGTCAAACAGGCATTACAACTGATACACACATCTGGGTCGATAAACAGCATTTCATCGCCTTCACGAAACGCATTTACAGGACATACATCTACACATCCCGTGTGTTTTGCACCAATACATGCATCCGTAATTATATATGCCATCTTGCAATACCTATTGTCATCCATTTAAACCCTTAAAATATTAATGCCGCCTGCAAAAGGTGTATTGACAAAAAGGCACCGATTTGACATTTTGTGCCAAAGAGCGTGTAAAAATACAAATATGTCAAAAAACTTCGTTTCTTCTAGTTTTCTGAATACCTTACTGGTTTATCTGAGTTGCAATGCTTATCAGGATGCAACTCTTATTGCTCAAATTGAACAGCTCAAAGAACGCTACGCATGGCGCATGCCCAAAGATGACTTTCTCAATGTATTAGACATTATTCAAACACGCTATCCAAAACCAGCTCTGGGTTTCCGCATTGGACGAAGTCTAAAGCCAGAACATTTTGGAATGATCGGTTATATGGGGGTAACCTGCTCAAGCTTAGGACAAGCATTAGGTCGTTATCACCATCATCAAACTTTAGTCGATTCAGAGCTCAAGATTTCTTTAGCATTAACAGATCATGAAATCACTATGCGCTGGTGGCATAATGACCCAAGTACCCATGGCATTTGGGGAGAGTTTGGTGTCATGGTATTTATTAGTTTCTATCAGGCATTAATCGGACGTGATATTGCACCGATATGTGTTGAACTGCCTTATATGCCTGACAGTGACCCTAAAATTTATGAAATTTTGGCTGGTTGCCCTGTGAAATTTGGAACCCATGCAGTTGGGATTACCCTACCTCGTGCTTTATATGCAATGAAAATTAGTACCAGTGATCCTTATCTTCGAAGCCTGTATGACCGACAGGCTGCTGCGTTGCTACTTGACTTCTCTGGACAATATGATGCTTCTGTACGCAATGACTTTCTCACTCAAGTCAAACTTGCGATTAAAACGGGTATAGAGGAAAACCGATGTAGTGCTGAAGATATTGCACATCAATTAGATTTATCCCTGCGAACGTTCTATAGACGGCTAGATGAACAAGGTTTTCGCTATAGGGCATTGCTCGCAGACACACGTTTTGTATTAGCTAAAACCTATCTTCAAGACCAAACGCTATCATTAGCAGAAATTGCACTCATGTTAGGCTATGCAGAACAAAGTGCTTTTACGCGCGCATTTATCAGTTGGAATGGTCAGTCTCCTTCCATGTATCGCCACCATTATGGCTTAATGTAATTTTAAAAAATCACATATATTTGCAAATAAAAGAAGCACCAAATAAGGTGCCTCTTTAAAATGTTTAATTTAATATTAGAACATATTTCTCGGTCTTAATATTCCCAAAAAATACGTTGGATTTCTTTTGTATCTTTCGTTTTTGTTAAAGCAAGGGCTGCAAGTAATTTGGCTTTTTGTGGGTTAAGGTCATGTGCAACAACCCAGCCATATTTGTCATCTGGCTGCTCTGCATTTCTAAGCACAAAACCTTGCGGTACACGAGATGAACGTATAATTTGAACACCTTGTTTCTGCAACTCGATTAGAGTTGGAACAATATAGTTCGCTACCGACCCATTCCCTGTCCCAGCATGAATGATGGCTTTCGCTCCAGCTTTAGCATAAGCGGTGTATGCATCAGGTAACATATTGCCAGAGCCATAAACAATTTGTACGAGTGGTAAACTATCGCCTTTAATATTCTCAATATTAAATTCGGAGCTTGTATTATGACGCTTTGTAGTGCTTCTAAACCAGTAAGGTTTACCTTCAACTAAGGTGCCGAGTGCACCCCATTGGCTCGCAAATGCATTGGTATGGATATTAATTGTTTTTGAAACATCACGTGCTGCGAAAATATCGTCATTCATCAGCACAAAAGTGCCTTTTCCTTTTGCACTATCATCGGCAGCAAGTGCAACTGCACTATAAAGGTTAAGTGGACCATCAGCAGACAGCGCTGTACTTGGACGCATTGACCCAACCAATACAATTGGCTTGTCTGAATGAATCACTAAATTTAAAAAGAAAGCCGTTTCTTCTAGCGTGTCCGTTCCGTGCGTAATCACCACACCATTTACATCGGGTTTTTTAAGTAAATCATTAACTTGCCGTGCAAGAGATAATAACTCTTTATCGGTAATACTTTCTGATGCAACTTGCATCGCCTGTACACCAGTCACATTGGCTAAGTTTTGAATTTGAGGAACTGCATTTAATAATGCATCTACAGGAACTTTTGCTGCGGTATACGTTGCACTGTTGGTTGAACTTGCACCTGCACCTGCAATTGTTCCACCAGTGGCCACAACAACTACACTATTTTTGGCAAATGCTACGCATGGGAGTAATAGGCTTAAACTAAGTGTTAAAGCTGAAACTGTTTTTTTCATAGGTCATCCTTTTTGAGTCATTTTATTCTTAGCATTTTTCATACCATAGTAAAATTACTGGAAAAGGATCGGATTGTATAGATACCATCACTATGTTTTGTCATTCGCTTTATTTACATAAATAGCTACCCCAAAAGATACATGCAAGAATATGCAATACGCATGCATCTATCTTAAAAATAGCCTTCTTTTGAAGGCTATTGAAGAAATATAAAAGAGTTCAGTTGGTTTCTATACTGTTGATATCAATCAGAACTTCTGAGAAATACTTAACTTATAATCCCGTCCTGTACCTGTCATGTATTCACCAAGATACATTTTGTAATCACGATTAAATAAATTATCTATCGAGAAATTTAATACAGGCCCTTTCTCACCAAGGGGCTGCCAATCTGCATATACACTATGCAGTGAGTACCCTTTTGTTTTGGGCAAAGAGAAAGACGATGCTGCAATCGACTTATCATTATCAGATAAGCTTCTGTCCTGTGCATCAACGAAAATGCCCCTCCACCCCATGGTTAAATGATGTTCTGGAACATTTACCCCCAAAGTTGCGGTTGCTTTTTTAGGCGGGATGTCTGTCATCCATGTTTTTTCATCAAACCATGGATTTACTGGAGAGTTATCACGTTCTCCTCGAATATATGAATAAGTAAACCCTGCAAACCAAGTCGGTTGATTATAGAACAATTCGGCTTCATAGGCTTGAATCGTGTAATCTGTAACATTTCGGTAGAAGCCGTGATGATAATTGCCATTACAATCACTTATGCTTCCAGAACCAGTATTGGCTTGGTTTTCAGCTTGGGCTTGACAAAAAGTTGAGCGGTTTCGATATATTTCATCTGATCCACGGTTGTGGTGATAGGTTAAACGAACTTGTAGATGGTCATCGTTACTCAACAGATCATCAAAATTCATTTCATTACCAATACGTACTGCAAGCATTTTTTCTGGGCGTAAATAAAGGCTGGTGGAGGGAACGCTTGTAGCTGCCGACTGCACATAATATTGCTCATCCACCCGAGGCGCACGCCATGTTTTGCTGACATTTGCAAACCAAGTAAGTTGATCTGTTTGAGCCCAAGACATTGCCAAACGAGGAGACCAGCCTGTATAGGTTTTACTTGAGTAATCATGTCCCGCAAGAGGATTGTTATATCTTGATGCGCGGTTTGGTTTCCCATTATTTACGATATGATCATAGCGCAAGGATGGTGTAATAATAATATTATTAAATTGATATTGGTCCTCAACAAAAGCACTCAGCATCTGTTGATCACCAGCAGGCATATAATTGGGTTCATAATAGCCAAAATTGTAATCAGGTTTAGACGCATTACTCTTATCAAAAATCAAAGAATTTTGTTCCATTTTCTGGTATTGCGCACCGATTTTTAATTTGTGGTCACCATATTTTGATTTTACATCACTGATATTACTTACTTTTAATGCTGTATTTGTATAGTTGACCCAACTTTCATTACCTAATAGTGCAGCGGAGCCATTCACGCTTGGTAGTCGTTGATCATGCTGAAAAGTTTTTGAGTATGAAGCAACTGCTTTAAAGTTAATAAAGGGATTAAATTCTGGATTGAATTCGTACGCAGCTGAGTAACTGGTATCCTTTTGGTCTCGATAAACTAAACGACGCTTCCATGCTTCATCATAACCATATTTATCAATATCTGCTTGGCTCGGCACTGCATCTTGGTCACGCATAGCCGCAAATGGTTCCCACCCTTCATGACCGCTACGCATGGCATTTAATGAAATTTTATGTCCATCGGCTGGATAAAAGTTGAGTTTCGCTAAGTAGGTGTCCTGCTCTTGTGCAGAATATAAGAATTTGCTGCCATCTGGACGTTTTACATCACCACTGTCTCGGTTTGTATAGTAAAACAAACCATCAACCAAACCATTCTTCATTTTGCCGTAAACTGCGCCAGTATACGTGTTCTGGCTATTATTGGAAAAACGTGAATATTTTACAAAAGCACCTGCATTTTTATTTGCACCGAGCAAATCACTGGGATCTTTTGTTTCCAATGTCACCTTGCCACCAAAACCACCATTTCCAACCTCAACATTGTGAGGTCCTTTGTCTACTGTTATTTTCTTTAAAATTTCAGGCTCAATAAAAACTGAGCCCTGTCGGTATTTGTCAAAACTCTTAACAGAGTCATCGAGAGTAATGGGCACATCTGCAACCCCACCTCGCCCTAGAATATTGATCTTCTGCCCACCTGGTCGTGGTGATCCAGCCGAACCAACACTTGGCATATTATCTAATAATTGTGCGACATTATTGGCTTGGTATCGGTCAATTGCTTTTTGATTCAGTACACTTTGTCCAAATTTAACTGTATCTTCTTTTTCCGCTTCTAATACGATAGCAGGCATTTGATAAATCTGATTATCCATAGCCATATTTGATAAAACAGATTGATTTGAATCTGTTTTTTTAGATTCTACTCCAGCCAAATTTTTCGTATCAGGCATCTCAATCAATATGTAGCCTGATACTGATTTTTGTAATTTGAATGGTGTATTTTGAATTAAACGTGCAAAAAGTTGATCTAAAGTATATTTTCCCTGAATGGTTTTTACTTGATACAGATTGGTTCTAGCAGGATCAAATAACACCGAGATATTGGCTTGTTGTGCAACATTATTGAGTGCTTGAGTCAGTGAACCTGTTTGAACTTCATAATAACTGGCTGTATTTTCACTCACCGCATAAATTTGTGTGTTCATCAAACTTGTAACAGCTAGCACTGTAGCAGTCAAAGCAAATGGTTTAATGGAATTCCAATATAAAAACTGTGGCATTGGTCGGGTCATCCAGCGCTTAATAAAAATTAAACTTCGCTAATTTAAAATATGTTCTAAGCTTTATAAGACGATCCAGCTAAAAAAAAGACGCAATTTTATTAAATAATCGTACTTTTTTTATACAGCCCACCAATATCTAGTATGAATAACCATCCATATGTCATTTTTGAACGATTGCTCTTGTTTAATCTTAATTGTTGCCTTTTTGACATCTATCTAAGATATAAAATGACAATGTATTGATTTAATGTAAAATATAATTACATCAATCATGTTCAACCGTGGACTATAGCTCCGAAAAGAATTATTTTTAGAATGAGGCTCCTTATAAGTTGGTGATTGGTTTTTAAGCAATTAAAAATATGCAGAATCTAATTTATAAACATTTTAAATATATAAAAAAATTTAATTTACTATAATCAAAAAAAATATAATTTATTTACTTTTAAATCCATAATCCCCTTTCTGAGTTAACTATAATGGCTGTCTCTTTTAAATGATAAACTAAAGATATGAAAATTTTAGATGGCGGCTTTGGACGTGAACTTGCTCGCAGAGGTGCTCCCTTTAGACAACCTGAATGGTCAGCACTTGCTTTAACTGAAGCACCTGAAATTGTTAAAGAGGTTCATTTAGATTTTATCCGCGCTGGTGCGGAAGTCATTACAACAAACAATTATGCTGTCGTTCCATTTCATATTGGTCAAGAACGCTTTGATGCTGAAGTAAAAGATTTGGTCAATATTGCTGTTATGCAGGCCAAAACGGCTGTTGAAGAAAGCAGAAAAAAGGTTTTAATTGCAGGATGTCTCCCTCCTTTATTTGGTTCATATCGTGCTGATTTATTTCAGGAAAATGAAGCAGAAAAACTTGCAAAACCCATCATAGAAACGCTAGCGCCGCATGTGGATTTCTGGTTAGCTGAAACACAATCTTGCTTAAAAGAAGTTGAAACTGTTCACGCTTTATTACCTAAAGATCAACGTGATTTCTGGGTTTCATTTACCTTACAAGACGAAGTTCAACTTGAACAACCACGATTAAGATCAGGTGAAAGTATTCAACAAGCTGCTGACACGATTACACGCCTAGGAGCCAAAGCTGTACTTTTTAACTGTTGCCAGCCTGAAGTCATTCTCCAAGCAATCGTTGCGATTAAACCCTTATTACCAAATGGTGTCGAAATTGGTGCTTATGCGAATGCTTTTCCTCCACAAAATAGTGAAGCAACTGCAAATGATGGTTTAGATGAAGTTCGTGCCGATTTAAATCCAGCATTGTATTTAAAATTTGCTCAGGAGTGGCAAGAAGCTGGAGCAACGCTATTGGGTGGCTGTTGTGGTATCGGTCCAGAACATATTGCAGAACTTTCAAAATTTTTTAAATAGTAAATAATTTTCATGTCGACATCTAAAATTGGCTTACTGTCCTTAACAGCCCTTGTTTTTAGCTCAATGGTTGGTTCTGGCGTGTTTAGTTTGCCTCAAAATATGGCATTAGTTGCCAATGGACAAGCTTTAATTATTGCTTGGCTCATTACGGGCATTGGAATCCTGTTTCTTGCATTTGCACTGCTCTATCTAACTCGGCAACGACCAGATTTAGATGGCGGAATTTATAATTATGCACGTGAGGGTTTCGGTGAGCTCATCGGTTTTTGCTCCGCATGGGGCTATTGGTTGTGTACGACTATTGGCATTGTTGGCTATGTTGTTATTGCATTCTCTGGCGTAGGTATGTTTACCGACAGCCCCCAACATGTCTATTTTGGTGAAGGTAACACGATCTATGCACTTATTGGTTCTTCAATATTTGTATGGTTAGTTCATTGGTTAGTTAGCAGAGGAATTAAAGAAGCTTCCGTAGTCAATTTAATTGCAACCATCGCTAAAACAGTTCCTATTTTAATATTCATCGTCTTCACATATATTGCATTTAAGCTAGATTTATTCACATCCAATTATTTTGATTTTTCTTTACAGATGCCCGTATGGGAACAAGTCAGAAATCTGATGCTAATTACATTGTGGGTTTTTACAGGTATTGAAGGTGCTGTTGTTTTATCTTCTCGCGCCAAAAATAGAAATGACATTGGTCGTGCTACTGTATTTGGAGTATTACTCGCATTAAGTTTCTATGTATTGGTTACGGTATTGTCCTATGGTGTGGCAAATCGTGCGGACATAGCCAATATGCATAACCCATCAATGGCCACTATTTTAGAGCAATTGATTGGGCTGCCCGGGACTATTATTATCACCTTAGGATTGATAATTTCAGTCAGTTCGTCTTATCTAAGTTGGACACTTTTTGCCACAGAAATTCCCTTTCTCGCAGCAAAAAATAAAGCATTCCCACAGGTCTTTTTAAAAACGAATCAAAATAATGTACCAATTGCATCATTATGGTTAACATCAATAGTTGTACAAATTGCACTAATTTCTGTTTATTTTTTCAATAAAAACTATACGCAGTTATTACTAATTTCTTCTGTGATGATTTTACTTCCCTACTTTTTAGTCTCAGCTTTTTATTTGAAAGAGTCATGCAGAAATAGGCGAACTAAACATATCTTGATCGCAATAGTCGCTGTAATTTATGCAGCATGGCTACTTTATGCTGCTGGGATTTCTTTGCTCTTACTTTCAATGTGTTTATATATCATTGGTCTCTCAATATTTTTCTACAGTAGATATTCCAATCAACGCAAAAATAATATCGTATTGTAACTAAATCCTAAAGTAGAGCACTTAAAGGTGCTCTCGCTTTAATGATCCTATTATCATTAGAACACCTTTATATTTTATTTATTCGTATATTTTCTTATGACTCTTTACTGAAATTTAATTTAAAGTACATACTAAAAATCCATATTGTTTAAGGCTTTAAATCAAATATATTCTCTCTAAATCTCAAGTATCATCGCGTCTAACTCCATTTCATGAGTTGCTAGACAGTCTATACAATCCTTTTGTTGAGATAATTGTTGAATCCATTTGAGAGATTTGATGGTATTTTCACGATCAGCCATCACCCCAGGCAAGATCATTTGCTCCCAAGATTTTCTGGCATAACCGCAATCTGAGGTTAACAATAAGCACTTGCCATTGTTTTGAATGAGTATACCTGTCAATCCAGGGGTATGACCGGGCAGGTAAACCAACTGAATCGTTCCATCTCCAAATAAATCATAAGATTCATTGGCAGGACCGATATCTGAGCGATCAAATTTAAATGTTTCTAAGGGAACTCCTTCCCATAGACTTGCCACAAATTCGAGTTTATTTTTCTGTGCATAAGCCAACTCTCGATCATTCACCAAAATCTTTTTTGCATGCTTGAATTGTTTAACGCCCCCTGCGTGGTCAGTATGTAAATGTGTGAGTATAACGTAGTCAAGGTTTTCAGGCTGAATCCCAAGTTCTGCCAACATTTCATCAACTGCTTGCCCACGACTTTGTAATGGTTTATTCACTAAATAATGAATCAGAGTTAAATTCTTGACTGGATGCAGTCGAACATCTTTATGAAACCCAGTATCAATCAGAATTTTTCCTTTCGGATGTTCGATTAAATAGGCTGTTACAGGAATTTCAAGTTTATCGCGATCCGTTCGCATAATGCCCAACATTGCCAATTTGGGAAACTTCGGCATTTTTTCAGGGGCAAAAATAGTAGAACCATCCACAATCGTTGAACCGCTATGTAAAATCCTTAATTTAATTTTTGAACTCATTTTTATCTCCTAAAATGATTAGGAAATGATATTCAAGTATTAAAAATAGACAATATCAGAATACTGAAATAATGCTTTTTTGGCACAGATGCAATATAAAATGGCACTCATTCACCATTAACAAATCACAAAAAAAACTAAATTAACCCATTAAAGGTAGGCCAAATAAAGATTTGGCAACATTGATAGAGGCATATATTAGCGTTAAAAATAATTTTAACGACTGTTATCAATTTAAAAAACAACCAATCAATTCTATTTTTTTATATTATTCAAGGAATGAATATGAATTCCAACTTGTCCATTAAAATGCTCATTTCCTGTATTTTTTTATTTTCTACATCACTATTTGCCGAGCAACCTATTATTGGAAAATGGTTGGTGCTTGAGTCAGGAACAGGAAAATTAAAGGCAATCGTAGAATTTAAAGAAGAATCAGATCGCACCATTTCAGGTACAAACATTAAGATATTAGATGAAAATTTAGGTCAAAATTCAGTTTGTTCTAAATGCCCTGAACCTTTTAAAAATAAACCATTGCTAGGCAGTAAAGTGATTTGGAATTTAAAGCCCTCAACAAAATATGGCGAATATATTCAGGGTTATGCCTTAGATGTGACAAATGGAAAAATATATAAAGGTAAAGCCAAAGTCACTCAAAATGGCAGACGCTTAAGTATGCGGGGCTATATTGGATCTAGTCTTTTAGGTAGAACAGAGACTTGGATTAGAGCCACTGACGAATAGATAAAACAGTCTTATCCATCATCCAAAATCTTAAATTTCACACCAAAGATAATTGGGCACAACTGAAATATTCAATGGCACTGACTACCATCTCTTATCTGTAATAGATAGTAAATTATAATATGACGATAAAAGGAGTTTCTCATGAAAAATTTAAATAAAGCCGTTTTTATTACAGGTGCAGGATCTGGCATTGGCTTTCAATGTGCAAAAACCTTATCTGCATTAGGTTATACCGTGTATGGTACGGTACTTAATGAACAGGAGTATAAAAACTCAATAGAAAGTATCCCGAAAAATTTCCACCCATTCATCATGAATATTTTAAATCAAGATGATATACAAAATGTAAAACAGGCATTGTCTGAATTACTAGACCAAAAACCCTTATATGCCTTAATCAATATTGCAGGTGTGATTTATAATGGACCTTTAATGGAATTAAGCAAAAAGCAGTTTGAACATATTTTGGGTGTTAATGTGATCGGTGTACATGCCATGACTCAAGCACTACTCCCTTTCTTATCTCACAATTCAGAATCATCTAAAATTATTAATATGAGCTCACAAAGTGGGCTACGCACTTTGCCATTTACAGGGTTTTATTCTGCCAGTAAATTTGCACTAGAATCATTATCGACGGCGATGAAATTAGAATTTCAGCCATTAGGCATCAAGGTTTCCGTCGTCGAGCCTGCACAAATTCAAACACCTATGGCAGAAAAAATATTGCAAGACGTGAAAAAATATTTATCGCATCCAATTTATGGAAAGGCAATGCAACGTTTTTACGACAGTTCAAAAAAATCTTTTGGAACTGGATTACCTGCAATCGCTGTGGTAGATACCATCGTAGACATATTAGATGCAGAAAAACCTGAATATCAATATGAAATCCATACCAATAAACTGCGCGACTATTATTTACTTCGTAAATTACCAATGGGCTTAAAAGACTATCTCATTAGCAAAAAGACTGGGTTAATCTAATCAGTTTCATTTATAAATCTCTAACCATTAATATCGTTAGAGATTTATTGATTCATGGCATTTACTCAGCTTTTAACTGAATAAAGTTAATCTCATTTTTAGCCCCTAATCGAATAGGTAACATAAATGCTCCTGCACCTTGTGATACGAAAACTTGAGTATCCTTGATTCGATATAATCCTTGATTAAATGAAAAAACATATTTTACAATCCAAGTTGCTGGAAAAACTTGTCCTGCATGTGTATGTCCTGCAAGCATTAAATCAATTTTTTTATCTGCAATATACTCAATCCCAACAGGACTATGATGCATCAAAATAGTCGGCTGATGCTGTGAAATATCAAGCTGATTCATGACAGACTGAATGCTTTGCTTTTGATTTGATGGATGTAAATCAATGGTTTTGTCATCTGCTTTCATATAGTTTAAACCAATCAATTGAACACCATGCGTCTCTACACTTTGATTGTGTAATATGTTCACCCCATTTTGATGGATGAGTTGCAAAGTCTTGTCGGTGTCAATTTCATTTTCATGATTGCCTCCAACATAATAAACCTGGGCTTGCAGTTTGTTTAATGGTCTAAATTCATCTTCAGACAAAGCAACATCAGCATCAACCAAATCACCTGTAATTAAAATAAAATCTGGCTTGAGCTGATTGGTTTCCTGCACGATTTTACTTAAATAATCAGCACCACGATGATGACCTAAATGAACATCTGAAAGCTGTACAACATTTAAATCGCTGGATAAATTTTTCAGCTTAATTTCAGTGCTTGTAATTGAAAAACTACGTGCATTGATCGCACCAATTACCGTGATGATGATTGCAAAAACGATCGACAATATTCCTGTTATTTGATTACTTGGAAATTTAACTAATTTTAAAAGGTGAAAAAATACAAGCATCAGTAATAAAAAAATATAAAAGGTAAATAAATAACCGCCGACAACATAAAAATAACCCATATTTTTACTTGCAGATGTCGCAGTTAAAATAATCATGATTAACAGCATAGTCACGACGGCGATAGCAAGCATCGCCGTTTTCTTATTTGCGTTTAGGCCGAATGATGTTCTTAATCTAGCATCCACATAAATTGCAGATACAGCAATGCCAATAACGAAGAGTAATGGAACTCCGATGACAAGAATGTATTGCAGATGACCATGACTCCCTTTGATTCTTAATTCAAATTACTTGGCTTTTTCGCAGAGTTCTTCACTCATAGTCCATAGATCAGTAGCAAGCTGGTCATCTAATGCTTGCTTAGCAGGCTTAGCAATTTTTCGTTTCGAAATATATTGTCCTTTTAACGATGCTGCCTCAGCAGATGTTGCAAGCCAAATCAAAGAATCAGCCCCTTGTTCAGGAGTAACTGCAAACGGCTGTGCTAAGGTGTAAACTAAATTGATGAACCAACCTTGATCTGTACCAAATGCACCAAAACTTGTATTGACCATGCCAGGCTCAAAACAGTTGGCAACGGCCGAAGTTCCCTCAAGCTTTCGTTGTAATTCTTTAGTAAATAAAATATTTGCCAGCTTGGAAGTTCCATATGCTCTTGGCCCAGAAACTTCTGTGTTGTAAGGGGTTTGGGCAAGGTCTAACTTTCCTCGTGCCTGCATAGAACTTGAAGTGCTGACCACACGTGCATTGGGTGTTTTTCTAATTAAATCGAGTAATGCCGTAGTCATTTGAAAATAGGCTAGATGATTTAATGCAAATGTAATTTCATAACCATCTGAACCCAATACTGGCTTCTTAAATGTCGCCCCTGCATTATTTACCAATACATCAAGACGATCATGTCTAGATTTAAACTCTTCTGCTGCACGACGAATGTCAGCCAACTTTGTTAAATCGCAAAGAATATAGTCCAAGTTAGGGTTAGCAGTCGAAGCTTTAAGCTCATTTACAATCTGTTCTGTTTTCTCTTGATCTCGTCCAATTAAAGTGACAGATGCACCACGTTTTGCAAATTCCGTGGTGGCTGCCTTGCCAATACCATTAGTCGCACCTGTAACTAATATGATTTTGCCTATTAAATCTTGCTTCATTTTTGAAACTCCAAATAAAAATATATAAATTAAGCTTTAAACCGCGCTGTTTAGTAAACGTTGTCCCAGTTGGTTGATGTCTTTTGATTCAAGAATGAAACGGTCTGCTTGACCTTGTACAATGCCAATCATGGCTTGTCCCAAGATCTCCGACGTCGTAAATAACCACGGGCAATATCGAACCAGATATGGAAAAATAGGATTCAAAGGTTTCATCAATTCCACACCAATTTGATATGCTCGTGTTCTACTCGAAATTCCTGTTCCTGCCCGAATAAAACCTGGACGTACAGCGCCTACATGCTGAAAAGGCATCATTTGTAATTTTTTTTCTACACGCTGACGTACTCGTGCCCACATACCACGACCACCTGCACCACCCGCAGAGCAATAGCAAAATGAAAATTGAGGATTGATTCGGACTAAGTTTTCAGCCCAAAATACAGTAAGCTCTTCGGTGACTTTGGCATATTCAGCTTCATTTTTGCCCACAGAACTTGTCCCGATCGCCCAGATACACGCGTCGTATCCTATAAGTTCATTTTCTATTTCAGTCACTTGGAATAAATCTTTTAGCAACAACTCTTTTAGTTTTGCATGCTCGATGCCACAGCTTTGCCGCCCAACCACCAGAACGGCTTCGATATCATCTTTCTGTAAGGCTTCACGCAATACACTCTTCCCAACCATGCCTGTTGCACCCAAAATAATAAGTTTCATAAATTTATTGCCTTTTAAATTCATATTAAATGAGTGATTAATTACTCATTTAATATCTAAAAAAATTACTGATATGCAATCACTCGCCAAAATGCTGCAAAACCATCGCGTAATAACGCTTCAGCATTGTTTACATCAAGTTTCATAAATTCCATCGTGGTATTCGCCATCGTCACCATGATTGCGCCGACATAATCAGGAGACTGATGACTTAACGCTCCCTCTGCCATCGCATTTTTAAGAACAATGCTGATATCACAGAAAGCATCATTACCTATCGCTCTGGTTGTATCTGTCACAATAGAAGATAAGCTTAATGTGGCTAAAACCTGCTGTCCATGAGGATTAGACAATCCCCAAGAAATATAAGCTCGCCAAGCAACTTGAACCTGCTCACGTAACTCAACAGACTGTTCAGGCAAAATGAGCGCTGAACGTAACTGTTGTTTGAGACTCAGATACAACTGATTAATGAGCACATCTTTATTTTGAAAATACGTAAAAATCGTACCTTCAGAGACATTGGCTAGCTTCGCAATTTTTGCTGTGGATACGCTGAGACCTTGCTCTGCAATCAAATTAGTCGCTGCATCTAAAATCGCTTGACGTTTTTCTTCACTTAAAGGACGTGCCATATCAACAGAATAAAATAATTAAGTACTCACTCAATTATTAATATAATTTAAAATGAAGTCAAATATTTTTTAACTTTTCTATAGTTGGTCATTTATATGCTGTATAAGCATATTTTCTTTATGTTTTAAAACAATGACTTTCGCCTATATCGCGTAGCTCGATCCTTGCAACACTTAAACACCTCATAAAATTTGGCACTTATTCACCATAAATATGACACGCCACTACCATCTCAATAGAGCAGATCTCATTACATTGAAAACTAACCTTAGCCCATATGAATGGATGCCAATATGTTAGATCAAAAATTAATGGATTTTCGCGAAAAACTGGTACTAGATCACTTTGCCGATGAAGTCAAACAGGATTTTGATGCTGTGTTACACACCTTCCCTCATCCACACTATGAACTGATTGCAACCGGTGCGGTACATGATGGTCGTGATGATGTACTAAATTACCATCGGACCTCACGTAAAGCATTTCCCGACCAACATCACGAGTTAATCGCACTACGTCATACCGAAGATGCTGTGATTTGTGAATTTTGGCTATTAGGTACACACAAAGGTTATTTAGGTTCTGTACCTCCTACAGGAAATTCGTTCCGTGTGCGTATGTGTGCTTTCTTTATTTTTGAAGGTGAAGAGTTGGTGTGTGAGCGTATTTATTTCGATACTTTAAGCATTATCAAACAGCTCTTTAAAGGCTTTAACCTCAAATCCCCCAAAGGTATTTTGCAGTTCTACAAAGCAGCATCAGGTCTTCTACACGACATGAAAGACTTAAGCAAAGTCACAAAAGCGAAGCGCTAACAACGTATAGATCACTGTAATATTAAATAAAGGATAAAATTGATGGCAGATCTATTCAAACCCTTAGGCATGCAGGAAATTTCGGATTTTGATGGTACTCGTAATGCGCCTTCGCCTAAACAACGCTTGGAAAATGTCAGAACAGCATCGTTAAAGTTTCGTCAAAAACTCATGCAGCAGGCAGATGTACAATATTATCAAAGTATTGATTTGGTTCGAGCACCCTATCCAACTTGGTATGGTTACACTGGTGTGTTTGCACAAAAGTCTTTGACCTTCCCTTTTTTACATTTGCTCAACCGTTTGTTCGTGATTCAATACAAAGACTTTCATGGGCAACTGAGAGTTTTATTGTTCTCACCTACTGATGTAGTGAATAATCGTAAAACGCCATTTTTTGAGCGGCTTGCAGGTTCATTACCCGAAAGTGCCTCAAAAGTCTTTGCTCCACAATACACCTCTGTTGAGCAAACGCTGGAAAAACTCAAGATTAAGCCTGAACAAGTGGATTATATTAGTTATGACCATTTGCACACCCAAGAACTTCGCAAATGGCTCGGCACTAAAGACAAGCCTGCCTATTTTCCAAATGCAAAATTACTGGTGCATGAAAAAGAATGGAACTGTGTTCAAGGCTTACTTCCTGTGCAATCGGACTGGTATTGTCCAAATGCCGTTGAAGGCATTGATGCAAATAAAGTCATTACATTTAAGAAAAGTCTGGCTTTGGGTGAAGGTTTAGCCTTGGTTCACACGCCCGGACATACCGAAGGTAATCATTCTTTGGTTGCAAAAGTCGATCAGCAGATTTTTGTTTCTTCTGAAAATGGCATCAGTTTAGATGCTTATGAGCCGAAAAGTTCAAAAATCAAAGCGATTCGAGACTATGCCGAAAGCACAGGTGTAGAAGTGATTCTGAACGGAAATACCCAAGAAGGCAGTAATGATCAATATATTTCCATGGTCATGGAAAAAACCATCGCTGGCCCATTAAAAACTAATCCTGCATTTCCAAGTTGTGCATGTAGCAGTGAATCTACGCCCTATTGGCTTTTCCCTGGACTTAAGCAAACGGAAATTTTAGGTGCACTTCAATTTGGGACATTAGTGATTTAATCATTTATTTTTTATCTCGCTTATGCTTTTTATATCGTTTGAAGACCCTTGAGCTTCAAGCGATTTTTTTTATTCTAAAATACATTATGTAACGTGAGTTCGACGCAACTATATCTTTAACCTATTGAAAAACAATAAAATAATACGAAGTCTTGCTGCATTTTTATCCAACTTTAGGATCAGCCTGCGGCTAGCCCTACTTTTCTTTCGGGATGAGCCATGTATGGCCTAAGGGCAAAACCATTATCAACCGCAAAACTCGTCAACCGCCAGTAATATATTTAATCAGTCGCAGAAACAATACCTTATAGAAATAGTCCTGCCTCAAACAATTGCGGATGACGTTTCCGAGTATCATGTTTTATCAAGATTTTTATATCGAACTCAGGTTATGTATTAAAACTTCGATATTCTTTTGGGGTTTTGCCCGTCCAACGTTTAAAGGCACGCTGAAAAGCACTTTGTTCTGAAAAACCCAGTAAGAACGCAATCTCCACTAAACTGAGTTGTGGGTTTCTTACATAACTCATCGCAAGGCTTTGACGGATTTCATCGACAAAATACCTAAAGTTCAAATTATGCCGAAGCATCTCTGTTTTAAGTTCATCCACGGTAAAATCTGTCTGCTGTGCCAGCTCTTCAAAGGTCAAGCCACCTAGCTGAAACGATTCAATAATCGCTTTACGTGCGACTGCTAACCAAGAGGGTTCGAGATGATTACCCAATTGCTTTAAAAGTTGTTGTCTCAAATCACTCATGACCAGATGCACCGACTCATTCGAGCTGGGTAATGGATAATCTAAAAAGTCCTCATGAAAACCAATTGCTGTATCTTTGGCATTAAAAATCAGTGGGCAACGAAACAGCGCATTATATTCACTGATATCTTCAGGCTGTTCATGCTGAAAAGAGACCCAAAGTGGGCTCAAATCCTGCCGATTAAACAGCTGACGAGATAAAGTCACATAAGAAGCTTGATGTAATTCATCTTGCAGTTTTCCTAAAGGCTGATCACCTGACAAATTACTTTTCCAGTAGCGGATATATTCTTTCCCATGCCGTTCAAAAATATTGCTGCCCGCATCAATAGTGAGCGCAGAATAATGGATATTTTGTTGCATGACTTCACGTGCATTTGCACAAGTCATGAGTGCAAAACCGTGTGGGCCTAAGTGTCCTGTCGTCACCAACTGCCCGAGCGTAATTCCAAGGTTAGGCTGTTTAAATTTGTCTTGTAATAAATGACAGGCCTGATTGAACGTCTGAAAATCGACACGATCATTGGGTCGATCAAACAGATTTGGTGCGAGATTAATTTCCGCTAAAAACTGCGATACAGGATAATTTTTTCGCTGTAAATAGTCGAAAAGCAAACGCATATAGTGCACGGCAACACTATACTTTTTCTGTACAGGATCAATATCTTGCATCATTTTCCCACATATCCATATCTCGACTGAGACATCATTTCAAAATCTCAGGTCAATGAATTCCATTTCACGTCAATACCCTTTTTGCATTGTGCCCTATAGTCAGCTCAGCACTCAACTTTAAATCCAAACGATGAACATACATTTGAAGATGAGTCTAAATACAAACCTAAACGCTTTTACATTATTCATTAAAGGATTAGACCATGAATATCAATGATTTCATCTTAAATCAACTGCCAACTGCATTAAACCCAGAAAATACAGATGGTGTTGAATGCATTCTGCAACTACAGCTTTCTGCACCTTACGTGATTCAAATTAATGATGGTACTTGTGACATTAAACAAGGTGAAAATGCCGATGCCGATGTTGTACTAACCACCAGTGATGAGGTGTTCATTGAATTGATCACGGGCAAAATTGCAGGTGCAATGGCCTTTATGAGTGGCAAACTCAAAATTGATGGTGACATCATGTTGGCGAAAGAAATTAGCGATTATTTTGATGCATCAAAACTGGCTTAAAACTCGAATTTAGTCTGTAAAGGGCAAATACATTTGCCCGATTCAATCCAATTTAGAAAAGGAAATTCCCATGAGTAAAGATTTAGGCCCAGTTTGCCAAAACGGTTACATCGTCAAAGACATCGAAAAAGCCATGGATGAATGGATCAAATTGGGCGTTGGCCCTTGGTTCTATGTGGAAAATGCCATGTTGGACAATTTCAAATACAAAGGTCAACCGCATGATATTGAAATGAAAGTTGCACTGGCCAATTCAGGCGATGTACAAATCGAGTTGATCCAGCAAACCAATGATGTACCGTCGATGTATCAGGATTTCTTAAATTCAGGTCGTGCAGGCTTGCAACATATTGCATATTGGACCGAAGACTATGATGCCATGTATCAACACCTTCAGGATCAGGGCTTTAGCGTTGTGCACGAAGGTCAAATTGGTGGTCCACAAGGTCGGATGGCGTATTTTGATACTGAACATGTCATCGGTACTGCATTAGAAATTTCTGAGTTGGCAGGCAGTAAAAAACAGATATTTGACTATATCAAAAAGGCATCCATCGGCTGGAACGGCAGCAAACCGATTCGTAAACTTTAAATCCAAGCTCTATAGTTCGAGGTCTATGATGAAATCCATATTATCAGGTGAACACGGCGCAGTTTTAGGTGAGTTAGAAAAACCTCAAGTCATGCCAAATCATGTTTTAGTTCAAATCAAAGCCTGCGCGCTGAATCGGGCAGATTTGAATATGTTAACAGGTGCAACACATGGCTTTGTCGGCGGACTCGGCTTTCCTGTCGGCGTAGAATGGTCCGGTGAGATCGCTGAAGTGGGTGAAGCGGTTCAACAATGGCAAGTCGGTGACCGTGTCATGGGTGCAGGCCCTGGTGCATTTTCTGAATATACTTTAGCCAATGCAGCATGGATTTATCCCATTCCCGATAATCTGAGTTTTGAGCAAGCAACCACTTTACCTGTTGCCCTACAAACCACGCATGATGCCATTGTGACCAATGGGCAGTTGCAAGCAGATGATCATGTACTTGTTGTCGGTGCAAGCTCGGCTGTGGGTTTGATAGCAATGCAAGTGGCTAAGTATTTAGGTGCAAAACAAGTGATTGGCACATCAACCACAGTCGATAAACTTGAAAAGCTGGCTGAATTTGGTGCTGATGCAACAGTAAATACCAAAGATGAGGACTGGGCCAAACAGGTCCTCAAACTCACCAAACGCAAAGGCGCAGATCTGGTGATCGACTTTTTGGCAGGCCCTTTATTTAACGCCACCATGTCCGTTACAAAAATCGCTGGAACCATTGTCAATGTCGGACGTATGGCGGGTGAAACAGGTAAAGTGGATTTTGATCAGCATTCAATGCGTCGGATCAATTACAAAGGTGTGAGTTTCCGTACACGTAATCCAGATGAAATTGCAGAAGTCATCCAGAAAGCGAAAGATGCTCTCATCCCCGCTTTGGCAGACGGTCAAATCAAAATGCCGATTGATGCGGTGTATCCATTTGAGCAGTTTAATGATGCCTTCGACAAAATGAAGAAAAATCAGCATTTTGGGAAAATTGTGTTGACGCTGTAATTATTCCATCACACGTCATTTCCTTTGAATATGGCGTGTTTTGAAAAAGCATATTGGCCCTTTAGGTTTAAATTCACGACATGAAAAGTCCATCTGTGAGAAAATCATCTATAAAAAGCCTGCTCATGAAAAAACCAGCTATGAGAAAAGCATGAAAATACATCATTTAAATTGTGGGACAATGTGTCCACTATGCGCCAAACTGATCAATGGCCAAGGCTCATATACCGAACCGGGTAAATTGGTTTGTCATTGCCTATTGATCGAACATGACAACCGTTTGATGATGGTTGATACAGGGATCGGCTTACAAGACATCCAACATCGTGACCAACGTCTTGGAAAAACCTTTCAGAAAAGTTTTAAACCGAAACTCGATCCACAAGAAACCGCATTTGAACAAATCAAGCAACTTGGTTATGACCCTGCCGATGTAACTGATTTATTTCCAACCCATTTAGATTTGGATCATGCAGGTGGATTTTCCGATTTTCCTCATGCCAAAGTCCATGTCTATCAGCCTGAACTTGAGCAAATTACCCAACCCACATGGAAAGACAAATTACGCTTTAGGTTTAATCAATTTAAGCCTACACCCAATTGGCAAGTCTATAAGCAAACCAATAGTCAATGGTTTGGACTGGATGCGATTTCATTAGAGGAGACGCTCAAGCTCAATATCTTTATCATCCCACTTATTGGGCATACCAAAGGTCATGTTGGTATAGCCGTGCCACAAGACTCGGGCAAATGGTTATTGCATTGTGGTGATGCCTATTACCACCATAGCCAATTAGATGAAACTGACCATATGCCAACAGGACTCAAGTTTTTTGAGCGGATGGTACAAGCCATACCCCAAGCACGACACAATAGCTTAGAAAAGCTCAAAACACTTAAAGCACAACATAGCGATGAGATTGAATTTTTCTGTGCACATGATCCTGTAGAACTCGAACGTTATCAAATAAATGAAAACTAATGTAGTACTGCTCACCACCTCAATCATGCAATAACCATAAAGCCTATGTCTTCAACACATAGGCTTTGTTGTATCCGTCCATGCTATTTCATTTTTCTAATATCTCGTTTTTCTAATGTTTCTCTTTTCTCATATTTTGCTTTTTCCAAATAGAAGCAATGATTTGCTCTAGCCGATGAGATGACACCAATTCACCAAAAGATTGGCACATTTATACCATTTTCAATCCTTAAATTTAATAAAAATAGACGTACAGAGCACAGATGCTCAGTTCAAACAACAGTACAAAAGGATTTTAAAATGAAAATACGCATCGTTGCATTTTCAATCATTTACTTATCTACAGGGCTGCTATATGCCGCAGCAATAGATCGTTCGGGTCAGTCTATTTTACCCTTCTTACAAAAAGGTAATTATTTTGAAGCAGGTTATTCCGTACTCGATCCAAATGTTTCTGGAAAAATTAAACCTGATTTTAGTAAAGGGGGGCTAACGACAGCAGCCAATATGGAAACTGGTGATATTGCAAATAGTTACGCATTCCCTAGTGCAGCTTTAAAATTCCAATTAACAGACCATTTTTCTATAGGCTTTTTATATGACCATCCATTTGGTGCAGACGCAGGCTACCCTATTAAAGACTATCCAGCATACACCCAAGGCACTGAAAAGTCTGAATCTGAAGTAGTCACACAAAGTTTAAGTACGATTCTCGGCTATCAACCCAATGAACACTTCAACGTCTATGCAGGACCTGTACTGCAAACCACCAAAGGCAATAGTCGTTTAAGAGGTGCCGGTTATAACTGGATTAAATATGACATGAATGCACCAGAAACAGATGGTGTAGGCTGGCTCGCAGGTTTTGCTTACAGTATTCCTGAAATTGCCTTACAGGCTGCGGTGACCTATCGTTCTGAAATTGATCATGACATTGACATGACTGAATCTGTACAGATTTTAAATCCGAGCAATCCAGCTCTGGGTTATGTCAATTTGGGTACAACAACATTGGAGTCAACCGTCACCACACCGCAGTCTGTGAATATTGATCTGCAATCTGGCATTATGCAAGATACAGTCGCTTTCGCCAATTTTCGCTGGGTGGAATGGTCGAAGTTTCGAATTTCCCCTGAACGTCTTGCACAGCTCACCACGCAACTCACAGGAAAAGCTGTTGATCTTGCGGCATATAGTGATGACCAATACGCAGCCAATATTGGTATAGGGCGTAAATTTAATACCCATTGGTCAGGTTCTGTCTCACTCGGCTGGGACAGTGGCGCGGGTAACCCTGTGACAACACTAGGTCCAACTGAGGGATATTGGAGTATTGGACTAGGTGCAAAATATGCACCTGCACCCCATTATGATATTTCTTTGGGTTTAAAATATTTTATGCTTGGAGATGCCAAAGCACAGTCAGGTTTTGATTTTGGTACAGACAATTATGATGCAATTTATAAAGACAATGATGCATGGGGTTATGGCTTAAAAATAGGTTACCGTTTTTAAGCACATAAATACTGTCAGTCTATTGAAATGGACTACTTTTATATCAAAACTGGATGAATTAACTTAAACCTTTGTTATAAAACATAGCCATAACATGATTATAAAAAAGCGATCACTTGATCGCTTTTTTTAAACTAAGTCGCTTTTAAACGCTGTAACTGAGCCTGTTGCCATTGCTTCGGTGGCATACCAAACCAACGCTTAAACGCCTTGGTAAAGTTCGATACATCGTTATAGCCTAAATGATTGGACAGCTCGATGAGTGTGATTTTTTTATGGAGTAAATAATCCTTTGCCACTTCAGCACGCGAAGCTGACACCAATGCATCATAAGTCGTATCATGCTCAGCTAACTTTCTAAAGAAAGTCCGTCTAGATAAATGCAGCCGTTCTGCCATTTCTTCAGCTGTCAAAGGCTGCTGTAAATTTTGTAAAACCAACAGTTTTAATTTAATCAGCCAGTTTTCCCCGTGTTGTTTAAATAGATTTTGCTCTGCTTCACACATCTTTATAGCCTTTTGAAAGGCAGGAAAGTCAGCACCTGGAAGCTTCTCATCAAGCACATTGACATTAAAATAAATGGCACAGTGCTGCTTATTCCAACTAATTGGAGCATTTAAGAAACTAAACTTTTCAGCATATTTAGGTTTTTCATAATCGAGTTCAATCTTGAGCTGTGGCAATTCATGTTCTAATAAATCCCCTAAAATCCGAATGATTGAAAGGCAAAGTGCTTCTTGCGTATAGTAATAGGTTAAGCCAAGTGGAATCTGCTTCCCAAAACGAATGCAGACCATTCGGTCTTTAATTTCATACGAGAAATGTATTGTTGGATCTATCAATGTACTAAAACGATTACATACTAAAAAGGCATCTTTTAAGGTCGGTGCTGACATCAGTGCGATACCAAAAGAACCAAAATGTGATAACCGAATATGCTGACTAAATGAGACAGAAATCGCTGGATCATTGGTTAAATTGAGTGCGTTTTGAACAATGACTGCAATTTGTTTTAAGGTGAAATACGTATCAATAGACTCTAAATCATCAATATGTATACCTGAATGTTCTAAGATAGCTGTGGCTGAAAAGCCGCGTGACATAGTCATACGCACAAATGCAGCAGGCAAATGTACAGGAATAATTGGAGCAGACATGCTCTTGTCGTCAAAATCCATTTTTAACTCCGACCTATAGAATAATTATTTCAATTTTTTCATTTATATATTGATCACTATAGGCAATATTCATCATAGCAAAATTGTCACGTTTGTACATTTTTTTGGCACTTTTCTACCAAAGTATTTTCCTCGACTGCTTGATATTAAGTGTGATCAAACGTGTTTAAGAAAAGCATCGTAACACAGCAAAAAAATATTCATTTTAAAAAAATTGCTCAGCAACGCTGTAAACGATTCCATCCCTTAGACACTCAAAATTGAATAACACGCGCTATGAAGGAAGCTTGCTATGGATTCAGCATTTATCACCATCGGTATGCCGATTGCCCTGATTATTATCATGATGGGCTTGGGTTTTGAAGTCACGCTACAAGACTTTAAACGTGTTAAAAACAACCCTAAAAATGTACTCATTGCACTGTTTTGCCAGCTGGTACTTCTTATTACGATTGCCTTTTGTCTAGCCAAACTTTTTCAACTCAAACCACTACTCGCTGTTGGTCTGATGATTTTAGCAGCCTCACCTGGCGGGAGTACTGCCAATTTATTCAGCTATCTCTTCAAAGGTGATATTGCACTGAATATCACACTGACTGCTTTTAATTCGGTGATTGCAGCCTTTACTTTACCTATAGTTGCAACCTTATCACTGACCTATTTTATGCAAGATGACACTACTGTCGGAATTCAACTAGATAAACTGATCCAAGTTTTTCTACTGATTTTACTGCCTTTGGTTATCGGTATGATTATTCGTGCAAAAAAACCACATTTCGCCAAGAAAATGGAAAGTTTCGTAAAATACTTTTCGGTGACGTTTCTCGTGGTCATCTGTATTGGTGCATTACTCAAAGAAAAGGCAAATATCGCCAGCTATTTTGCTGATGTTGGATTAGTCTGTGCACTATTCTGTGCGATCAGCTTAACCATCGGCTATTTTATTCCTAAAATATTTAAGATGAATGAAGCAGAAGCTCGAGCATGTGCTTTTGAAATTGGTATTCATAACAGCGCAGTCGCTTTAACTATTGCGATCTCGGTACTCGGCAGTACCACTATTGCCATCCCTGCTGCAGTGTATTCAGTGATTATGATTTTTTTTGCTTTTGCAGTTGGATTTATCTTCAAATATAAAGACAAACGTCAAAAGCTGGTCAATTCAGTTGTAGCTCGGGATACCTTATAAAAACTGCAGTTTACTATAGACACGAACATGAGTACTTAAAGTTAACTTCATATCACTGAACCTTGAAATAAACACATTTATTTCAAGGTTATGTCATCGCCAAATTTATGTTGGCTATTTCACTCAATTTAAATAATCAGCGAATCACATGGAAGTATCAGTTGTTTTTCCAAACGCTCTCTTACATTCAAGTCATGTGCAGGAAGTAAAAGCGTTGGCTGTTCACGTCCCAACTCTTTGAACTTTCTTAATGTTTGTTTTGACAAGTCAACATTATAAGTCACACCATCCACCAATTCTTCAAGTAAAAAACGCTCATCATAGGTCGCATCGCCCGCAATGATATAGGTCATATCAGGTGATTTAACAATAATCGACATATGTCCGCGCATATGACCTGGGGTAGGTACACAAATCACATTTTTATCTTTAGTCAGATAAAAACTTTGTGCAAATGGACCAAATGGCTCATTGTTGAATTCAATTAATTGAGGATTGAACCAACGTGGAAAATACTGAGGTAAACAACCAAAGATTCTCCCTTTAAAGCTCGAAGCCAATTCATAATTTTCGCGTGTCACAATAATTGGGATATGCGGAAAATGATGTAAACCGCCTGCATGATCGTGATGCATGTGAGTCAACACTAAAGCTTTGATATCTTTATTTGGATTTAAACCCATCTTCCAGAGTTGATCTCCTACCTCTTCACCTGGTGCAACTTTTACCACCACACCATGTTTAAAAAATGGATGCCAACTTGGTAAAAAGTCCTGTGCTGAGTTTTCAGCAGTATCACCGCTATCAACTAAAAAATTCCCTTCTGGATGCTCAATCAGATAAGTAAAAATTGGCAGATCTTCAACCCAGTCTTTATCCATCAACATATCAATTTTACGTCGAATTGGCCCTTTACCTTCTTCACCACAATGATGATGTGGACGGATTGAAACTGTACCTGTTTGGATTGGAGTCACGCGAATCATAACGACACCTATATTTAAAAATATGAATAAGAAGATTAAAAAAATCAGAAAGGTTTCATAACACTAGCTGCCATATGCAGTACGACAGCTTTGGGTGACATTGGGGCAAGAATCGACATCACTTTATTCTTCAACCCATGCACTGCCACACCACCTTGTCCTTCTAAAATTTTTTGCACAGCAAAATCAGCGACATCACTCACCGTTGACATATTGCTATCGGTAAAATTATTAGACTGACCACCTTCAGCAGCTGAAGCAAAACCTGTATCGGTTGCACCTGGGCAGATTGCTAATACTTTGATTTGGCTATCTTTTAGCTCATATGCCAAAGCTTCACTCAGACTGAGAACATAAGACTTAGTCGCTGCATAAACCGCCATCCACGGTAGAGGTTGAAATGCTGCGGTAGAGGCAATATTGACAACTTGTCCGTGATTACGTGCAATCATCTGCGGTAAAAAGCGATGTGTCATTTCAGTCAGTACGGTCATGTTCAGATTGATGGTTTGTTGGTATTTCTGCCAATCCACATCATGAAATAATCCGAAATCACCACAACCTGCATTATTGATTAATAAATCAATTTCTGTATGTTCAAGTGACTGGTATAGTGTTTCAACAGCATTGGTTTGCGTTAAATCCAATGGCATAGCAATGCATTTAATTTGAAAAGACTGTGTGAGTTCTTCAGCTATTTGTTTAAGCTTCTCAGCACTCCGTGCCACCAGAACCAAATTGATATCTTGTTTCGCAAGTCGCTTGGCAATTTCTAGTCCAATCCCATTCGATGCACCTGTAATTAAAGCCGTAGTCATCTCATTGCTCTCCTTTCGTTATTTGCCTATTCGCTTGCCTATCTGCTTGCTTTTTTATCTGCTTAACAACGTGATTGTTCGATTGCATATGCGGTACATCATTATCTAACCAACGTGCACCTTGATGATCGACCACTAAAATTTCTTCAAACTTAGCGCCTGCACCTGCCCAACCGATATGTGGCTCAATTGCCCATAAGCCTATTTTTGAGCCTACATTTTCAGGGGATAAAGCAGCATTGAATCCAGTTTTTAAAAATTTCAAATTGGTTTCAACTGAAAACCAGCCCATAGAACCGACTTGAATACGCTTGGCTTTAGCTGCTTGTTTTTTTATCTTGAATACACGATGCCCTAATACGCAGAATGGATATTTCGCATGGATATTGTCATAGCCTTCATCTGCAATTTTGCGATCAACTGCCGCCCAAATTTCTTTTGGTGTCATGCTAGATTCAAACATACGAGGCAAATCTGTTCGCAAATTCAATAGAAAATCTTGTGCCTGCTTTAATTCTTCATGCCGTTCTAAGCTCGTGGTATAGCCGACGTCAGCGGTGTAACCATTCACCACAGGTGAAACATCTAAAATCACCACATCGCCCTGCTTCAACTGCTTATCACTAGGATGATATTCACCATAGCCTTGATAAGGATCAAAACGAGTATGCTCGCCAAACCAAGCAAAAGGTCGATGAATATAACGGTCACAGCCAGCGGCTTTTAGATACTGATCGAGCAAATCAGCTGCTTCGATTTCAGTCATTCCATGATGCAGTTTTTTCCCAACTTCGGTCACACAGTCATATGCGATACGTTGTGCTTTACGAAAACCGTCTTGCGCATCTTTCAACAAGACATCATCGGTATTTGGGGTGAGCTTCGATCCTTGCTCTGACACAAAGCGATAGAGTTTTTCTAATACACCTTGCGGTTTTTGTTTGTATCCAATTGCCATTTTTCACCTACCTCATGTCTTGTGAAACTCATTAAAGCAATAAAACTTGCATTAAATATAACAAAATACCTTGTTAATGCAAGTGCACTTGCGTTAATTTATTTCGTACCAGATTCATAATGAATACGGAAAATGAGGATTTTTGCTTTAAGATATTGAACTTATAGAGCAAACCATGCTGGAAAATTATTTGTAATGACTGAATCAAAGAAAGAAACTGAGCAACCTGAAGTGAAACGCCGTACAGGAGGACGTAGTGCCCGAGTCAGAAATACAGTATTGGAAAAAGCGTTATTAGAGCTCAGCGAAAATGGATATTTGGCGTTTAGCATTGCTGCTGTGGCAAAACGTGCTGAAGTACATGAAACTACGATTTATCGCCGCTGGCCGACACGTGAAGAATTAATTTTGGATACGATTTCCGAGTTTGCAAACTCACAATTGACAACAATTGACTCAGGAAGTTTGGTCAAAGATTTAGAACACAATATGCGTTCCATCGTGCAGCTCATTCAAACACCGATTGGAAGTACACTGATTTTTCTTGGATTTACAGCCCATACTGTTCCTGAGTTTAAAGCACTCAATCTTCAACTTTGGGAAGATCGGATCCGCATTGGTCAAAGTATTTTTGAACATGCGATAGAACGTGGTGAATGGCCAAAAAAATATGATCAATATCGCGTTTTTTCAGAGGTCGTTGGACCTTTACTGACCCATTATTTTTTATTACAGCGACCAATCAGTGATGAAATGATTCAGCAGCGTGTACAGTCGATTTTACGTGATCGGGATTTATTTAAAGTCTTAGATTAATATTTAAGTCAAACACCACAAGCATTTAATATTAATCATACTAATTCAACCTAAGTATGAGTAGTAGGTTATAGAAAAAGCAACGTGTAATGCTGTCTGCCTACATACGATTTTTCCATTGCGCGATTGCTTGCTGACCTGCTTTTAATCCAAGCGCATAACCATGTTCCAAATGTACGGCACTTCGCCCAAATAGACTTGCTTTGTATGCCTTTGGTGGACATATTTCTAGGATTTCCACACCCAATGGCGGATTTCGCATGAGTGCAAGAGTTTGATTATAGCGAGTGGTACGTTGTGCGAAAGTCGCTTTGAGTGCTGGGCTTTTTCGTAAAGCATAGGCAGCCACGAGATGTGTGATGGGATTCCATGTTTTCTGATAATGCTGATGTCGAGATCGAATCACCATAATTCGCTGAGCACCTTGTGCAATCGCTGCTTGTACTGGAAGTGAATCCGCAATACTCCCATCAACCATCGGCTGAGTATCAATCAAAGGAAAATTTCGATAAACCATTGGAATAGCACAGGACGCTTTTACCAAATCAATAAAATTTTCAGGTGTTGGTTGCATATATACTGCGCCCCCCGCTGTAACAGAGGTTAAGCCAATCAGAAACTTCGACTTTCGTTCAAAAATTGCATCATAATCAAGCGGTAACTCTTTGAGTGTAATCTCCCATAGCCAATCCAAATCCATCAGATGACCACCACTTAGAAAGCGAGCAATAGATATACTTTGTGGTCGCCGTGCATAATCAGAAAAAACTGCTGACATGCGTCCTAATTTTCCTGATAAATAACTGGCAATAACACCCGATCCTGAAGAAACACCGATATAAATTTCAAAGGGATAGAAGTTATTTTCAATAAAAGCATCTAGCACACCTGCTGAAAATATCCCACGTAAACCACCGCCTTCTACGATCAGTGCAGTAGGCACCTTGTCGACATTACTCATATATTCAACCCAATTAAAGCAATAAAACTTGCATTAAATATAGCATAGCCTATTGCTAACGCAATTAAACTTGCGTTAATGTATTTAATACTGAATTCACAATCAGAAATTCAGCAACAGATTTGGAAAGAAAAATGGGTATTGCTCAATACATTTGTAGATAAGCCATTCACTGTGATGAATAGCTAGAAACTTATAAACCGTATTTATTTTTCTTATTTTTGGTGCTTTGCCTAAACATTAATTTTGATTGCAAAGCACTCTTCAGCATGAAGTGATTCAGCAAAGCGTACAATCTATTATTCGTCCAATTACTTAGCATCGAAATAAGTAAAATCGAATAATCATGAAAACAGTCCATTATGACCGTTCAACTCGCAAGGATTGCGTTTGCTGTATCCCAGTTAGGATAAACGCATGGGACAGCTCAGTATTATTACCGTTCTTTTGCCAACAGCATTGGCGATTATTATGGTCGGCTTAGGCTTAGAATTAACACCTAAAGATTTTTCACGTGTCAGCAAACATCCTAAAGCCATTTTAGTGGCCTTATTTTGTCAATTGGTACTCTTGGTAGGCATCGCCTTTACCATTTGTCATGTATTAAAACTTCCCCCATTGCTAGCCATTGGTTTAATGCTACTTTCTGCGACACCTGGTGGGCCAACAGCGAATCTATATAGCCATTTATTCAAAGGTGATGTTGCACTTAATATTTCTTTAACAGCCATCAACTCAGTCTTGGCTGCCTTTACACTACCTCTGATTGCTAATTTTGCAATTGCATTCTTTTCAGAGAATCATCAAGTACTGGGCTTACAATTCAGTAAAATCATCCAAGTGTTTCTGATTATTATTGTGCCTGTCATTATTGGTATGTGCATTCGACACCTTTCTCCCAATATTGCGCACAAATTAGAAAAACCTGTAAAAATTTTCTCAGTGATTTTTCTGATCTTGATCGTCTCTGGTGCGATTTTCTTAGAGCGTCAAAACCTTGCTAATTATCTCGAACAAGTCGGTATTGCCAGTGCTTTATTTTGTTTTTCTAGTTTGGCTGTGGGTTATTTTGTCCCTCGTTTGTTTAAGATTAATAGCTACCAAGCCCGTGCTTGCGCCTTTGAAATTGGCTTACATAACAGCACTTTGGCAATGACAATTGCGCTAACTGTGCTGATGAATACCACCATTGCAATGCCTGCGGCAGTGTATTCACTGTTTATGTATGTATTTTCTTTTATTTTTGGTCTACTCATTCAACGCTTAGAACCTCTCAGCCATGAACACCGTTTAGTTCAATCAGAAGAGGTCTAAAGATGCACATTGATTTTCATGAATCGTTCTTACCGAGTTATATTCCTCGGGCGATCGTAGAGCTGTGTCTGCAAGAGCATATTTCTGAAGATGTGATTTTTGCACAATTAGAACTGTGTATTCAGCAATTACGTGATCCTCATTTTAAATTGACCTATTCAGAAATGAGTATTTTGGTGGGAAATTGCCTCTCAGCACTTGATTTGAATCAATTGTCCATCAAAGTCGGACAGCATATTCAATTACAGGATTTAGGCCTTGTTGGTCAACTATTACAGCACTGTCCAACACTCAAGGATGCACTCTATGTATTGGAAAGATATAGCGTGCTAATTGATCCTGCATTATGGTTTAAGGTTGAAAAGGATCAAGATTATTTTGTGATTCGCTATCGTAAAATGATCCCTCTAGGGGACATTTATCAATATAGTCAGGAAGTCATCAGCATCTTACTCATTCGACTGCTTAGCCAATTGTTTGATATTGAGAACTTACAGCTCCATTTTGAGTTTTCAATACCGAGCCATGCCAAACAACTCCATTTTCTACCCTGTTCAATTTCATGGAATCAACCTGAAACACAACTTATTATCCATGATCCTAAACATAGCTCAAACATTGGACAAGCTGTAAGTTCTAATAGTTCATCTGAATTTTTGCAATTAAAACAACAGGCAGAATCACAATTTAAAGATTTTTTTAGGGTTAAAAAATATTGGATATTTAGAGTGCTCAGTTTGATTCATAGCCATCTTCATCAACCGTTAAAAGCTGAAGATCTCGCAGCATTGTTATTTACCTCACGCAGTACTTTTTTTAGAAAGTTGCATGTCTATCACACCAACTATGAAGATCTGATTCAGCAAGTGCGTATGGACTTTGCCAGTAAATATCTTCTACAAAACAAAGGAACGGTAAGCCACTTGGCTTATACCCTCGGTTTTAGTCATCCTTCTAACTTTATTAAGTCTTTTCAAGATTACTTCGGTATGCCCCCTAAACAATGGCAAAGCACCCAATTTGAGACGCTAGCACTATTGGGTTGAGACGATAGCACCATTTCTCTAAATCAGCACACCTTAAACTGATGACTAGTCTTGAGGAGCAAGACCAAAAATAAAGTTAAGGAATTCAACATGAAGAAAACTGCTCTCGTACATTATATCCTCACAAGCATGAGTCTCAGCCTTTTACCTTTTAGTTTAGCCACAGCAGCAGGATTGGAACGAACCACACAATCTGTTGCTGCTTTTTTGCAACCCAATAATTATTTTGAAGCGGGGATATCTGTTTTATCACCGACAGCAGAAGGTCAAGTTAGCCCTAACTTCCCTGTTGGCGCAAATGCAGAAATCTCAAACATTGGTAAAGGCTACTATGCTCCATTTGCTGGGCTGAAATTTCAACTCACAGATCGCTTGGCATTTGGCTTACTTTATGATCAACCTTTTGGAACAGATTCAGAATATCCAGTACAGCAAGCACCTGTATTTAGCCTCAATGGTGAAGCTACACAGGCAGAAGTCAGTACAGAAAATCTCACGATGTTACTTGGTTATAAACTCAATGACCGCTTTCAAATCTATGCAGGCCCTGCGTATCAGACCGTTTCGGCATCAGCAAAACTACGCGGTTATGCCAATGGTGGCCCCGCAGCATTTGGTTTGTACAACATTGAAGTCAATGACAGTAATGGTGTTGGCTGGGTGACTGGTTTGAGTTATGAAATCCCAGAAATTGCCCTCAAAACATCTCTAACCTATCGTTCTAAAATCGAACATGATTTGGATATTAAAGAGACTCGTGCAAGTGCCGTTTTGTCTGACCTACCCAATACGGGCAAAACAACCATCGAAACCCCTCAATCTGTCAATTTAGACCTTCAAACAGGAATCGCACACAATACCCTAGCATTTACCCAACTACGCTGGGTTAATTGGAAAGATTTTACCATTCAACCATATTGGTTTGGAAAACTGAGTAATGGTCTAAATCTGCTGGAATATCCAGAAGATCAATATTCTGTAACTGTCGGGGTTGCTCGAAAACTGCATGAGAAATTTGTAGGTAGCGTTTCTTTAGGCTGGGACAGTGGTACGGGTGAACCTGTATCTATGCTTGGCCCTGTGGATGGTTACTGGAATGTCGGACTCGGTGCAAAATTCAGCCCTGCTAGCAATTACGACATCAGCTTAGGAGTTCGTTACTTTATGTTCGGTGATGGCAAAATCCAATCTGCTAGCCAAAAAGGTACTGACAACTATATTGCTGAATTTAAAGACAGCACTGCATGGGCCTATGCATTAAAAATTGCCTATAAATTTTAAGGAGTAAACGATGAATGCTTTAAACATTACCCCACCAAAATGGAAAAATGAGCAAGTTCGAATTGCACCATTATCCCTTTCTCAGTCCAATCTCACGCAGAAGGTTTTTCTTAAAGTCACGCAATATGGCGCAAAGTCTGAAGTACCACTGAATGTGTTTGGTGTATTGGCTCGTTTAGATAAACTATTTCCCAATTATCTTTTTTTTATGAAAAGTATTTTATTTAAAGGAAATATTGGTCGCGTTGATAAAGAGCTAATTATCCTTAGAATTGCTTGGAAACTACAGTGTTCTTATGAATGGAAACACCATACCCATTTTGCAGCAGAACTCGGTATTGAAAATCGTATTGTTGAATCTATTACGCTAGATCATTCTGAATTATGGGATGACAAACTCACTACGATGATCAACAGTGTAGATGCTTTACTCACGGATAAAACTTTAAATAACACACAATTTCAGCAGCTCAAAAAATACTTTAATGATGACCAAGTTGTTGAATTTTGTATGTTAGTTGGTCATTACGTCATGGTAGCAATGACCATTAATACCTGTGGTGTACAACCTGAGTAAGACTGCTGAGTATTTATATCAGTATCCACGTAAGTTAAAAGTGTATTTTAACACTGCATTAACAAACTGCCTTTAACTCAAGTGGATACTAAAACCCAACATCATGAATATCTATAGGGATCTGTATACACTCAAAATGTTGAAAATACATATAGACATTTAACCTATTCATATACTTTTTTCTTTCAAATATAATGTCAGACTTTTTAATAGGCCGTTGATTGTCGCAAGGTTTTAATTAACAGCTCATAAAGATGATCCACAGCTTTAGAGCCCTGTGAAATACGACTACGATAGACTGATACTTCCATCGGCTCCAAAGGCCCTAAACCCTGTTCCGCACCTAAAATATCTAAATGAGATGGCACGCTACATTTGGTCAAGACAGCGACAGCCAAACCACTTTCAACAGCAGCGATCTGCCCAACTAAACTAGAACTGTGATAAACCACCTTATAACGACGTCCCTGTAAAGCGAGTGAATGAATTGCACTGTGTTTAGCTAGACTAGCACTTTCATAAACAGCTATAGGTAGCGGGTCATTTTTCCAAATATCAAATTGTGGTGAGCCGACCCAGACCATTGGTTCGTGGAACAACAAAGTACCCTGCCGAGGATCATCACGAGAAATCAAGGCTAAATCCAAGTCTCCACTATCCACGCGCGGAATCAAAGAAGTGGATTGTTCACAATAGAGTTCGATTTCAACGCCTCCATAACGTGGTGCAAAGCGCTTTAATACAGGTGTGAGATATTGCGCAGCATAATCATCAGGGACCCCCAGTCGAATTCGCCCCACTAGCTCATCTTTATGAAAAGCTTGTTGCGTTTCATGATGTAAATCCAAAATCCGTCTTGCATAACCTAAAAGAAGCTGCCCTTCAGCGGTCAATTCAATCTGTCGATGTGATCTGATGAGAAGTTGACACTGTAGCGCATCTTCTAGTTTTTTGAGCTGCATACTTACCGCCGACTGTGAACGATAAAGCTCAGGAGCGGCATGAGACAACGTTCCCATATCAACCACTGTGACAAAGCACTTTAACCAGTCAATCTGCAAATCTTTTAAGTTCAAGACCACCCCACCTATTCGATTTTCAAATAGTATACTTAAGTTTTATGCGTTTTTCTTTTTCTCTTTCTAAGTGCATAATTTACAACAGATCAAGTCTTACAAAGTATCAAGTTGTATTGATGCCACTCTGCTACTCACGCCCTAACTTGAGACATACGACTGATAATGAAAAGGAAATAGCTTTGTCTAATACAACCCAAGAGATATATAGCCTCAACACTTCAGATGTTTGGTCTGGCTTTAAAAGCTTATTGCCTATTTCACTTTTCGTTGTGATTTTTGGTGCAGCCTTTGGATTGGCCTCGACACATACAGGTTTAAGTAACGATTCCAGTATGTTAATGAGCGCCTTGGTTTTTGCAGGCGCTTCCCAATTTGCAACTTTGGAATTATGGGGCGAACAAATATCATTGTTTCCGTTGATGATTACCGTTTTCTTTATTAATGCACGTCATCTTTTAATGGGGGCTTCTCTTTACCCGTGGTTACGCCATCTTTCTCCAATGAAAAGATACGGTGTTCTGCTTGTGATCTCGGATGCAAACTGGGCTTTATCTTTACAAGCCTTTAGCCGAGGTCAATCTGGTTTTGGATTGTTATTTGGCGGAGGTTTAGCACTTTGGGTCGCATGGATTATAGGTACATGGCTTGGCTTGTATTTTGGGCATAGCATTCAAAATCCAAATGCTTTTGGGCTTGATATGGTTATGTCTTGCTTCTTATTGGCAATGGTTGTAGGTGGAAAAAAAGATCTACGTATGGTGTTGATTTGGGCTGCATCTGCTTGTATTTCACTATTGGCTTATTGGTATTTGCCGAAAAATAGTCATGTGGTCATCGGCGCACTTGCAGGTGGTGTTATTGGTTTGCTGTGGAAAGAGAAAAAAATATGAATATAGAGCTAAGTACAGCATATCCGTTGACCATCATCGCAATTATGGCCCTCGTCACACTGGTTACACGTTGGGGTGGCGTATTTATTATGTCTTATGTCCCCATCACTGATACTGCTCAACGGTTTATTACTGCAATGTCAGGCTCTGTACTGGTCGCACTTTTAGCTCCGATTGCTGTTGAGGGCGATAATGGCGCGCGATTGGCCTTATTAACGACGCTTGTTGTGATGTTGGTGGTGAAAAAGCCATTGCTTGCAATTGCCTCTGGCATCATCGCCGCAGCGTTATTTCGTCAATATATCTAGTGGTTTTAAAACATCCTCAGAAATGAATAAGCCAATGATAAAACAATCTTTAGCTGTAGTTTTGATTTCAGGCTTTATGTTAGATCAATCTTTATGGGATGACTTTGTGCAGGAGCTGCCCTCAGAATGGCAAATGATTCGAGCCAATTTATCGCATGGAAATTCCATCCCAGAAATTGCTCAATATATGATCCACTCTTTACCTCCAAAATTTATCTTGATCGGTTTTTCTTTAGGTGGCTATGTTGCAAGGTCTATAGCGGAGCAGTTTCCTGAGCAAGTTTCTGCATTGATTCTCATTGCATCCTCACTACGTTCTGATACAGCACAGCAAAGACAGCAGAAAATGATGGTGATTAAACTGAGTTCCAAAGAAACATTTAAAGGTTTAAGTTCAACGGCTATTCGGCAAACCTTGCACCCTTCAAATAATCACAATGATAGGCTGATACATAAGATTCAGAAAATGGGACAGCATTTAGGCTATGACACCTTTGTGAGACAGTCTCTGCTGAATAGAAATGAGCAGGATACAACAAAAATTTTATGCCCCTCTTTGATTATTTACAGTGAGCAAGACCAAATCCGTTCGGCAGATGAAGCCAACGAATTACATCAACAAATAAAGGGTTCCGACTTGGCTGTGATTGAAAATACGGGACACATGATACCTATGGAACAGCCCAAAGCATTGACACAGGTTGTTTTGAAATGGCTCAATCGTGATTACCTTTCAAGTCAGTTCGAAAAATAATTGAGCTACCAATATAGAGACTGAAAAGAGCCCTTTAGTAAAGTCTAAGACAATTCATCATCAGATAAAAAAGGCATATTGTGGAATATGCCTTTTTTATTTACTTAAACGTATTTCTTAAAAATTCACAGTCCATGAAAACTGCGCTGTACGTGGTGTGCCCAGAAATAAATAATCATCCCCGAAGAAGCTTCCTGCATCGCGCCAGTATTTTTTATTGAACAGGTTGTCCACGTTCAGACGCAGCATATTTTCATAACCATAAGCACGGAAGTTATAAGCTGCACCCGCATCGAATACGGTATAGCCTGAAACTTTAACAGTACCCGTTTTATTGGCGTATTTACTGCTGCTGTATTGCATACCTGCAAGTAAACGTAAGCCCTCGACTTGAGGCATTTGGTAAGACACATGACTGGCAAAACGTAGCTTTGGTACGTTTTGGGTCTGATGCCCTGCATATTCATTTGCTTGTACATTTTCTAAACGTGAACGGGTCAGCGCCAACGTCGATGTCATATCTAGATTCTCAGCAACACGACCTTGCAAGCCCAATTCCAAACCTAAGTTGTGTTGTTCACCATCGGTGACATAATTACTAGCACTATTGGTATATTGATTGTCTTGTCTTAAATCGAATAATGCCGCTGTGAACAACATCGTTTGCCATTGCTGTTTAAGGCCCAACTCATACTGAGTTGAATGTCTTGGCGCTAAGGTAGCATAAGCATTATTGGCATACCACGGCGCTTGACTACCATCGCTTATCCCTTTTGCATAAGAAGCATACAGATGAGTATTTTGCCAAGGCTGGTACATCAGAGCGAGTTGCGGCAAGAAGCGATTAAAGTCGGTCTCGCGAATACTGTTACCATCCGCAGCATAGGCACTTTCATTTAAATGTAAAAGCTTACCGCCCAACAAAACTGACCATGCATCATTCAATTTGATTTGATCTAGTAGGTTTAAAGCAGTTTGTTGACTATCCAATGATTTGTAATGATTACCTAAGGCTTTGTCTGTAGGTGTATAGGTAATAGGATCATGATCAATATTTCCTGAACCTATCCATTCATTGATTGCATCATACTGAGTATGACGTTTGTAAGCATGTGATAACTCTAAACTCAGGCTATGTTGCCATGCTCCAGTGCTGAATTTTCCGTTCAAACCTGTTTTAAATTGATGGGTGAGATAACTGTCATCTGGGCTGCGGAAATCATAAATGTCATAGTTACCATCAGTATCAAAGGTATAGGCAAAAGCTGAGTAATCATCTACGACCACACGGCTTTGTGAAGCCGACAGATTGCTACTCCAGTTATCATTGATTTGATAACTATATTTAAGACTCGTATTTAGACTTTCATTAGTGACAGGTTTACTCCAGCTTTGATAACCCAGCAAACGATCCCATTCCACTCCTGTCGGTATAGTTTCACCGCCCAATAGCTGATAGCCCGGTACCGAACGCTGTTTTTGACGCTGTGATTCAAGATCAAATTCGAGTTTTGAACGATCTGAAATTTTCCAGTCTAAAGCCAAGGAACCAAACAAACGTGTACCGTCAGCATGTTCAACATAGGGATGAATGTCTTCATACGCTGCATTCACACGATAACCAAACTGTTGATTGTCTCCAAGCCATCCACCAAAGTCTGTTGCCACACGACTACCGCCATGACTATCTGCTTCAAGAGTTAAAGATTGGACATCTTTGGGGCGTTTACTTACATAATTCACGACTCCACCTGGGGTCGACATCCCACTTTGAATCGCGCTCATGCCTTTGAGTATTTCGACTTGCTCTTTATTTTCAAGCGCTACATTTTGCTCACCACGAAGCAAATTACCGTTCAGTAAATAACTTGATCCCGCATTTAAGCTAAATCCCCGCATTACAAAGTTTGCATAGTAGCCAATCGGTGCATAGCCATCACCAACAGATGCATCGTTTTTTACTACATCGCTGAGTGTTTTCGCATGTTGATCTGCTATCAGTTCAGCAGTAACGGTGTTAATAGATGCAGGAATGGCTGCAAGGTTTTGCTGGGCAAAACCAGACAAATTAATTTTGGGTTGATAATACGTAGCTGGTTCAGCTTGAGCAGTCGCTGTTATGGTTGCAAGTTGTGCCACATCACTGTCTTCTGCCGCATGTACCCATACCGAGTTCAGCCCTAGACATGAAAATGAACCAACCGCCAGTAATGCTTTTTGTAAACGAGAAAAAGGATACGTTTTCACAGTAGTTGCTAACCCCAAAAAATAATATTACAGCCCAAGTTTTGCGGCTTGAGTATTCACAATTTTCTTAGAATGAACAAGCACATTATTCAACATATCTCAGCTTTTTAAATAATTTTGAAATAACCTTAAAAATAAAAATCTCATACAGCTTTTAGTCTGGCCTTAAGGTCTACAAGAAATATACGACTTGACAACGTCATCTGTAATCTGAGTAAACCTGAATTTTGGCTCAGACATTAAATAAATGGCTAAGAATGAAATGAAAAATTAAACCCATTTTTTTAATTGTGTCATGATGAATATTTATTTCTATACTTTTTGATTTATTTAATTTTTTTAGAGATTAAACCAATATTGCTAACACAAACCCAACAAAATGTTATAACATAACAATACAACATCTAAACTACGCTCCATCATGATGAATAAATTTACACTTCTTTCTTCCAGTTTATATTTAAGCCTATTAAGTTCTTTTACATGGGCTGAAACCTCTACAGAAGTACTCAAGACCATCCAATTGCAAGCCGAAACTGAAGATGAAAGCTTGCAACAAAGTACCGCAATGACTAAGTTTTCTCATGACATTTTAGACGTACCTTTCAGTCGAAGTTTGTTATCTAAAGCTCTAATTCAACAACAAGATGTACAGCGTATTGATGACGCACTAACACAAGTAAGTGGTGTTTATAATCAAACCAATTATGGTGGCGGATTTTGGGATAACTTCTCATTCAGAGGTTTTAGTACAGACCCAAATATTGGGGCACAAATTATAAGAAATGGCCTAAGTGTCAACCGTGGACTCAGTGCGCCGCGAGACATGGTGAATATTGAATCACTCGACTTTTTAAAAGGCCCTATGGCTGCTTTATATGGTCGCGGGGAAGCTGGTGGTTTACTCAATATCAACACCAAAAAACCGCAGTGGGAAAGCTCTTCAGAAGTTAATTTACGTGCTAACAGTTTAGAAAAGTATCGTGCCAGTTTTGAACATACTAGCCCAATAAATGATGCTGTGGCTTATCGTATTGCGGTCGCACATGAAGATAATCAAAGTTTTCGTGATCATGTGCACAGTGAGCGTTGGTTTTTCTCCCCTCAACTTACATGGAAAATTTCAGATTCGACCCAATTGGACTTTGATAGCGAATTTACCCGACAAGATGGAACTTTTGATCGTGGTGTGAGCAGTTATCAAAAAAAATTTGTGATGGACCCAAAAACATTTACAGGCGAACCTGATGATGGTGATCATATTCAAAAAGATCATTTTTATCAGCTTCGACTTGCGCATCAGTTTAATGATGACTGGAAAATGAATAATGCACTCAGCGTAAAAGATACTCAACTCAAAGGCTTTTCCAGTGAACCTCGTCGTATTCAGAGTGATGGACGGACATTAGAACGTCAACGTCGCTATCGTGACAATAAAAGTGATGACATTCTCTTTCA
Organism: Acinetobacter halobius; assembly: GCF_044130335.1. NCBI lineage: Bacteria > Pseudomonadati > Pseudomonadota > Gammaproteobacteria > Moraxellales > Moraxellaceae > Acinetobacter > Acinetobacter halobius. The sequence continues at coordinate 112,839 of NZ_JBIQOD010000007.1, forward strand.
AACGGAGCTACTTGGGAAAATCCAACAAGGCTGGGCACGCCATGAAGTACTTTTGAGCACTGAACTTGGGCAAATGAAGTACCGTCAATTACAACTGCGTCGAAACCACAGCAGTAGCGTGCCAAATAGCATTGATATCTATAATCCAAATTATGGGCAGTATTCGCCAGAGCTTCCTCTTTTCATTAATACCGAAGAACAGCAACGCTATTTTGCACTGAATTTACAAGATCAAATTTTTCTGAATGATCAATGGAGTGTGCTGTTCGGTGCGCGTTTTGATCATATTAGCCAAGATTTTCAAAATAAACTTGCACATACATCCAACCAACAAGACTTGCAACAAACCAGTCCACGCTTGGGGTTGAATTACCGACTGAATGATCGTTGGTCATGGTACGCCAACTACGGAAAATCCTTTGCCCTCAACAGTGGAATGGACAGAAATGGCAATGTTTTTAATCCTGAAAAAGGCAAAAGCTATGAAATTGGTGGGAAATATCAAATAAACCCACAAAGTTTAATCAGTTTAGCCCTGTTTAAAATGGATAAAGAAAATGTACTGACTACCGATCCAACAGATAGTAGTTATCAGATCACCGCTGGAGAAGTCTCTAGTAAAGGCTTAGAGTTCGATATTGAAACCCAACTGAGTGATCGACTCGCTGTCCGTGCAAATTATAGCTATACAGATGCTCAAGTGGAAAAAGACCAGAGCCTTGTTAAAGGTTCGAGGTTGAGTAATGTGCCAAAACATAGTGGTTCTGTGAGTAGCAACTACGAATGGGATCTTGCCAATGCAGACAAAGTTGGAGTTGGCGCAACGGCAGTCTATGTTGGTAAACGTAGTGGACACAGTACAGATAATGGCTTCAACTTACCTGAATATACGTTACTCAACTTAAACGCTTACTATGCCCCATCAGATCAGCTACGTTATCAGCTCAATGTGCATAATCTTTTAGATGAAACTTACTATGTCGCAAGCTATAGCGATATGTGGATTCAACCAGGCGATCCTTTAAATGCATCGCTCTCGGTGCAATGGAAGTTTTAAGAGCCAAAACCAGACATGAACTATGCTAGATCATGTCTGGTTTCTCAGTTATTTTTATAGATTTGAGGCCAAATAAATTGATTCACTAAGCTGTAAAACCACCATCTACAGCATACTCAGTGCCAGTCACAAAACTGGCTTCATCTGATGCTAAAAATGCAACGACCGAAGCAACATCATCAGGTTGACCAAAATGCCCCAACGGAATCATTTGGCTGACTTTATCAATATGGGCCTGAGATTCTTCAAAAGATAAATCCGCTTTTTCATAAATTGGGCTATCAATTGGGCCAACTGAAACAGCATTTACTCGAATTTTTTCTACAGCCAACTCTCTTGCCAAAGACTTTGTGATTGCTGAAAGTGCTGCCTTACTGGCCGAATATAGAGCCATGTTTGCAAGTGGTCGTTGGCTGACCGAAGAGCCAATATTGATGATGCTTCCTTTGGACTCCCGCAATAAATCTAAACTTTGACGCATAAACTCCACAGGACCACGAACATTGATATGAAAAATAGCATCAAAAGATAAAATATCTAAGTTTTCGATACTTGCAACGGGAGCAACACCTGCATTATTCACTAAAATATCCAAGCGACCAAAGCGGTGTTTAAGCTCAGCAATCGTGTTTGAAATGTCTTCCAAACATGCAATATCACCAACGATATAGTCAATATTTTGATGTTGGCTTGTTTCAACTAAAGGCGCGTGTGTCCGTCCCATAATCAAAACTTTTGCTCCTTCATTGGCTAAACGTTCTGCAATTTTTCGACCGATGCCAGAGCCTCCTCCCGTGACCAAAGCGACTTTATTCATTAGCTTCATTTTTATGTTCCATCGGTATTATTTAAAAAGATGAAAATCTTTTGCAATTTTTAATGGAGAAAACTCTTCTATTTCATAGATCGCACAGCGATGTTTAACATAAGGGTCTAGTGCCACAATCCGCTCTAATTCATCTTGATTTTCAGCTTGGGCAATAATAACCCCAGCACTGTTTTTTGAGAGATTTCGACCAAAAGTCAAAAAGACTTTATTGTCAAATTGCTGATTTAAAAATTCAATGTGTTGAGCATGGTATTGCTCGCTGATCTCACCGAGATCAACAGAAACATGGATTAAATACATTTGAACCATTTCCAAAAAATTAAAGCATAAGTATCAATTTAAAGTGCTGAGTAAAATCACGCCGTAAAGACTGAATAACTGAATATTTACATCTCAATATAAGTTTTCAATTTGGCGCACTAAACGTTGTGCATGTTCCTGCGCGGCCATAGTCTGTTGCTGTAAACCTTTTTCATCGCCACGTGCAAGATAGCTAACACCTGTTGTATAGACTGGTGCTTGTAGGTCTAAATTGCATAATGCAGCAAGACTGTCGAAGGGTGCCAATAGCGTTTCAAGTGAGTGTTGCATGATTGCATTTGGCGCATAAGCAACTTCGGGAGCTCCCGTGGTAAAGGACAAAATCAATTGCTTACCGCCCAATTTCGCATTTGAGCCATGAGAAAAACCATGTAGAAAAACCTGATCTAGCCATTTTTTAAGCAGTGCTGGTAATGCATACCAATGAAATGGAAATTGCCACACAATAATGTCCGCAGCTAACAGTGCTTGTTGTTCAAGCTCAATATCGAAAACTTCATCTGGGTAAAGTTCATCTAACTTACGAATTTTTGCATGAGGGAGTGCAGTTGTTACGTGATTGAGAATGGCTGTATTCGCAACCGAATCTTGTAAATTGGGATGTCCTGAAATTACGAGTATTTTTTTCATCATATTTACCTTTAGAAAATTAAGCCCGCTGTTGAGACGCATACAATGCTTGTCTTAACCAGATTGCCACTTAAGCCCACATGGGGTTGAACATGGAATGAATGGTAGTCAGAAAAATTGTGATTGATAAGGCAGGTAATTGGCACTACATTAGTATCTAAAAGTTAATAGTTGTGCATTGATATGAATGGCTCAATTTATAATTATTTGGTTGTATTCCATGCTATCGTCAACGAGGGAAGTTTAGCCGCAGCAGCGCGACAACTTGAAACTGCCCCACCTGCTGTCAGCAAGTCCTTAAAACTACTTGAGCAAACTATAGGCTTGCCTTTATTTAATCGCACCACACGTCATTTGGAGCTTACAGAAGCGGGACAACATCTGTTTCAAAACACACAAGAACCAATTAAGGCATTAACGATTGCGCTAGAAAGTGTTCAAGACTTAAAGAGTGAACCTGCTGGTATTGTGCGAATCACAACAGCTCGTTATGCCTATCTAAGTGTTTTACAGCCCTATTTAGGTGAGTTCTATCAAAGATACCCACGTATTCAACTTGAAATTGCGATTAACGATGGAACGGTCAACCTTTCAAAAGAGGGCTATGATCTAGGTATTCGCTTTGGTAATAAAATTGAAGAACATGTGGTAGCACGTCAAATTTTAACCAAACAAACTCAAGGATTATTCGCATCAAAACATTATCTTGAACAGCATGGGGTTCCACAAAACCCTGTAGATTTAAAACAACATCGGTTAATCGGCTATCGTTTTACAACAGCGAATACGCTTTCTCCATTGCTTTTACAAGAAGATGGAAAAGAAATTAGTGTTGAAATGCCTGTCTCTTTTGTTGCTAATGATATAGAAGTCAATATGGATGCAATTCGGCAAGGAATCGGTATCGGTCGAATTTTTTTAATAAATTTAAAACAACAGCCTGATCAAGAAAACTTTATTCCTGTGCTCAAGCCATACTGGAGAACATTCCCTCCTGTTTATCTCTACTATTTACAAAATAGTCAAAAGTCTAAACGTGTAAGGACGCTCATTGATTTTTTACTGGAAAAAAATACCGCTTAAAAAACTGCTCTCCTTATCTGTGCTTTCGCTTTTTCATTATTTAAGTGTTCAACTAAGCCTCACTTTCAGATTCGGCATAGTATGTATTAAGTAGTCGGTGTGCATTTTCTTCGCAGCTTAAGTCTTGGGGCTTATTTTGTATCGAATCAATCAGGATCAGTAAGTTCTTTTTATTTTCAGCCAACATTTTTTGCATTTTTACAATTTCTTGTACTTTGTCCTTCAAGGTCTGAATCAATTTGTCATGATTCCAGTTAGCAATATTTGCAGGGATCAACGATTTGATCTCTTCTAAGGAAAAGCCAACTTGTTGTGCCTGCCTAATCAGATACAATTGTTTTAAATCTTCTTCTGAATATTGACGGTAACCATTCGATAAACGCTTAGGTTTAGGCAATAACTGGATTTGCTCATAATAGCGAATTGTAGGCGTACTCAACCCACTCAGTTTCGACAACTCACTAATATTCATACGAAATACCCTCTTTATATTCAAGTGAACTTGAAGCCTGTGATATACAAAAATCAATCATATTTAAGCATGCGGTAGAGAGTATAGAAAAATACCAGTGAGTTTATTCACGGACTGATATTTCTCACGATGATGACTTTTACACTCTCTTTTAGTCAGAATATAAGCTGCTATTTTATGCTATGTGAAGTTTGCTCTCTTAGACTTATACCGAAGCTTTTGCACGGCGCTGCATACGATGACGATATTGCTTAGTACGTTTGCTCATTGCAAGTTGCTGTAAAATCAATGCCCAAAATGGTGATACTTTAGGGTTTGGTTTCTTACCTTGACTCAATTTGCGTAGCTGAAACTTTACAGTTGACAAGTTGGCAACTGAAGCGAGTGCTTTGTTTTCCCACTCTATTGGTTTGAGTTCAGGGGCAAGATTTTGACCTAGTTTCCACGCATTAGGTAAATTTGGTTCTAAGGCAAGCGCAGTCCCAATCCCCACCATTTCTACACCACTTTTTACGACCTGCTCAGCCACTGGCTGACGACGAATTCCCCCAGTGACCATAATCGGCATTCGAGCGATTTTACGGATTTCTGTAGCAAATTCTAAAAAGTAAGCTTCACGTGCAAGCGTTCTTCCATCACGGGCTTGGCCTTGCATTGCAGGGGCCTCGTAACTACCACCTGATAGTTCAACCAAATCCACAGCAAGCTCATTCAACATTTCAACCACTTGCTTGGCATCGTCTGCACTAAAGCCACCACGCTGAAAGTCGGCCGAGTTAAGTTTTACCGCAACTGCAAATTGATCAGACACAACTGCACGTACCGCTTTCACAATTTCGAGTAAAATTCGAGCACGATTTTCCAGTGAACCACCCCACTGATCTTGGCGCTGGTTACTGAGTGGTGATAGAAATTGACTGAGTAAATAGCCATGTGCAGCATGAATTTCTACACCCGTAAAACCTGCCTGCTCAGCCAGTTGTGCTGTGCGTGCAAAACGCTGAATGACTTCTTCAATCATCACTTCTGTCATTTCAACTGGTGTTGCAAACTTATCCGACATTTTTCCTAAATCTAAAGCTACAGCAGAAGGAGCCCAAGTGTCTTGCCCCATATTCGACTGCATCTGACGTCCAGGATGATTAATTTGCAACCAAAATTGAGCACCTTTGGCACGTCCAATATTTGCCCATTTTTTAAATAGATCAAGATGTTCGGTATCTTCAAGCACCACCCCGCCAGGTCCTGTCATTGCCCGACTATCAATCATGACATTTCCAGTAATGATCAAACCGACACCACCCTCTGCCCAAGTATGATAAAGATTAAATAAATCTTGTGATGGTGCTTGCTCTAAAGTTGCCATGTTCTCTTCCATTGCCGCTTTAGCAAGGCGGTTTGGAATCGTTGTCCCATTGGGTAGGGTTAATGCATCAAATATGTTCATCATGATCACCTCTTTTGATCTGATAACTACTTTAAGATTAAAGTTAACTTTAATGTCAAGTGATTTTTTATACACGATCAAAATAAGAAATGAGCAATCTTTAGGTCATCCATAGTTAAAGTAGATTTTGCATCTAGATGCTAAATTTTTGGATTAGCTTTGCATAATGACCAATAATTCAAAGTCAAAGATTTTAGGGTCACGGTCAACATTTCCTGAAAATACCTGAATACACGTTTAATCTCTCATTTTTATGGGTAACGAATGTCTAAGAATGTAATGCCTACCTATCTTACTTACATCATTGGCTTCTGCTTAAAGCAGCACTTAAGATCCAGCATATCTATTGTTAATGGCATAGCATACTGTCAGAAAAAGAAAGGTTATATTGAAATGTCAGCACGTGAAAATCTTTTCTAATGCTGTGATTCATGTAAAAGATTGCGAATAAATAGCAATTTTATGTCTGTAAATATTTACACTTTTCCCAGCTTGACATTCAAGTTCACTTAAAGCTTATAGTGTTTATAGCAAACACAGGTGTACTACTGACTTTAAGCATGATTCCATGAGGAGTTTCTCCATGACGGCAATAAAAAACAAAAAATATGATTTGGTGGTATTTGGTGCAACCAGCTTCGTTGGACAAATTTTAACAACTTACCTAAGTGACTACCTCTCAATGCAAGGTGAGTCAGCTGAACAAATTCAGTGGACAATCGCTGGCCGTTCATCAAGCAAACTCAATGCGTTAAAAAATAAGCTTGGTGAAAAAGCTCAAAATTTGGACATTATGATTGCAGATGTCAATGATAGTGACGCAATTCACACGCTGTGTGAACAAACTCGTGTTGTTGTTTCAACCGTAGGTCCTTATGCACTTTACGGTGAACCGATGATCAAGACCTGTGTTGAAACAGGTACAGACTATTGTGACCTTACGGGTGAAACACAATGGATTAAAAAAATGATCGACAAGTATCAAAGCCAAGCCGAACATTCTGGTGCACGGATTGTACATTGTTGCGGTTTTGATTCTGTCCCTTCTGATATGGGCGTGTATTTTTTACAACAGCAAGCACAGCAACTTTGGCATGCCCCAGCAACCAACGTCAAAATGCGAGTGAAAGTTTTAAAAGGCGGCGCTTCTGGCGGAACGGTGGCCAGTTTAATCAATGTCATACAAGAAGCCGCCGCTGATCCTGCATTGCGCAAAGCGTTAGTGAACCCATACCTCCTTGTGCCACAAAATCATACGCTCAGTGCACGTCAACACTATGTAAAATCGGCTGAGTTTGACAGCGATTTTGATGCATGGATTGCCCCCTTTGTGATGTCTGCTGTTAATGAACGGGTTGTGCACCGTTCAAATGCACTTGCAAACAATGCCTATGGGGCAAACTTTAGCTATAACGAAGCCATGCTGACAGGCCAAGGTTGGAATGGTCGTATCAAAGCTTACAGCTTGGTCGCAGGATTAGGTGCATTCATGCTTGCAGCGGTTACCAAGCCTGTCAGTAAATTGATGGAGCGCTATATGCTCCCAAAACCAGGCGAAGGCCCGACACCCGAGCAACAACGCTCTGGCCGTTTTGATTTACGATTTATTGGCAAGTCAGATGCAGGACAAAGTCTTCGAATCAAAGTCACAGGCGACCGTGATCCAGGTTATGGGTCAACAGGAAAAATGTTGGGGCAAGCAGCATTAAGTTTAGTTTTGGATCATCATAAAAATGGCGAGAAAACGGGACGAAATGGCGGTTTTTGGACCCCTGCAACGATGTTTGATGAGCGCTATGTTGAACGCTTAAAACAGCATGCAGGTATTGGCTTTGAAGTGATTTAAGTCTTTATCAACTCATTGATAGAAAAGTATGTAAGGCGCATCATGCACTTTAAATACACAGTGTTATGTATTTAGCTGATGATGATTGGAATGTAGACTACAAATAAAAAAGAATGAAGCAACACAGGCCTCATTCTTTTTTGTTGAATCTTAAAAAATATCTGTTTGAACATCATACAAAGCATTTTTTGTTGCGCCTTTGCATCGTGATGTTTAGCTTTACTTTAGAACATATTCCCAAATAATGAATCCGAGAAAAAATCCAAGAAATGAATATAAAGTAATGATAAAGAATACAAACCAAGCTTTATTTTTTTTCAGTAAAAAGTTCATTTCCAATACCTCAACGCTTTATCTATATTTGTTATTCTAAGGTTTAGGCTATAAATGGACAGATACAGTTCTTTATGAAAAAAATATAACAGACTATAACAGATTTGCCATTTTTAACTCCCAAATGCGATTAGGCTGATATCAAGTAGTATAAAAAAGCATGAGGGGTATATGTGCCTCCCCATGCTTCAGTTGATTAAAGAATTAAATTTCCGTTTCTTTCTTAGCATTCATCCAACGATACAACACTGGTAATAGCACCAAGGTCAATAACGTCGAAGAAATAATTCCACCAATCACCACGGTCGCCAATGGTCGCTGAACCTCTGCCCCTGTGCCCGTAGCAAGTGCCATCGGCACAAAACCTAAGGATGCCACACAGGCGGTCATTAAAACAGGCCTTAAGCGCAAAATCGCCCCCTGCCAAACAGCTTCATGTAAGTGGTATTGCCCTCTTAACTCTTTAATGAAGGTCAACATGACCAAACCATTTAAGACGGCAACGCCAGACAAGGCAATGAAACCAATACCCGCCGACATCGACAAGGGAATGTCTCTTAACCATAAGAAAAGCACACCACCTGTTAAAGCAAATGGAACACCCGTGAACACCAGTAGGCTTTCTTTCATGTTATGAAAAACAGCCATCAGCAAAATAAAGATCGTCAATAATGCCAGTGGAATCACAATCTGCATTCGAGCCTGTGCCGAGGCTAGATTTTCAAACTGACCACCATATTCAATCCAATAGCCACTTGGTAGTGGATACTGCTTCAGTTGAGCTTGTACCTCTGTGACAAAAGAGCCCAAATCACGCCCTTCGACATTCGCAGTGACAATCACACGACGTTTGCCATTTTCACGGCTGACTTGGTTGATGCCATCCATCATTTTTACTGTGGCAATATCGGCAAGTAAAATACTGCCGCCATTTGGAAGCTGTATTGGCAGTTGCGCAATCCCGCTGACACTACGGTCTTGTTCACTGAGTCGAATCACAAAGTCAAAACGGCGGTCGCCCTGTAAAATTTCACCGACATTTTGCCCACCAATGCTTGCTGATACATAGTCCTGTATGGTTTTAACACTTAAGCCATATTGCGCTGCCAAGCTTTTATCAATTTCAACATTAAGCAAAGGTAAGCCCGACGTTTGTTCAACTTTGACTGCGGTGCTGCCTGAAACTTGTTGAATTAATTTACTGATTTTTTCAGCTTCCGCATTTAATACTTGCATGTCATCACCAAAGATTTTGACACCGACATCACTACGTACACCCGATATTAACTCATTAAAACGCAGTTCAATTGGCTGAGAAAACTCACTGTTGTTACCGGGTAATGTCGCTAAATACGCCTGCATACGGCTACGTAGTTCATCCAATGTTTCTTTCGGGTTTGGCCACGCATCACGGGGTTTTAACATGACATAACCATCTGAAATATTCGGTGGCATCACATCGGTCGCCACTTCTGCCGTACCTGTACGCGCAAAAATAGCGTGTATTTCAGGGAATTTTTTCAGAAGTAGCTTTTCCGTATTTTCCTGAATACGAAGTGATTCTTCTAGACCTGTGCTTGGGGAACGCAGTTGCTGTACAGCAAAGTCACCTTCACTCAGTTGTGGTGCAAACTCACTGCCGATCCGCATTGCGAGTAAACCTGTTAATACCAATAAGCACAGTGCAAAGGTTAAAACTACCGCTTTGTACTGATAGGCACAGTCTAATACTCGCTGATATCGCTCTTTTAACCACAACATCCAACGGCTTTCCGTTTCTTTAATGTCACCTTTAACAAAAAGTGCAACAGCCGCAGGCACAAAGCTGATCGACAAAATAATGGCTGCAACGAGTGCAAGCACAACCGTCAAAGCCATTGGGTGGAACATTTTGGCTTCTACGCCAGTCAGTGCAAAAATCGGCAAATACACCACTAAAATAATCAGCTGACCAAAAATAAGTGGACGACGAGCTTGGCGCGCTGCTAAAAACACTTCTTTAAAGCGTTCCGATTGAGTTAACGGTCGTTTGAGCAGTTGTTGTGCATGGGCTAAACGGCGAATACAGTTTTCAACAATTACGACTGCACCGTCGACAATAATACCGAAATCCAATGCCCCTAAACTCATCAGGTTGGCACTGATGTTCTGTTGTGCCATGCCTGTTAAAGTAAACAGCATAGACAGTGGAATCACACAGGCTGTAATTAACGCAGCACGAATATTACCCAAGAATAAAAAGAGGATCACAATCACCAAGATTGCGCCTTCAACCAAGTTCTTTTGCACCGTTTTAATGGCTTTTTCCACCAACGTGGTGCGGTCATAAACTGTTTCGATTTTAACGCCTTGCGGTAAACTGCTTTGCACCTCTTGAATTTTGGCATCGACAGCTTTAGACACCGTTCGACTGTTTTCACCCATCATCATCATAGCGATGCCGAGTACAGTTTCTTCGCCATTATAGGTTGCGCCTCCTGTTCGGAGGTCATGATCAATTGAAACCTGCGCAATATCCGCGACACGAATGGGGTTCCCATTTGGGCTGGCAACCGTTGTATTTTCAATGTCTGCAAGACTGTTGAGTGTCCCTGGCACACGAACTGTGAGCTGCTGACCATTTTCCTCAATAAAGCCTGCCCCACGGTTTTCATTATTTTCCTGTAAAGCGGTTTGTAGTTGGCTCAAGGAAATATTCAACTGCTGCATACGGTTTAAGTCAGGAGCAACCACGTAGGTTTTGTTAAACCCGCCAATACTGTTGACCTCTGCAACCCCTGCAACACGTTGCAATTGCGGACGAACGATCCAATCTTGGATCTCCCGCAAGTCCATCGCACTATAAGCTGTACCATCGGCTTTTTTGGCATTCGGTTCTGCTTTAATGACCCATTGATAAATCTCACCTAAACCTGTTGAAACTGGCGACATGGTTGGGGAAACATCACTGGGTAAATCTGCTTTGGCTTCTTGTACCCGCTGATTAATCTGCTGGCGTGCCCAATAGATGTCTGTACCATCCTTAAATACGATGGTGACTTGGGACAAACCATAGCGTGAAATCGAACGAGTCAACTGTAAATCTGGAATACCCGCCATAGCCGTTTCAATTGGATAGGTAATCCGCTGTTCAACCTCCAGTGCGGTAAAACCATTGGCTTGGGTATTAATTTGTACTTGCGTATTGGTAATATCAGGCACTGCATCAATTGGCAGCTTTTGATAGCTGTATACCCCAACCGCAATCCACGTGCAGACAAAGAGCATGACCCAAATTGCATTTTGAATAGAAAACTGAATAATTCGTTCAAACAAGCCTTCAGGCTTGGGTAAATCATGATTAGTGTGCATGATCAGCCTCGCCTTTTTCGAGTTCAGATTTAAGAACAAAGCTGCCTTGACTGACATAGCGTTGCCCTGCTTTTATGCCTGAAACGACTTCAATCCATTGACCATCATTTGACGCTTGTCCAAGTACAACTGGCTGTGCTTTCAAATGCACTTGCCCTTTTTGTTCTGTGTCGACCATAAATACTGACGTTTGACCCTCAATGTTTTGAATAGCACTTTTATGGACACGAAGCGCTGTTTTGGAACTGGTATTGTCTAAAAAGATATTCACCAAAACATTTGGACGTAATTCAGCCGCTTGGCTTTTTAATTTAGCACGTACCACCAAACGTCCCGTTTGGGCATCGGCCTGAGAGGTTAAGCTTTGGATGACGGCTTGATATTTTTGCTCAGAGGCATTCGGTTTGAACGTTACACTTTGATTGGTTTGTAATTGACTCGATAACTGTGCAGGCAGATTAAACTCAAGCCACAACTCTTTAAATTGTTCAATCACAAACAGTTGATCGGCCAATTGTACGTTTTCACCCACCACGATATCTTTTTGGCTAATCACCCCTGAGATGGGCGCTGTAATGGCAAAACGACCATTTATACCACCTGTTGCCCCCAGTGCATTTAAACGACTTTGCACGGATTGCACAGTAATCTGTGCCTGTCGGTAAGCATTTTCTGCCCGTTGGTAGTCTTGTTTAGCTGAAATGCCCTGTGACCATAACTGCTGTTCACGTTGATAATCTTGACGTGCCAAGTCCAAACTGGCTTGAGCCATCCGTAAATTGGCTTGTTGATCAATCAGTTCGGGAACGGACAGGACAGCTAAAGTTTGTCCTTTTTGTACGTTTTGACCAAGCTCCACGTTCACCCGCTCCACATGCCCACCAAAGTTTGGCGAAATGTGGGCTTGCTGATCGGTATTCACCACAAGCTTTCCAGGTAAAACAGTGACTTGAGACACCACGCCTTGTTGAGCCGAAGCGATTTGAATGCCTTGCTCTGTCAGTTGCTGCGCTGTCAGTTGAATTTCACCTTCCTCAGCATGTCCTTTTTCTGCCTCGGGCTCATCCGCATGTTCAGATTCTTCATGTTCCCCATGCTCATGTTCATCGGTGGTTTTATCTTTCGAGCTAAACCAAATTCCTATAGCAATCAGGAGCGTTACTAGAAGCAAAAGCCCAATCATCAATGGCTGTGATATTTTTCCAAGTTGGTTCTTCAGTTGCATATTATTGTGCTCCGCCAAGGATGAGGTCTTGTATTTGTGCGATTGAGTTTTTACTGATTTGGCTATAAGCATCTGAACTACTGATCTGTTCATAACTAGTGCCGAGGCTAAGCGATTCTGCGGTCAATGCGGTCTGCCATGCTTGACGCAATAACTGTAACTGCCCAAGACGTATGCTTTGTAGTTGCGAGTTGGCTTGTTGAATGTCGGTAATAGACAGCTTTCCGACTTTAAAACCTTGTAATGTACGTACTTGTACTTGTTCTGCCAAAGTTGTTTGTTGACTGATCGCACCGAACTGCTGTTTTAGTCCTTTGAGCTCATGCATAGCGTTGGCGATATCTAAAATTTGCTGTTTTAACTCGCGCTGTTGCTGCTGATTCAACAAGCTTTGCTGACGCTGCGCCATCGGAATGCTGTATTGCTGACGGTTAAAGATATTCAGCGGAATATCCACGCCAACACCTAATGTGGTATCGCTATTTTCATTCGGTGCTTGACTCCGTTTCATGCCGACATTTAAGGTCGGATTGGGACGCGCCTGCACTTTTAAACTTTCAATGTTTAAATTGGACTGTTGAATATTCAGGGCATACAGCTTTTCCAACCAACCTGCAGTAATATAACGCTGTACTGTGGCTTCACTTTGATCTGGCCATGGCATTGAGGTCGCATTGAGTTGAATATCGGCTTTGGTTTCGCCCCAAAGGTTTGAGAGTTGACGCTGTGCTACTTGTTCAGCCAGTATTGCTTGTTGATATAAACGTTGCATATCTAAGCTTTCGATTTGCGCACGTTCATAGTCAACCAAAGCAATACTGCCCGCCTGATAGCGCTTTTTGGCACTGTCTAAATTGTGTTGACTCACTTTGAGCTGTGCGGCATATAGCGATTTTTCAACTTGTGCCAAAGCCAACTGCGACCATGCAAATTTCACCACCAATTGGCTTTGTGCTGTCCACAGTTGTTGCTGTAACTGGCCTTGTTGGTGTGCTGTTTCTGCGAGTTTTTGATTGAGCTTACGCTGTCCAAAAACATCTAAAGGTTGGCTAATGGCAATACTGAGCTCTTGATCGGTATTTGAACCAAAACCATCTTGATTGATATTTAAGCTAGGGTTTTGCCATAAACCACTGTTTTTGATGTTCAGCTCTGCAATATTTTGACGCTGTTGCCCAATGTCACTTTGGTTCTGATAACGCTCTACTTTTACCAAAGCCTCATCCAAAGTCTTGATCGGTTCGGCAAAGCTCCATTGCATCGTAGCTGTTGTTATGCCCACAGCAAGAGCTTGGCGTATAAACGCCTTGAATTGATTCGACATGCTTTTTCCCACTAATTTTTAGAAGAAGTGGTGGGAAATGTTTTAGGCTACCCCACCATTAGCGGGGAAAGTTCAGGGGGCGGATGTTGCCCCAGTAAATCAGGGGCTTGATAGGCATTATGCCAAAAAAATTGTGGCGGTTCTTTTATCTCAAGCGCGAGCGGCAGTTGATAGTTTTTTTCTTTCGGAATAATCAAATGTGCCATTGAGGGCAAATGATCTTGATGGTCTTCACCTAATTCAAACTGATTATTTGCCGTTTGAGTATGGTCATCAATACTACTTTTTTGATGTGCTTTCGCATCCGATACACACAAAGTGGATTGATGATGCCCAAAATGAAAATTTTGTTGCGTCACAACTTGAGTTTTTTGTTCTTCATGGACGCAAAAAGCTGCCGCCACGTTCCAAAGACTTTGGAACATGAATAAAGCAACTAAAACGCTAATCCACGTGGTAGAACGCATAATGTCGTACTGAAAAAAAGTGATGCTATTGTAAAGCCTAGACTAAGTCTAAGGTCAAGCCTTTTTTAATGACTATGTTCATGTTGGTGTGGATGGCATTCATCATCTTCGATTTGCAAAGTCACTTGGGTAATGCCGTGCTCATGTCCTAATAACTCCACAGCTTGGTGGTATAAAGCTCTCTGATCTACATCAGGAGCGATCAAATGCGCGGTTAAATGCACATTTTTAGAAGTAATCGCCCAAACTTTAAGTTGATGAATCCCTTGTACACCCTCTAAAGCCAACAAGTCATTGCGTAAGGACTCAATGTCAATTTCACTCGGTACACCTTCGAGCAAAATATTGATACTTTGCTTCAGTAGCACCCAAGTTCGTGGTAATACCCAAAAGCCAATCAACACTGCAATAACGGTATCTACCCACATCCAACCCGTGAAATAAATCACCAATGCGCCTATGATCACACCCACAGAGCCCAAGGCGTCACTCAACACCTCAAGATAAGCCCCTTTCACATTTAAGCTGTCTTGACTGCTCGACACCAAAATTTTCATTGAAATTAGGTTAATGATTAAACCCAAAACAGCAACGACCAACATGCCTATACTTTGGATTTCGGGGGGCTGGCTAAAGCGCTGATAAGCTTCATATAAAATGTAAATCGCTACAACAAACAACATCATGGCATTGAACAATGCTGCCAAGATTTCAAACCGTTGATAGCCAAAGGTACGTTTATCATCGGCAGGTTTTTGTCCAATTTTGATGGCGGCTAAGGCAATCGCCAAAGCAGCAGCATCAGTAAACATGTGCGCCGCATCGGACAATAAGGCTAAACTTTGTGTGATAAATCCAGCAATAACCTCAACAATTAAAAATGTCGTGGTCAAGGCAAGTGCAAGCGTTAATTTCTTGGCATTTTTTGCAGTCACTTCAACATGGCTGTGATCATGGTTATGAGAACCACTCATGTAGGACTCCTTATCATTTTAATGGATGCAATGCTTTAACATTGAAATCGAAGCTTTTTTGATTTGAAAAATTACTCGATTCAGCATACTCGGTTAAAACAATAAAATCATCCTTCAAGTTTGCCAGCCTTTATTTTTGACGCTTTTTCCCAGTCAAAAAGTTCATGGCTTGTGTATAACCTGTCGGTGTAATGCGTTGTACTAGATCCATAATTTTGGCATCTGTTCCAATTAAGACACGGCGCTCATTTTTTTTCACAGCCTTTAAAATGGACTGTGCTGCCACATCTGGCGGAGTTTTAAGCATTTTGTTGAAAGAACGGCTAGCACGCTCAGGGTTCATACCTAGCGTACGAATACTGTCACTCATTCGAGCACTATTGGCGATATTGGTTCGTATACCACCTGGGTGAACACAAGTCGCACTGACACCACAGTTTTCTAGGTCTAGTTCTTGACGTAGTGCTTCGGTAAAACCACGAACAGCAAATTTTGTCGCATTATAGGCACTCTGGGTAGGCTGTGCAGTGAGTCCAAATAAGCTTGAAATATTCACAATATGCCCAGTACCACTTTTCTTTAAGTAGGGTAAAAAAGCTTTGGTTCCATACACCACACCCCAAAAATTGATTTTAAAGATCCATTCCGCATCTTCATAGCTCAAGCCTTCAACAGTACTGGCTAAGGCAACACCTGCATTGTTGAAAATTAAATTGATCTGGCCAAAGTCTTGTTCACATTGTTTGGCCCAGTCCTCAACAGCTTTGCGGTCTGAAACATCTAGTTTTGTAAGTGTGACCGAAACAGGATAATCTTTGACAAGCTTTAATGTTTCTGCCAAACCTTGCTCATTGACATCACTGAGTGCCAAATGCGCACCTTGTTTGGCTAATTGAATAGCCAACTGCTGTCCAATACCAGAACCTGCACCTGTGATCGCAGCAACTTTATTCTCAAAATTTTTCATCATGCTCTCTAGCTATCATTTTAAACTTTATGCTTAGGTCAATTAGGCTAACTCTACACATACAAAGTACCACTGTATTTAATGTACAAAAATTTAGATCATGAATGAAATGGAATTCTCTCATGGTTCAGTATGTATAAAATTCATAGTGAATATTCTTTCACTTTTGCTTAACAAGCAATAATGAAAACCATAACAGTTCTATATATTTGCCAATACGCTGTTATATTTTTTTAATCATGTTCTGTATCTGTTTCATTCTGTCTGTGCTTTGCATAATGTACACATCACCTCAGTTGAGTGCAGTAACCATGAAAGATCTAGACCCTAAAAAACCAGCAAAATATGCGGATAGTTCTATTTCGGACAAAGCATTTAAAAACATGATTATCTGGTTTGCTGTTTATTGTGGACTATTTTGCTTGGGCGTTATTTTTGTTATTGGAGCAGATAAAAACTATTTGTCTTAAAGCAAAGCCATATAGTTGGAAAACATATCTGTAGGTTAAGATGAGAGTTTCAAATCTACATTTTGACTTTATCTATACTGGTACGAGCTTAAGCTACATATCCGTTTAAGCTCTTCACACGCAGATAGAATATGGGTTAATTCCGTATCCCATTTATTTAGTATAGCTAATGTCATTACAAATAAATGACAAAGCTTTATTGATTAAGCCCAAATCACTAGAAATGCAGCAATCACCACCAAAATAATGCCTAAATGTTCAGCTCGTGCCAATTTTTCCTTAAAGAAAAAGGCAGAGATCAACATACTAAAAATAATCTCAACTTGCCCTAATGTTTTAACAATTGGAACGGACTGCATACTCATCGCGCTAAACCAGCCCAATGAAGCAAGGAAACTACATAAACTGACGCGAAATGTAAGTCCCACTCGCTGCCACATCGCCCATAAAGTAACACGACGAAATATACCTAAGTAAATTAAGAGCAATGAACACTGTGTACCAATCACACAGATAAGAACCCACGCCGCACGGTGAATAAACGGTAAATTAGTGAGTTCTAAACTGGCTTCACGTACCAAAAGCGATGTGATAGCAAAACATAAGCCACTACCGATACCTATACATAAGGTCTGTAATGAAAAATCAGAAAAGCCGCGACCTTTGGACATGAGGAATACTGCAAAACCACCAATCACGACTCCTACCCAGCCTAAAATGCTCAGGTGGTCAGATAAAAAGATAACTGCAACAATTGCTGCCAAAATGGCCTCACTTTTAGCAAGCCCAACACCAATTGCATAGTTTTTTTGTTTAAATAACTGAACCATTAATGCAGTTGCTGCAATTTGGCTAATTGCAGCAACAAAGATATAAGTGGCAAAACGTGGATTAAAATGAACAACTTCAACAATAGGTTGAAAATGATAAAGACTCACGATGTATATAAATGCCAAAGGTAAAGCAAAAATAAACCTTGCGAGTGTTACACCATATACATCGACAGTCGTACTGAGTTGCTTTTGGAAAGCATTTCGCCAAGCCTGCATAAATGCAGCCATAAGCGTAAAAAGAATCCATGTAACTCCCATCAAGCACCCAATATGTCATTACTTATAAAACATAATTTACCTGCTTAAAGGCAGAACATGTACTTTATTTTCATGACTTATTATTATGTGATGAATAACTTAAGTTCTCATCCAATTTCACGTTGTAACTCATTGACAGCATTCCCGCGAAGACTAAGCCAATCTTCACGTCTTTTAAACAGTAATGGCGCTGCTCGATTCACCTGATCAATTAAATGCTGTAAGTCAGCATTCATTAGTTTACCATTTTGTACGACTGTTTGACCTGCCACCATGGTCATGACAACATCTTGACCCTGAACTGCATGTACTAAATTATGATGTAAATTGAATAATTTCCCTTCACCAATTAAAGGGGTCATTCGTGGCGTTGCTGTTTTTATTGCAATAATATCTGCCTGCTTCCCTGTTTCAATAGAACCGATGCTTTCTTGCATACCTAAAGCTTTAGCCCCAAGAGTTGTCGCCATTTTACATACAGACCATGCATCTAGTGCGGAAGCATCTAAATTTGCAAATTTTGCCAACAATGATGCTGTTTTCATCTCTTCAAACATATCTAAATTATTATTTTCTTTTTCACCATCTGTTCCCAAACCAACCGCTACCCCTTTAGCTAACATTTCTCGAATAGGTGCTGCACCTGATGCTAATTTCATATTCGATATTGGATTATGTGCCACTCCCACCTGATAGTTTTTTAAGATGTCGATTTCTGTGGAGTTAGCCCATACACAATGCGCCAATAAGCATTGCGGTGCATTGAGTAAACCAAGTTGTTCTAAAGTTTGAATGGGGCGTTTGTTATAGCGTTTAAGGTTTTCTTCAACATCAAACTTACTTTCATTACTATGCGTATGAAAGCCTGTTTGGTAGTCCTGACATAAGTGTTGTATACGTTTTAATGCTTGCTCTTCTGCATAAAATAAATGCTCCAAACCTACCCAAACATTGATACGACCATTTGCACCTTGATGCCACTGCTGAATCAACACTTCATTGCTATGCAACGTTTCAAAATAATTATGATCAGGATGCTCTGCGACATAAGGCACCAGTACTGCACGAATACCTAGTTCCTTGGCAGCTTCAGCACTGCCATCCATAAACCGCCACATATCCACAATCGTTGTTGTGCCAGAAAGTAGCGCTTCCGCATAGCACAGATAAGATGCCATTTTCGCATCTTCAGGTAATAAAACCCGGTGCATTGGGTCGATAAACTGCTGTAACCAGTCCCATACAGGTAAACCTTCGGCAGTACCTCGCAGTAAACCTGAGTGACAGTGTGTATTCACAAGGCCTGGCATGAGCACAGCATCTGCATAATGTTCTACCACTAGATTAGGGAATTGAGCACGGATCTCTTCCAGTTTACCAACCTGCTGAATCAAAGTATCCTCTACAACAATGGCACCATTTTTGATGCAATCCAAACTTTGATTCATGGTGAGTACATAATCTGCACTTAATATTTTCATAGCTTACTCAATGGATCCAATTTAAGGGGTAAATGTTTTGCCAAGTGATGCAGGTAAATTCAGCTTCAACAGTTTTTTATCTCGAGAAATCACCACCAAGACCACTATCGTTGCAACATATGGCAGCGCGGACAAAAGCTCATTGGGAATGCTTAAACCCAATGCTTGAGCATGAAACTGTAAAATTGTCACTCCACCAAAAAGATAAGCACCCAACATTAAACGTGCTGGTTTCCAAGCAGCAAAAACCACTAAAGCAATTGCAATCCACCCGCGCCCCGCAACCATGTTTTCAATCCACATTGGGGTATAAACAGTCGATAAAAATGCCCCCCCAATACCTGCCATTGCCCCACCAAATAAAACAGCACAGTAACGAATACCTAGAACGTTATAACCCATTGCATGTGCACTTTCAGGTGACTCCCCAACTGCTTTAAGTAACAGCCCTAAACGCGTCTTTGCCAAGACCCACCAAACAAATACAAAGGCCAAAATGGATAAATACACCACATAGTTTTGTTGAAATAAGATGGGGCCAATCAATGGAATATCTGACAATACAGGTATATTTAAATTTTGTAGTCCGGGTAAAGCCGTACTGACATAGTTCTGTCCAATAAATGCAGAAATACCGATACCAAAAATAGTAAGGGCTAAGCCACAAGCAGATTGATTGGTACTGAGTGAGAGTGTAAAAAATGCAAAAATCAAAGACATCAACATCCCAGCCAAAGCCCCGACTAACAATGCGCTGGCTACGCTGGCCTCATACTGGGCTGCAAAAGCAAAACCCGCAATTGCTCCGACCAACATCATGCCTTCGACACCTAAGTTAATTACCCCAGTACGTTCAGCAACTAACTCCCCCAAACCAGCAAAAACCAGAGGAGTTGCAGCTGCAATCGTACCTGCCAAAATAGCGGTTACTTCTATACTCATAATGAACTTTCCTCTCTAAGTTTAAGCGACAGTTGAGTCAGTTTCTGACATCTTTGTTTTGAGCTTCTTTTTTGCAAACCGATAACGTTTTTCTATCAACACATCTGAAGCTAATAAAAAGAACAGCAATAGACCTTGGAAAATTCCTGTAATAGCAACAGATAATTGCAGTTCCATTTGCGCCATTTCACCGCCCAAATAAAGTAAAGCCATTAAAAAACCAGAGAGTACAATTCCAATAGGATTTAAACGACCTAAATAAGCCACGATGATGGCTGCATAACCATAGCCTGGTGAAATGTTTGGATTTAACTGTCCAATCGGTCCTGCAACCTCACAAAGACCTGCGATACCCGCCATAAAACCAGATAACCCTAAACTAAGCCAGACCGCTTTTTTTGATGAAAAGCCAGCATATTTTGCAGCCATCGGTGCTTGACCACTGACTTCTAACTTATAAGCACTCATGCTTTTTTTAATAAATACCCAAAAAATAACCACAGCAAGAAAGGTAATAAAAATCGAAGCATTCACACGAGTACCTTCAATGACAAAAGGCAAAGTCGCACTTTCATTGAACATGACTGATTGTGGAAAGTTCATACCATCTGGGTCTCGCCACGGCCCATTCACCAGATATAACAAAACAAAAAGCGCAACATAGTTCATCATTAAGGTCGTAAGGGTCTCTTCTGCATTAAAATGTGTTTTCAAAAATGCAGGAATCAGTCCCCAAAATGCACCACCAATGGCCCCCATGACCACCATTAAAGGGAGGATCCACCAACCTGTATGGTCATGAAATAAAATTGCAATTCCGCCACCAAAAATAGCCCCCATAGTCAGTTGACCTTCGGCACCGATATTGAATAGTTTTGCGCGAAAGCCAATCGCTAAGCCAAGTGCGATGAGAATTAATGGGCTGGCTTTAATGGTGAGCTCACTGAGGTTATATAGTGAAGTTAGCGGTTCAACAAAAAAGATATACAGCGCGCGCGCAGGATCTACCCCAAGCATCAGAAACAGTAAGCTACTGACCACCAACATTGCACTTAGTGCAATAACAGGTGATAACCATTTCATGACTTGAGAAGGCTTTTCTCTAGGTTCTAATAAATACATGTGACCACCTTTAGATGAAATGGTTAAGCTTGAACTTGTTGTGAATGAGCTAAATCTACAGTGTGTGCAACACTGGTAATCCCTGACATCAACAACCCAATTTGTTCTGCATTGGTACTACGGGTCTGCATAGGTTCGGATAGTTTTCCAGCAGCCAATACACAAATGTAATCACTAATTTCAAACAATTCTTCGAGCTCTTCAGAAATCACCAAAATCGCAACGCCTTGTCTAGATAAATCAATCAATGTTTGTCGAATAAACATTGATGCTCCTACGTCAACGCCCCAAGTGGGTTGAGAAATAATGAGAACTTTGGGCTGTTGTAAAATTTCTCGACCCACGATGAATTTTTGTAAGTTACCACCTGAAAGTGAGCGTGCTTCTGCTTGTGCACCAGAAGCCTTTACACTAAATTTTTCAATACATTTTTCTGCAAATAGTTTGGTTTTTTCAAAGTTAATCAGTCCAAATTTAGTCAAACCCTGCCTAAATGCAGTCAATAGCGCATTTTCAGACAGTGTCATATTGGGTACAGCACCTCGCCCTAAACGTTCTTCGGGGACAAAGCCTAAGCCCAAATCACGACGTGCACCTGCGGATATCTTGCCGACATTTTGCCCCTCTAGATAAATGCTGCCATTTGTGGTTATTTTCTCTCCAGAGATTAAAGACAAAAGTTCTGCTTGCCCATTGCCCGAAATACCTGCAATACCGAGGATCTCTCCCGCTTTTAAGTTCAGGCTGATATTTTCTAGCGCAACACCGAAAGGATCATCTGTGGGTTGATTTAAACTCGAAACCTCAAACAATATTTGCTTCTCACCTAGATATTCATCGTGAATATACGTAGGTAACTCACGTCCAATCATTAAACGCGCCAAATCACTAGTACTATTTTCTTCTGGTCTAACATGGCCTGTAACTTTACCATTTCGTAAAATGGTTGCTTCATCACATAACTCTTTAATTTCATGAAGTTTATGACTGATATACAAAATAGAGACACCTTGTGAAGCGAGTAATTTCAATGTCTTAAATAATTGTTGAACCGCTTGTGGAGTAAGTACTGAGGTTGGTTCATCTAAAATAATGAGGGAGGGGCTTTGTAATAGACAGCGGATAATTTCCACACGTTGCCGTTCGCCCACTGAGAGTGAATACACTTCACGGCGCGGATCAACAGGTAAACCGTATTGTTCAGATACTGCAATGATTTTTTCATTGAGCGTTTTTATGTCAATTTTCTCATCAAGACCAAGTTGAATATTTTCTGCAACAGTTAAAGTCTCAAACAAAGAAAAATGCTGATAAACCATGCCAATGCCCAATTTTCTCGCTGTCGAAGGGCTATCTATTTTGACTTCTTTACCATTCCAAAGAATTTGGCCTTCATCGGCTTTGGTCGCACCATAAATAATTTTCATGAGTGTGCTTTTTCCAGCACCATTTTCGCCTAAGATGGCATGGATTTGACCCGCATGAACTTTGAGATGAATTTGATCATTTGCACGTAGCGAATTATAACTTTTGCAAATATTAATTAACTCTAAGCGAGTACTTGCTTGTTGAGGTTCTCTATGCATGACCTTAGTGATATGACTGTCTGGTGTATTCATGATTGTGATGCTCTTTCGAATCTCTGCATTGAATGTCCATTCAGCTCGTATCGTACTAAATGGACAAAACCGTGACGTCTCAAACGATGCGTTATTTCGGAAGTGAACCTTCTACACCTTTGACGTAATAGTTCATTTTGCTCAGCGTCGCATCATCTAAAGTTTTTCCTTTGGCAATCACCAAACTGCCATCTTGTTTATAAATCGGTCCTGAAAATGGGTGAAGTTTGCCTGAATGAATGTCATCACGTACTTTGAGTGCTGAGGCTTTAACATTGGCAGGAACAGAAGGTCCAAAATTTTCAATATTGACTGCACTTTGTTTTACGCCATACCAAGTTGCACTTGGTTTCCATGTTTTATTTGCCACTTGAGTCATGGTTGGAGTATAAATTTTTTCCCAATGCAAAACCGATGCAGCCAAGTGTGCTTTAGGGCCAAATTTACTCATATCAGAGTCCCAGCCAAAGGCAAAAACACCCTTTTGTTGTGCCGCTTGTACAACTGCTGGCGAGTCAGTGTTTTGCATTAATACATCTGCTTTTTGTGAAATTAAGGCCAGTGCAGCATCACGTTCTTTACCTGGGTTAAACCAAGAGTTCACCCAAATGACTTTCGTTTTCACTTTTGGATTAACACTTTGTGCACCCAATGTGTAAGCATTGATATTGCGCACCACTTCGGGGATTGGGAACGAGGCAACTACACCGAGCACATTCGATTTGGTTTTTTGACCAGCGACGACTCCAAGCATATACGCCCCTTCATAAGTCCGCACATCATAGACCCCTAGGTTTTTACCCTGTTTGTAGCCAGTTGCATGCATAAATACAGTATTAGGGAACTGTTTCGACACTTTTTCCATGGCATTCATATAGCCAAAAGAAGTTGCAAAAATTACTTTATTACCTTGTTGTGCCAAATTACGAATCACACGTTCTGCATCAGCCGTTTCGGGTACATTTTCGATATAAGACGTCTTATATTTTCCAGCCAAGGCTTTTTCCGCCTTGATTCGTCCTTGATCATGTGAATATGTCCAACCATGATCGCTGGTCGGGCCAATATATACAAAAGCAGCTTTATCTACAGCAAATGCCTGTGTAGCCCCCATCAACCCCAATAGACTTGTGAGTACTATTTTTATAGCTGTTTTTTTCATCGAAAATTTATTTTCTAAACATTTTGACATCATCGGCTCCCTAGGTTTTAACCTAAAAATATATTGACTCGATATAAATGGATCTTTCATACCCTCTTTCTAATAATTAGCAATATTCGTTCCAACTATTTAGAAAAATAGAACTGCACCACTATAAATATATTTATTATTTTAATAATTTTTCAATAAAATAAAAAACCACCATTATTTATGGTGGTTTTTTTATTTTAAATACACATCAGTTATTATTTATATAAAATAAATTTTATAATAAAAAGTGAACATAAGGATTTTATTCATAAACAGGAATTTCTTGTGGTTTTACATCAAACGAACGTTGATACATCTCCTCCATATGTTCTCCTGCCGTACATGATGTGTAACTGGAGCGCTCTCCCTGCTGAATTGTTCCAGGAAGTGCATCAATTTGTGTGAAATAACTCGGACCATAGAAAAATGGAATGGAATAACGTGACTTTCCATTTGAATATAAGTTTCGAACTCGATGTGGATTGGACTTATATAAGCCATTGGTCCATCTTGGAATTAAATCACCCAAATTCACCACAAAGGTATCAGCAATCGGTGGTGCAGAAACCCAAACGCCATCAGGCATACAGACCTCTAGGCCGCCCAAATCATCTTGCGCTAAAATGGTGATTGAACCCCAATCTGTGTGCGCACCTGCACCAAAAGTATCAGCAGCGGCATCTTTCGGATGAGCGGGATAGCGTAGCATTCTTAGTGTTACCATTGGATCTATACAGCATTCATCAAAATAATGCTCTGGCAAATTTAATGATAAAGCCAAAAGCTGCATAATTCTCTCAGAGAGCCCCATCATGGCATCAATATATGCTTGGCAGAACGCCTCAGTTTCAGGCACTTCCGTATGCGGCCATTGATTTAAGCCATAATTTTGATATTTTGCGACCACAAAAGGATGATCTGGAGCATAGTTCTTACCACAATAAAATCCTTCTTTAATGTCGGCCTTAGCAGTAAAGTCGAGCTTTTGCGCTGCAATTTCCTCAAAACCTCTATGACTTGGACTATTATTTTGGTCATACTTTTTTTTGACACTTTGAGGTAAATCAAAAAGCTCCTTTGCAAGTTCAAACTGCCGTTGCACCAAAGCCAAATCTATCGAGTGATTTTTCACATAGAAAAAGCCTGAGCTCATTGCAGCAGTTCGGATTGATCGCACAATGTCATCTAACTGATTGGCATTTGGGTGGAAAGCATAGTGAAGATCTATAACAGGAATACTCATATTTAACCCTCATGTGTAAAGCCCAGAGTGTGCCATACAGCTCTAGGCGGTTATTTTTCGATTTAGTCATGACTATTTATTTAGGTAGTGAGCCGTCTACACCCCTGACGTAATAGTTCATCTTGCTGAGTTCTACATCTGTCAGCGTTTTGCCTTTGGCTATAATTAAACTGCCATCCTGTTTATACAACGGTCCTGAAAATGGGTGAATTGCCCCTGTTTTGAGTGAGTCTCGAACTGCTAGCGCTTTATTTTTTTCAGCGGTAGAAACTGCTACTCCAAAATTTTCAATATTCACTGCATTTTGTTTCACACCATACTTATAAGCAGTTGATTTCCAAGTTTTATTCTGAACTTGTTTCATCACTGGCTCATAAATTTTTTCCCAGTGTAATACAGCTGCTGCCAAATGAGCTTTTGGTCCAAATTTGCTCATGTCTGAGTTCCAACCAAATGCATACACCCCTTTTTGCTGTGCAGCTTGCACCACAGCAGGAGAGTCTGTGTTTTGCATGAGCACATCTGCTTTTTGTGCAATGAGTGCCATTGCAGCATCACGCTCTTTTCCTGGATTAAACCATGTATTTGCCCAAATCACTTTGGTGCTCACCTTTGGATTTACACTTTGTGCACCCAGTGTGTATGCATTGATGTTTCTAACAACTTCTGGAATAGGAAATGACGCAACAACTCCAATGATATTAGTCTTGGTTTTCTGTCCCGCTAGCACGCCCAACAAATAGGCCCCTTCATAAGTTCTAAGCTCATACACCCCTAAGTTCTTAGCTTGCTTATAGCCAGTTGCATGCATAAATACAGTATTAGGAAATTGCCTCGCAACTTTCTCCATAGCATTCATATAACCAAAAGACGTTCCGAATATGACTTTATTTCCTTGTTGTGCAAGATTACGAATCACCCGTTCTGCATCGGCTGTTTCGGGTACATTTTCGATATAAGACGTCTTAAATTTACCTGCCAATATTTTTTCTGCTTTGATCCGCCCTTGGTCATGTGAATATGACCAGCCATGATCACTGGTCGGTCCTAAATAAACAAAAGCGGCTTTATCCTGTGCATACACGGTATGACTCATCCATGTTCCAGCACTGACACAAAACAACATAACACTTTTTAATAATCTTCGTTTTAAATGCATTTTTGTTCCACCATAGATTATTTAACTAAGTAAAAATTATTATCAACTCTAAATGATTGCATTATAAAAAATCGACAATCAACCAAATTTAAATAAATAATAATATTATCTATTGGCCCAAAAACTCATTTGCAGATCTACTGTTTCTTTTTCAAGTTCAAGAATTGGACCAATTAAATCAATATTTTTTTGCCCATGAGAAAATATATATTGTGAAGAAACATTCATGGTTGGGTTCTCATTATGATTACCTGTACACACTAAAAGTTTTTCCTCTGTCATGGCATAAACCACGCGTCCAATATTTGCCCAGTAAATCGTACCTGAGCACATGCAACATGGCTCTACAGCTGTATATAGTGTGCAGTTCCATAAATATTCTGGTGAATAATTGGTTGCAGCCACACGTGCTAAGGTCGACTCTGCATGATTTACAGTGTCAATATTGCACTGAGTTAACAGGACAGTCTCATGGTCAGGTGCAACCAATACTGCACCAAATGGGTGGTGCCCTAAACTGATTGCACGCCTTCCAACATCATTTGAAAGCTTTAAAAATCGAATAATCTGTTCATGGCTCGGCTGATTCACAATGATCTACTCCATTTCTAAAAACTAAACGATATAACGCTTACTTAAACCCCACTCCGCCAGAATACGACGATATGTGGTCGAAGAACGGTCTGCTTCAAAGTGCGCCTCCATACCAATATCAAGTGGTAGCTCTTCTGGTTTTTGGCTTTCAACCATGTCTTGATCTTCAGCAAAAATTTGTGCATTAAAGGCGTAAACAGCTTCTAAGTCTCCAGTGGTATCAAAGTTACGGGTCAGTGGTACAAATAAACGGGTTTTATTGTGCGAGACTGGGCAACAGGCGTTTAAAATTTTCAGCACCCCGTTTTCTGGGAAATATATAGTCAGGATCGCTGAAAATGGTGGATAAACATCAAAGACCCGCTTCCATAAAAATCCTTCAGGTGCTAAATGCTGCATGCCATGTGGGTAATTGCTGACATCACTGACATATTCCGTATGTAAACCATAGTCTGTTCTTACTGTTGAATACTTTTGCACCACAGGATTATCGGCATCAGCAAAGGAAGCACTATGTACCCAAGCAAAATGAGCGACATCAATAAAACCTTCAAGTTGACGTCCACTTGAACCACCGATATCTACATATGGCGGTAAAATTGCTTGATGTTCACCATGATCCCATGTATCTAAATTTGGGAAATTCGCATCTGTTTCATTGCGACCAAATAAACTGGTCCAGATCAGACCATACCTTAGAACCACAGGAAATTTAGTTAGAGAAAAACGGTCTGAAATTTGGGTTAATTCAGGTTGCGCAGGAATTTTGACGCACTTGCCATCAGTATTGTAGTGTAAGCCATGATATGGACAGACCAAGTCTTCGCCTTTAATCCAGCCTTTAGTCAAAGGTACACCTCGATGTGGACAGATATCTCGAACTAAATGAATACTGCCACTTTCCGTTTTATACAACGCCATCTTGACGTCTAAAAGAATGACTTGTTGCGGTTTATCTGTAACATCCTGAATGCGCGCTACTGGATACCAATGCTGCGCTAAAATATTCCAATCCGTTGGATCAAAGTCGCTGCCATGCGGTTGACTAAAGAGATTAAGCACTGGAATTGCATTCATATTTAACTCACAAAAGGTTCTTTATTTCATCAATTTATCTATCAACAAGCTATTTTTTCCTCGTTGATAAAACCGTTGTATTTGATTAAAAAATAAAGATTTTTATAACATTCTGTCTATTAGAATGTTTCGTACATTTCATTCTAAAAATAAGAACACCTTTTGTTTGAACATAGCGCATAACTCTGAGATTTTGCAGTTTTTGGCATGGAAATCGCTTAATTCTTATCATTGTTCCGGTCTAGGAAAATGCTCAATCATTTACTACCTTGCTTTTAAACATACTTGGGGTATATCCATTTGACGATTAGCACTCCATTTTCACGTTTTTCAGACTATTTCATTGCTGTTGCCAGAACAGGAAGTCTAAGAAAAGCCGCAGATCAACTTTATATTTCAGTGTCTGCAGTCCATCGCCAAATTGCTCTTGCTGAAGAAGAGCTGGGAGTACCATTATTTGAACGCTTGCCCAATGGCCTAAAGCTCACACTTGCAGGTGAAATGTTATATGCTGACCTTTTAAAGTGGCAAAAAGAATTCCAAATGACACGAGTCAGGTTTGATGAAATTCAGGGCTTGTCACGAGGGAATATTGAGTTAGGATTAATTTCAGCATTAAGTGATGGTTTTGTGCTTGACTCTATTGAGTATATTTACCAGC
Source organism: Acinetobacter halobius (assembly GCF_044130335.1). Lineage (NCBI taxonomy): Bacteria > Pseudomonadati > Pseudomonadota > Gammaproteobacteria > Moraxellales > Moraxellaceae > Acinetobacter > Acinetobacter halobius. The sequence goes on from NZ_JBIQOD010000007.1 coordinate 141,816, forward strand.
AATATCCTTGGATCAATTTTAATATTCAAATCCAAGACAGTGATCAAGTTGCAAAAATGATTGCCAATGCTGAAATTGATTTTGGTATTTTGCTGAATCCCAAAGAACATCATCATCTAGATGTTTTGGCATTTATCGAAATCCCACTCGGATTTGTCATGTCCAAACAACATCCATTAGCTAAAGCCCCAAAAATCAATTTTTCAGATACAGTTAGCTTTAAGCATTTAATTCCGTGCGCACCACTCATTATTCATGACTATGCCAACGCATTGTATAAGCACCATAAATTTACGCCATCGCAGAAAACAGAGTGCAATGATATCCATATGTTGACATCACTATTAAAACGTAATTTGGGCATTGGCTTACTGTCGTATATTGATGCATATCCCCTCATCCAAAATGAAAAGCTAATTTTTAGCCCAATCCATGAAAAGGGTCTATATCCTCTCACTATTGCACTTTGTGTTGCGCCTAAAAGACAAATTTCACGCATTTCTCAGGTCATGATTAAGCATTTAGTTGAGCAAATGGAGAAAGTCAAAAACAGTATGACGCTGCTCTAATTTTTTGTGTTGATAAATTATAAGCTTGGTATAAAAGTTGCTGTAGTTCTATCAAATAAAATATTTAGGTTGATCTATGGCTTCAATATGGATTAAAAACCCAATGGCTATTTATACTGCAAATGCATTTGATGCGCGCGGGGGACTACTGATTTCAGATGGGAAAATCACTGAGCTGATTGCTCTAGGAGCCAGCCCTACTCAACCCTTTGAAGAAATATTTGATGCCAAAAATCTTGTCATTACGCCAGGGCTTATTAATAGCCATCATCATTTTTATCAAACTCTAACTCGGGCTTGGGCTCCTGTTGTAAATGCGCCACTTTTTCCTTGGCTGAAAACCCTTTATCCAGTTTGGGCCAAGCTTAATCCAGAGCAACTGCATTTAGCGACACAAGTAGCTTTGGCAGAACTCGTGCTTTCAGGTTGTACCTTCGCAGCCGACCACCATTATTTATTTCCAGAACAATTAACTGACGCGATTGATATTCAAGTACAAGCTGCACAACAAATTGGTTTACGAGTTATGCTCACTCGCGGTTCAATGAGCTTAGGTTCAGATGCAGGTGGTTTACCACCACAACATACTGTTCAAGAAATAGATACTATTTTAAAAGACTCTGAGCGTCTGGTTCAGCGCTATCATCAGCGTAGTGAAGACGCCATGGTGAATATTGCTCTTGCGCCTTGCTCTCCTTTTTCTGTGACACAAGATATTATGCGCGAAAGCGCTAAACTGGCGGATTTTTACGACGTTCGTCTACATACCCATTTAGCAGAAACCCTTGACGAAGAAAACTTTTGCATGCATATGTTTGGTATGCGAACCGTTGATTATTTAGAAAGCGTAGGCTGGCTCAATAGCAGAACATGGCTGGCTCACGGTATCCATTTTAATGCCGAGGAAATTACACGCTTAGGACAAGCCCATGTCGGAATTTGTCATTGTCCGCATTCTAATATGCGTCTAGCTTCAGGTATTTGCCCAACCTTTGATCTCATACAAGCAGGTGTTCCTATTGGACTTGGTGTGGATGGTTCTGCTTCTGGCGATGCTTCTAATTTGATACTTGAGACGCGTCAAGCTATGTATTTACAGCGTTTAAAATACGGTGCCGAAACCATCACGCCTGAGCTAGCTCTTGGCTGGGCAACAAAAGGGTCAGCACAACTGTTGGGGCGTGAACAGCATTTAGGGCAAATTGCTGTTGGCTATCAGGCAGATCTTGCTTTTTATAGTCTAGATGAACTTCGTTTTTCAGGTGCACATGATCCACTTGCTGCACTATTACTTTGTGGCGCTGATCGTGCAGAACATGTAATGATCAAAGGTCAATGGATCGTAAAAAATCAAAACCTAGTCTCGGTAGATTTAGAACGCTTACAAGCTGAACATCGTATTGCAGCTAAACAGTTATTAGCCGCTTAAAAACCGAAACATTGAATAAAAAAATAAGAACTGAAGGATTATTCCTTCAGTTCTTATGCGCGAAGTTTCACGTCAAAGACTAAAAGTTATAAATCGCAACCAAGTTCACACGGTTGTCTTCACCTTTCTTACTGCCATTTGCCGCAGGTGCAAACGCCTCACGCTCACCGTAGACATACTCAATCCCAAGACTAACAGGCTGAACAGGGCTATAGAATAAATTCCCCCATGCCTGCCATAAGTTTTTATTGATTTTGGTATCATCAGCGACAGCATCAAGATAGTCCTGATTTTTATCAAAAGTCATATAACCATAAGCTAACGTGCCGCGTAACTTGTCATTAAATTTCTGCGTTAAACCGACAGTAATTGAGTCAAACTCACTTTGTTCAATACTTGTACCCGTTGAAACAACACCCGAGTTGGTAAAGGATACAAAGCTGCTATCGCCTTTGACATGATAATAATCGGCTTTTACCGAAGTGACCGGAGAGATGTCAAATTTGGCACCAACACCTACGCCATACGCCCACTTTTCTTCATTTTGAATGCGTTTTTCATGCGCCATTGCACGTCCACTGACTGATAATGCATCGTTAAACTTATGGTTCACTCGTCCGGTAAATGCAGGCATACGTTGGCTAATGCTACTATCTTTCGGATCTTCCACGGCTGCAACTAAGTTGGTATTTGGCGTGAATTTATGAGTATAACGCACTTGAGGGGTACGTTTAATTGAAGCACCCACATAAGCCAAAGCATCAATCGTTTCAGGGATATAGTCTGGGGTTGCAAAGTTTGACCAGGTTTGACCAATTAACCAGTTCCCATAATTTAAATACGCATGACGAATACGTAAATTATCAAGGTTTGTACCGCCTAAAAAGTCAACCTCAATTTTAGCATTTAAGTTCTGATCGGCCATGGGTGCCTTAAAATCCAAACCTAATCGTGTTGCTGAAAGTGTTGATCTTAAACGATCGCTATTTTCAGCATTCCCGTCTAAAGGCACACTATTGATCTGATTATACGGCATATCACGAGCACCACCTTCAGCCTGATACGATGCGTCCATACGAACATTACCGTATAAATTGAACTCTGCCCCACCTTTGGTTAAACCCAAACCCGTTTTTTCAACCGTCTTAGGTGCTGTTGACACTTGTCGCTCAACAGCACTCAGTTGAACAGCTTGCTGCTGTTGTTGCTGAGTGTACTGTTGAAGCATTTGTCTTAACGCATTTACTTCATTTCTCAGTTGTTCAACTTCTGTCGTAGTATTGCTTTGCGCATGTAATGCAGCGCTACTGAACATAGATAAAGTGACAACTAAAGCATTCTTCTTAAATTGTTTCATTTAACACGGGTCCTGTGTATATAAGTCTGTCCTGACTTTTACTCTTAATATTTTGGATCTCTTTTTCACTGCTGTTATTCAACGCAATGCAATTTTTTTAATACTTTAAAATTAATCTTTTATCGCATTAAAACTGCGTTAAAAACAACTTATAAAAAAGCATATTGATTCTAACAGTTCGTTCAGTTTTTAACATGAGCCTACTACTAATGCACTAGACTCATGGGTTCAATATTATTTAATTGGCCGTGGATTTAACTGCATCAAACACTTGTTTTGATTTAGCTTTTTCACCATCAACAGATACTTTTAAATTCACCATAAACACTGCTAAAGCCGCAATCACACCAGGTATCGCAATCACGAGAAAATTCATTTGATGTGGCAACTCAAAAGTTAACAGCGCACCTGTGAGTACAGGTCCAACAATTGCGCCAATGCGTCCTATGCCTGAAGCCCAGCCCATACCTGTAGAGCGCACTGCTGTTGGGTAGAATTGTGCAACAAAGGTATACAGTAGAATTTGTGAACCAATAGTCGCTGCGCCTGCAATTGCAATTAAACCGTACAGCACTATTTGTGGACTGTTGAAACCGAGTAGAATCAGTGCAATAGCACCCACGGTGAACATCGTTGTTAAAACTGGTTTTAAGTGGAAACGGTCTGCCAAAGCACCACCGCCAATTGCGCCAACCATACCGCCAATATTTAAAGCAAATAAGAAAATCATACTTGCACCAAGCGAATAGCCTGCTTGAATCATGAGTTTTGGTAACCAGCTTCCAAGCGCATAGACCATGAGCAGGCACATAAAGAATGCCACCCAAAACATCATGGTGCTAAAGGTACGACCTTGTTGGAACAATGCTTTTAATGGTGCATCATCACCTGCAACCGCATCATTCAATTTAAAAGTGGTCTCTAGCTGAATGTTTTGTTCTGGCGCAATCTTTTGCACGATTTGACGGACTTTTTCAGTTTCGCCTTTTTTAGTCAGGAACATTAACGATTCAGGTAAAAACTTCCAAAGAATCGGTAAAGCCAAAAATGGAATGATGGCGATATAGAACATGATTTTCCAACCATAGTCCGTCACTAACCATGCACCCAATAAAGCTGATGTCATGCCACCAATGGCATAACCACTGAACATAACCGCAACAAGTGTGCTACGAATGCGCTTTGGGGCATATTCAGTCATGAGCGCGACCACGTTTGGCATCACTCCCCCAATGCCAAGCCCTGCAAGAAAACGTAAAATACCAAACTCAATAGGGTTACTTGCAAATGCGCCTAAAAAGGTGAAACCACTAAAAATAGCCACACAAATCATAATGGTCTTTTTACGGCCCAATTTGTCAGACAACGTACCAAAGCTCATTGCACCGAACATCATGCCAAACAAGGCTGTACTCGCAAGTAAACCTGCTTGTACTGCACTGAGTCCCCACTCTTGCATCAGAAGTGGCAATGCCACACCGTAGATGACTAAATCGTAACCATCAAAAATAATAATCAGTAGACACCAAATGAGCACACTCCAATGAAAGGGCGTAAATTTGGCTTCATCGACCACCGTGTTGATATTAACTGGATTTGTATTCACTTTAAGCCTCCTGCTTGCGAATGTTCTGTTGCTGTGCACATTGCAGTAAAAGTGACTTTCTTGTCCAAAACCGAATAACTCTATATTTATACCTTTAAGGTCGGTTACCAATTTTATTGTTTATAATTAAATACATATATGAATAATTGAAAATAAATCGGCTAGAAATAATCTTCTTTGGCCGACAAAATGCCATAAAAAAAGCCACCTGCTTAGATGGCTTAAATCACATATTTTTAAATATATGCATAGTTTTAACAGTTAAATTTGAAACTCAAATTTTAAATAAAAGCACGGTCATATTTGATCGCTTCGAGGTCATAAACCTGATAAATACAATCAAATAGCGAGCGAATATCCTCACTTTCATCCATAGAGCGAATCGCAAGAAAAATTGGGCTTCTTGCCGCATCATCTAAGATTGGAATGTAGTTCAAATGCGGGAGTTGAATGGTTCTTGCACTTTCTGGAACTACACAAATCCCTTCTCCAGCGGCGACCAAACCCAGTGCTAACTGTATTTCACGAACCTCTTTTAAATGTTTCGGTTCGAGCCCATATTCTGAAAATAGACTTTGTACCTGAGTCGAAAAATTTGGCTTGGGATGACTTGGATAAAGAAATAAATTTTCATCAACCAAGTCAGACAGGTAGACCCCCTGCTTGTGTGCCGTTAAAGGGTGACTAGAATGTGCCGCTAACATCAATGGTTCTTCACGCAGTAAAACCCGACGCACAGCAGGATCGGAAATGCGTAAACGTCCAAAACCAACATCAATACGCCCTTCTTTTAAGGCTTGAATTTGGTCTTTGGTACTCATTTCAATCAATTCTATTTTTAAATGCGGCTGTTGCTGGCGAAATAAATACACAATTTTAGGCAATAACCCATATAACAAAGAACCCACAAAGCCCATCGTTACCGTTTTTTCCACCAAACCCACCCGCTGAGTCATGGTTTTTACTTCTTCGGCATTAGACAAAAGTTTAACCGCATGTTGATAGAAGAATTGCCCTGCTTCTGTGGTCTTGAGTGGGCGGCTACCGCGTTCAAATAATTGCACTCCTAACTCAGCTTCCAGATTCTGTATCTGACGGCTAAGCGGGGGCTGCGCTATGAATAATTTTTCAGCAGCTTTGGTAAAGCTCTGCTCTTCTACAACAGCTACATAGTAGCGGAGGTGTCTCAATTCCATGACCTTTGATACCTTTAAGATATATTAAAATGCTAATTTGATCTTCGACAGTTCATATTTATTCTTTTAAGGTATATCACATCAGGTACACAACGCAAGGCTGCGCAGAGTTAAGATGTATAAATCTATAGAAACCTTACTCGTCGAAATCCCCACTATTCGCCCACACAAAATGGCGGTAGCGACTATGCAAACGCAAACGCTTGTATTGGTGAAAATCAGCACTGAAGATGGCTTTGTCGGCTGGGGTGAAGCAACAACGATTGGCGGACTGGGCTACGGTGAAGAAAGCCCTGAAAGTATTAAGACCAATATTGAAACTTATTTTGCACCTTTATTGAAGTCCCTTAAAGCTCCAAACATCGCACAAACCATGCGTGCTTTGAAAAAGAACATTAATGGTAACCGTTTTGCCAAATGCGCAATTCAAACCGCCCTGCTAGATATCCAAGCACAACGTTTAGATTTACCCTTGTCTGAAGTATTGGGCGGGCGTTTGCGTGACAGCTTATCTGTGCTCTGGGTGTTGGCATCTGGTGATACTGAAAAAGATATTGCTGAAGCTCAAAAAATGATTGAGACGAAACGCCACAATATTTTCAAACTTAAAATTGGCTCGCGTCGTGTAGAAGAAGATGTTGAACATGTTCTTGCAATTAAACAAGCATTGGGTTCAGACATTTCCATCCGTGTTGATGTGAACCGTGCATGGTCTGAGCTAGATGCGATTAAAGGCATTCAACTGCTACAAAATGGTGGTGTTGACCTGATTGAACAACCCTGTGCAATCGACAACATTGATGCGATGCAGCGTTTAACACGACGTTTTGATCTTGCCATTATGGCGGATGAATCGCTCATGGGGCCGAGCTCAGCCTACCGTTTAGCCAAAACCAATGCAGCCTCTGTTTTTGCAGTCAAAGTAGCTCAGTCTGGTGGACTAATCGAAGGTCATGAAGTCGCAAAGATTGCCAACTTAGCAGGAATTGACCTATACGGCGGCACCATGCTTGAAGGTGCAGTCGGCACGATTGCTTCGGCACATTTGTTTTCGACCTTTGAAAATTTAGCTTATGGCACCGAGTTATTCGGCCCACTGTTGTTAACCCAAGATATTTTAAAAACCCCACTTCAATACACTGACTTCGCCTTACATCTGCCCCAAGGCAAAGGACTCGGTATTGAGTTAGATGAAAACAAGATTGATCAGCTGCGCCGCGCTTAAGCGACGTCTTAACCGTTTAGGAGTTACACATGCTTTTTCACGTACGTATGGATGTAAACATTCCACTGGATATGCCTGCTGAAACTGCCAGTGAAATTAAAGCAGTCGAAAAAGCATATTCGCAAGAGCTACAAGCTCAGGGCAAATGGCGACATATTTGGCGCATTACAGGTCAGTACTCAAACATCAGTATTTTTGATGTAGACAGCAATGAAGAGCTACACAACATTTTGCAAGGTTTACCCCTGTACCCGTATATGAATATTGAAGTGATGCCTTTGAACCGACATCCATCGTCTATTCGCGAAGATGATCGCTAATTTAAAAAGATTTAATGCAGTTTAATCACTGGAAACTGATGAATGATCCAGTGAAAGAAATTAACAAGGAGCGTGGCAGCTAGCTTTTCAACCTATTCATAAAGCCAGCCACCACACAGCAAACATACTTAAGGAGCAATAGTATGAATCGTCAACAGATTGATGCACTAGTCAAAACAATGAATGTGGATACAGCAACAGGCCCTGTAGACGCACGTACTCAACAAATTGTAGTTCGCCTATTGGGTGACTTATTCCAAGCAATTGAAGACTTAGATTTGAGTCAAACTGAAGTTTGGAAAGGCCTAGAATACTTCACGGATGCAGGCCAAGCCAACGAACTCGGGTTACTTGCAGCGGGGCTTGGCCTTGAGCACTACCTCGACTTACGTGCAGACGAAGCCGATGCCAAAGCAGGCATTACAGGCGGAACACCACGTACTATCGAAGGTCCTTTATATGTAGCTGGCGCACCTGAATCAGTTGGTTTTGCACGTATGGATGATGGTTCTGAAGAAGGCAAAATTCCGACTTTAATTATTGAAGGGACAGTGACTGATACTGATGGTCAGATTATTGAAGGTGCAAAAGTTGAAGTTTGGCATGCCAATAGCTTAGGCAACTACTCTTTCTTCGATAAGTCACAATCAGACTTCAATCTACGTCGTTCAATCATTAGCGACCAAGATGGTAAATACGTTGCTCTCACCACGATGCCTGTCGGTTACGGTTGCCCACCAGAAGGAACAACTCAATTTGTATTGAACAAGTTAGGCCGTCACGGTAACCGCCCTTCGCACGTACATTACTTTGTATCTGCGCCAGGCTACCGCAAGTTAACCACTCAATTCAACATTGAGGGTGACCAATACCTGTGGGATGACTTTGCATTTGCAACCCGTGAAGGCTTAGTGGCTACTGCTGTCGATATTACCGATGAAGCTGAAATTGCGCGCCGTGGTTTAACTGGTCCATTCAAACACATTCAATTCAATGTTGAACTTGTGAAAGACCAAGCAGCTGCCCCATCAACTGAAGTTGAGCGTCGTCGCGCTAGCGCTTAATTACCCTTGGAACCGAAATAGCCACTGCAAAGTCGCATTTCGGGGACTTCCTCACTTTTGGAAAGTCGGAGAACGGACATGCCACGTATCCCAGTTATTAATACTAGCCATCTCGATCGTATCGACGAATTACTTGTCGACAACTTTGAAACAGGCGAATTCAAACTTCATCGTTCAGTTTTTACTGATCAAGCCCTTTTTGACCTAGAAATGAAATATATCTTCGAGGGTAACTGGGTTTACTTGGCACACGAAAGCCAAATTCCAAATAACAATGACTATTACACAACGTATATTGGCCGTCAGCCTATTCTGATTGCACGTAACCGTAATGGTGAACTCAATGCCATGATTAATGCCTGTTCACACCGTGGTGCACAGCTTTGTCGTAATAAACGTGGCAATAAAGCAACCTATACATGCCCTTTCCACGGTTGGACATTTAACAACTCTGGCAAACTTTTAAAAGTTAAAGACCCAGCAGATGCAGGTTATTCAGACTGTTTTAACCATGAAGGTTCACATGATCTGAAAAAAGTTGCACGTTTTGGCAACTATAAAGGTTTCTTGTTCGGTAGCTTAAATCCGGATGTTCCCTCTTTAGAAGAATACTTAGGCGAAACCAGCAAAATCATTGACATGATTGTGGATCAGTCTGAACAAGGTCTCGAAGTTTTACGTGGTGCATCTACCTACACTTATGAAGGCAACTGGAAACTGACTGCGGAAAATGGCGCAGATGGTTATCACGTTTCCGCGGTACACTGGAACTATGCAGCGACCACTCAACAGCGTAAAGAAAAACAAGCGGGTGACAACATCCGTGCCATGAGCGCAGGTGCTTGGGGTAAACAAGGCGGTGGTTCATACGGTTTTGACAATGGTCACATGCTGCTTTGGACACAATGGGCGAACCCAGAAGACCGTCCAAACTTCCCGAAAGCCGACGAATACTCTGAAAAATTTGGCGAAGCAATGTCGAAGTGGATGATTGAGCGTTCACGTAACTTATGTCTTTATCCAAACGTCTATTTGATGGATCAGTTCGGTTCACAAATTCGTGTACTCCGCCCGATTTCAGTCAATAAAACCGAAGTCACCATTTACTGTATCGCGCCTGTTGGTGAAGACACGGAAGCACGTACACGTCGTATTCGCCAATATGAAGACTTCTTCAATGCCTCAGGCATGGCTACACCCGATGATTTAGAAGAATTCCGTGCATGCCAAGCGGGCTACGCAGGCATTGAGCTGGAATGGAATGATATGTGCCGCGGTTCAAAACATTGGATTCATGGCCCAGATGATGCTGCCAATGAAATTGGTCTAAAACCAAAGCTTTCAGGTGTCAAAACTGAAGATGAAGGCCTCTATCTTGCTCAACACCAACACTGGTTAGACATGATGAAAATTGCCATTGCCAATGAAAAAGCACTGGCTGTTGAAACTGCAAATGAACAAGGAGAAGTTGCATGAATGCTCCTACAACACTCAATACCGTTAGCATCGAACAAGTTAGTCAGTTTTTGTATCAAGAAGCACGTTTTTTAGATGATGAGCAATGGGACGATTGGCTCGCATGCTATGCCCCTTCTGCATCGTTTTGGATGCCTGCATGGGATGACGATGATACATTGACGACGGATCCGCAGTCTGAAATTTCACTGATTTACTATCCTGACCGTCAAGGTTTAGAAGACCGTGTCTTCCGCATTAAAACTGAGCGCTCCTCTGCGACTATGCCAGACACACGTACTTGTCACAATGTGAACAACATCGAAATGATTGAGCGTGATGGCGATAAAGTTACTGTCCGTTTTAACTGGAATACGCTGAGCTTCCGCTACAAAACCAGTTATAGCTACTTTGGTATGTCACGTTATGAAATCGACTTTTCAGGTGAAAAACCACAAATTTTAAGTAAATACGTGGTACTGAAAAACGATTATATCAACCAAGTGATTGATATTTATCACCTCTAAGTTAGCCACACATCCTTAGTATGCTTTCAGCCAAATGGAGTTTTGGCTGAAAGTTCCAAGTTTCAAAGTTTTTAAAGGATATTCAGCCATGTCAAACCACAATGTTGCACTTCAATTTGAAGATGGCGTAACGCGTTTTATTACCGTGACTCAAGGTGAGTCTTTATCAGATGCCGCTTACCGCCAAAAAATTAACATTCCGCTAGACTGCCGTGATGGTGCATGTGGAACTTGCCGCGCTTTTTGCGAATCTGGTAGTTATGACATGCCTGAAGAGACGTATATTGAAGATGCATTAACACCAGAAGAAGCGGAACAAGGCTATATTTTGGCTTGCCAATGCCGTCCGACCTCAGATGCCGTATTCCAAATTCAAGCGTCATCTGAAGTGTGTAAAACCGAAATTCACCAGTATCAAGGCACATTAGTTGCTGTTGAAAACTTATCAGAGTCGACCATTACTTTTGATATTCAGCTCGATGAAGGTCAACCTGACATTCACTTCCTTGCTGGTCAATATGTCAACGTAGGCATTCCAGAGACAGCAGAAACACGTTCATATTCATTTAGCTCGAAACCGGGCAACCGTTTAACTGGTTTCGTGGTCCGTAATGTGCCGAATGGCAAAATGAGTAGCTTTTTAAGTGGTGCTGCCAAAGCGGGCGACAAAATGACGTTTACTGGTCCATTTGGTAGCTTCTATTTGCGTAATGTGGTTCGTCCTGTGGTTATGCTTGCAGGCGGTACTGGTATTGCACCCTTTATGTCTATGCTACAAACTTTAGAAGAAAAAGGCGCTGAACACCCTGTTCGTTTAGTGTTTGGTGTTACCAATGATTTCGACTTAGTGGCTTTAGAACAGCTCAATGCCCTCCAAGCTAAACTTCCATGGTTTGAATACCGTACCGTAGTTGCAAGTCCAGACTCTGCACATGAGCGTAAAGGTTATGTAACTGGGCACATTGACAATGAATGGCTCAATGGCGGGGATGTTGATGTCTACCTTTGTGGTCCTGTCCCTATGGTTGATGCTGTTCGTGGTTGGTTAGATAGCGAAGGCGTAAAGCCTGCAAACTTCCTGTTTGAAAAATTCTCTGCAAACTAATAGATCACCCAATATTTAAGTCATAGAAAAAATGATACGCGAAAACGTCATTCGCAATTGTTCGAGGCCAGACTGCTTGGTAAAAAAGCCTTTTCTGAGAGAAAGATATCAAGTAATCGGTTTCTGACGAGTTTTGCGATGAGGTGCACTGCACCGCAAGGTGGTTTCTTGCGAAGCGCTGCTTCTCATTTTCCCAAAAGGAAAGTAAGTCCAACCGAAGGTTAATCCGGTAAGTGATATTCAAATGTTAGGACGCCGGCGTGCCAAATTTATAAATTTAGAAAATCATCTTTATATCGGATGATGAGCGAGTTCAAAAATGGCGTTAAATCAAAGATTTTTAAACAAAGTCGTGATTGTGACTGGTGCCGCTCAAGGCATTGGTCGCGGTGTTGCACTCCAAGTGGCTGAAGAAGGTGCGCAAGTTGTCTTAGCTGATTTATCCGACTATGTAGATGAAACATTAGCAGAGATTGAAGCACATCAAGGCGACGCTATAACAGTCAAAGCCAATCTTGAAACCTTTGCAGGCGCACAAAGTGTTGTAGATAAAGCACTTGAAATCTATGGCCGTGTTGATGTACTCATCAATAATGTCGGTGGTGCGATTTGGATGAAACCCTTTGACGAATTTTCTGAAGAAGAAATCATCAAAGAAGTGAATCGCTCATTATTTCCAACGCTGTGGTGTTGTCGAGCAGTTTTACCTGAAATGATTAAAAATCAGAAAGGTACGATTGTAAATGTATCTTCTATTGCGACTCGCGGTATTAACCGAGTGCCCTATTCGGCTTCCAAAGGCGGAGTGAATGCCCTTACTGCATCACTGGCTTTTGAGCATGCCAAAGATGGCATCCGCGTGAATGCAGTTGCGACAGGTGGAACCGAAGCACCGCCACGCAAAGTGCCACGCAATGCAAATCCACTGTCTGAAAATGAAAAAACGTGGATGCAACAAGTGGTCGATCAAACTATTGATCGTAGTTTTATGAACCGCTATGGCACGATTCAGGAACAAGTCAATGCGATTGTATTTCTTGCTTCAGATGATTCGTCATATATGACAGGTACAGTGGTTCCTGTAGGCGGTGGCGATCAAGGCTAATTGATCGTCACAAAACTTTATATACAGGATCATGTCTGCATGGAGGCAAATGAATGGCTACCCTGTTTAAAACTTTGAAAGAAGATTGGTCTATTTCAGCCACTGTCGCAGGATTTTTGGCCGTGCTGATTTCCTATTCAGGACCACTCATTATCTTCTTTCAGGCTGCGCAACAAGCTCAAGTTTCCCCGACCATGATGATTTCATGGATTTGGGGTATTTCTATAGGGGCAGCCGTGGCAGGGATCTTTCTTTCCATTAAGTTTAAAGTCCCTGTAATTACCGCATGGTCTGCGCCGGGTACGGCTTTATTGGTCACGCTGTTCCCGAATATTAGCCTGAATGAAGCTGTAGCCGCTTATATTACCTCAGCCTTGGTGATTTTCCTGATCGGGATCAGTGGTTACTTTGATAAATTATTGAAATGGATTCCACAATCGGTTGCAGCAGGCATGATGGCAGGGATCTTATTTCAGTTTGGTTTAGGTCTGTTTAGTGCCACTAACAGTATGCCGATTATTGTGTTTAGCATGCTGTTTGTCTTTTTAGTCGCAAAACGAATTTCACCACGCTATAGCATGCTTTGGGTACTGCTTTCAGGTGTGGCCTTGAGCTTTGGGCTTGGTGAAATGAATGCAGTGAGTTTAGATTTCCAACTTGCGATTCCTCAATTCATCAGTCCCGAATGGACTTGGCACTCCACCTTAAACCTTGCCCTGCCTTTGATTTTAGTCAGCCTGACAGGACAGTTTTTACCGGGCATGGCCATCATGAAACTGAGCGGTTATGACATGCCTGCCAAGCCGATTATTACCACCACCAGTATTGCGTCTTTAGCTGTTGCATGTGTCGGCGGTATCACCATTGTTTTAGCGTCGATTACGGCTGCACTGTGCATGGGCAAAGATGCGCATGAGTTAAAAGAAAAACGCTATATCGCAGGCGTTGCTAACGGCATTTTCTATATTTTAGGTGGTTTGTTCGCAGGCAGTATCGTTCTGCTCTTCAGCTTGCTGCCAAAAGAGCTTGTTGCTGCTTTGGCTGGCTTGGCTTTATTGGGAGCGATTTCAACCAATATTGCTGTAGCCATGAAAGATGAATCTCAACGCGATTCTGCCCTCATTACCTTTTTGGCTACAGCTTCAGGTATGCATTTTTTAGGCCTAAGTTCAGTTTTTTGGGGCATCGTCATTGGTTTAACTGCGCATCTGATTTTAACCAAACGTAGTCCTGAAGTTTCAGCTTTAGCTTCACGCTCCAATTCAAGTTCTAAAAGTTAATAGGTACGCTGTACCTAGGACAATATTATGATTGATAAAAGTTCAGCTTCTTTAACAGAAGCACTTTCGCAAATAAAGGATGGCTCAACCATTATGATTGGTGGTTTTGGCACAGCAGGACAACCTGCTGAACTGATTGATGGCTTGATTCAACTCGGGATCAAAGACCTCACTATCGTCAGTAACAATGCTGGCAATGGCGACTATGGGTTAGCCAAGCTCCTCAAAGCGGGTGCTGTGAAAAAAGTCATTTGTTCGTTCCCGCGTCAGTCCGACTCTTGGGTCTTTGATGAACTCTATCGTGCAGGCAAAATCGAATTGGAACTGGTGCCTCAAGGT